>JBAYZB010000258.1:0-4348 GCA_041672765.1 Gammaproteobacteria bacterium | reverse complement strand
TGCGCTCGTCGGTGATGAGCGAAACCTCAAAGAACAAGTGGGCGGACGTCTGTCCACTGCGCAGGGCACGGTCGAGAAGGAGCAGATCGAAATCGAACAGGGCGGCAACCAGATCGAGCGGGATGTCAAGGAGAAGACTGATCGGCCGCCGAGCTTCCTGGGTATGTTAGGCACATCCCTCGGAAACACCGCGGCGGCCGGTCTGCCGAGCGGTACGGTGTGGGGTGTGGATAAGGCAATGGGCGCCATCGGTCTCAAACCTGAGGCCTCGCACTGGCGGAAGGACGCCGATAGCTACCAGGGCGGATGGACTGGATTCGCTGTTGACACCGCTTTGATGGCCGCTGGCGGCCCTGCTGGAAAAGCGGTGGGTAAAGCAGCAGGCAAGGTCATTGGAAAGGAGCTTGGCGAGAAGGCTGCTCAGAATATCCTCAAGGAGAACGCCACGACTGCCGTTGGCCATAACTATCCTGGATTGACCGGTATCGTTGCCAGCGAAGCGAAGCAGGAAGTGGTCGATGCGGCCGCAAATATCGGTGCACGCGCTGGCGTTCCGGTCGGCATGATGGTCGGCGGCGAGATCGCTGATAGGACCGGCGCGGGAGAGAGGCTCGGGCCGAAGATTGAAGGGGCGCTGGATCATGCGGTCGCAGCGGGAGAGGGAGTTGCGCGAGAGACCTTCGGCCTGCCGCCCGAGACGCAGCAGCCATCAGGACTCGGAACCAGCGCGGGCGTTCTGGATGGTGCGTGGAACCAGGGCGAGAAGGCTGCCGGAGACCTGTTCAGCGGATCGCCAGGTGGATCCAACCTAGGAAGTCTGCTCGGTGGCGGGCAACGGCCTGTCCCGGCTCAGGCCCAGCCCATAGAGGGGGAGAGCGGCCAGCAGAAAGGCGACGCGCCGCCGCCGAGCGGGAGATAAGATCAAGTAGTGCGCCAACCTTAGTCGTTGTTCCAGGGATTGTATAAGCTCAAGTCAAAGGCGCTGTACTTACCACCAGGACCAAAATCTTCTGGCCGAGGGTGATCGTACTTATATACCGGCTTCCTTATCTCAGCCATCAACCTCGCCCTTTCCTCCGGCGTCAGCCGCTTCAGCTGCTCGATCTCGTCGGCCGGCAGCCCTGCTTTCGCCAGTTGATCCCATAGCCCGTTGACAACCATCCACGCCACGGCGGGCTTGCGCTGCTCGATGGGCTTCTGACGGCCTCCATATAAAGCGGCGATGCTACCGGCGATGATAAACGCGGCTGCGAAAATTTCACCTGGCGTTCTTGCAAAGAGCGCGGCAAGCCCGCCAATGGCAAAGCCCAACGATGCGAAGATGATCGCCCACCCGCGGAAACGTCTGTGCAGCGGCTTCCAGATCAGGACGAGCAAGACGATCAGCGCGACCGCGATGAGACGATTCAACCAAATTGCATCGAGTTCCATATTCGATTCTCCGTTATTCGTTGTCCGCTAGCCGTTGAACTATAGCGCCGCCCGTAATCCGGCAAGCTTCCACTTGGCCTTCAATCGTGTCAGCCTCGCGCCATGGCCCTTTTATATACCTCGTTCCGATCGCGTCGGCCGACCGCTACCACTATCACGACGACCTCCTGATCCCTCGCTTCATATACCAGACGGTATCCAGCGCCGCGCAGCTTGATTTTGTAACGATCCGGGTGTCCGCGCAATTGAGCCGATGGAATCCGGGGCGCTTCGAGGCGCTCCAGGAGTTTTTTCTTGAACTGCGCCCGAACGGAATTATCCAATTTGCGCCATTCATCGAGCGCATCCGGATGGAACAGCAACTCATAACTCATCGGGCGTTACCCGCACCAAGGGCTTGCCGTCTGCCAGGCGTTGATTGGCGATCGCGTTCAGTTCGAGATCATCCAACCGCTCCAGCAACGCCTCGTATGCCTTGGCGGGGACGCAATAAAACGCCGGTTCGTTGCGATTCAGTATCGCGACCGGAAACCCTTCTCCAGCAGCAACCGTCCCCATCGGGTCACGCTTCAATTCCGAAACACTCGCCGCTGTTTCTGTCAATACTCGATGCGCCATAAAGCAATCCCGTGTGCTATTTGTAGTACTATATATAATACCATTAAGGGTGCTTTTCAAGATGTTCGTCCGACGGAATTGTCCAATGCCTCGGTAACTCGACCGGGGCAACCCCTCTGTCTGGCCTGCCTCGGTCTGATGGTCGGTCAATCCTTATCCTCCAGCCGCCGCGCCGTTCCCGACCTGATCCCGGCCAGCTCCAGGGCCGTCTCCCACTTCGCTTCCAGTCGCGTGAGGCGGCGATCGTGTTCGCGCAGTTCCATAGCTACGCCTTTCAGGCTCTCGCCGACCTGCTTCACCTCGTCGGCCAATTTGAGCGCATCGCGAATGGCTGTGATGGCTTCCTTCACCGCGCTCACGTCGCTTTCTCCTGGCGCTTGACCTCCAAGTCGGTCAATGTTTCCTTGACGGCCCGCAGGCCCTCGTCGAGCGAGCGTTTCGCTTGTGCCACAGCCCGTTTCAGTTCTGCCGCCATGTTCGCAAGGATCGCCTCGTCTTCGGAAGGAGTGCGTTCGCAACGGCGGCGTACCAGTTCGGAAATGCTGATCCCTTCCTTCTCGGCTTCCTTGGCAAGGAACGCCTTGAATTCCGGTGTTCCAAGAACGCTGATTCGCTCGGTTTTCATTCCAAACTCCAACATGTACACACACATGTACATGTTACATTTCGCCGAGCAAGAAAACAAGCCCTCCGCGGCACCGGGTCAGTCTTTGTGTTCGATCTTGGCCGCGGACCGGCCGCTAAGCGGGCGAGATAGCGCGATCTCCAAGGTCGTCTCTAGACGAATGACGCGCTCGGTCAGGTTCTCGATCTTCTCCTGCTGCGTCTTCATCGCTTCTGCCATTCGTTCCACCTTGTCGTTCATCTTGATGACTGTGGTGATGGCGTCCCACATTTTGTCCGTGATACTCATCGGGCCGCCTTCCTTCGTGCTTCCAATGCGGCTATACGTTCGTTGGACGCTTCTATATAAGCCAAGACTTCATCGATCGCGGCGCTTGCTTGAGCGGTCGTCTTAACCATCTGGTTGATCATCCCTTCCAACATCTTCTCGTCTTCGTTCGGGCGGAATGATGCCGCGGCCCGGCGCAGAAATTCACCCATGGACAGATGGGCGTCCTTCGCGAGCTTGGCGATCATCGCTTTCTCTTCCGCGGTTACAAGAACCGGGATGCGCTCTGTAGCTGCGGCCATAGTTTCTCCAGAATGTGCATGTGCATCACATGCACATTATAGGGCGTAGCCGCACCTATCTCAAGCCTGCGCCCCAGCGTCCTGAAGACGCTTTGTCTCCCATCGTTCCATTAACAACGGCCAAAAAACGCGCGAAAACGCCTTGTTTGGCGCTTGAGGGCGGGCGGTGGCTAGGTACAATCGTACGCATCATTCGAAGTGCGTAATGCCTTCGATGAGTCGTAGCTGGCGACTGCAAAGAAACAGCACTGTGCGACGTGAAGTTGCATAAATGATTGCTCCGCAAGGACAATCTTTAAAAAGCCGTATGCGGGGAAACTCGCACGTACGGTTCTTAGGGGGGAGCGGGGCAGCAATGCCTCGCCCCTACCCGACATGAGGCAGCAATGCCTTGTCCCTACCCGACTGCCGAATAGATTGGGGACCGACGCCTCGGCTACGGTCGGGGCGTTCGTACTTTTCAACCCTTGCGGGGATGTCGCATATCCCGCAAGGGGCGGCTTCCCCGCTGATTTTGTTCAATTCCGCGGAGGAAGCTAGAATGACGAACATGAACATCCCGCTCGAAGTCTACGACATCCTTGAACGGCGTCTTGGGCGTGACGATGCAATGGCGGTCGCCAAGAGCATCGAAGCCTCCTTGTCGCACATCGAGGAGCGTAGCCGGGAGATCGCGATCCAGCGCAAGCTGGAAGCGAAGGATGAGCTCAAGCGCGAACTGCGTGACGAGCTTTCGACAAAAGAAGATCTGGCGAAGCTGGAAGGAAGAATCGAAGCCAGGTTCGAGCGCCTGGACAAGAAGTTCACCGTGTTGTTCATGGTGATGATTTTCACCGTCATCTTCGTCAACCAGAACGCGCTGGAGTTTCTGGCGCGCATTCTCGGCCTGATCAAGTAGTTTTCGTGATCTGGCTGATCCAGTACCCCTCGGGGGCATTCACTGCCCCGCGAGGGCCGTGGTGCCTCCGTGGTTTCAGTGTTCAACAACCCGTGCGACGTGAAGTCGCGTAAGTGATTGTTCCACAAGGAAACCTTGGAGGGAACCTGCCGTTCCTCCGGCAGTAACCTAGGGATGCGGGCGAGACTGGCAACGGTTTCGTTCGAA
>JBAYZB010000257.1:0-4393 GCA_041672765.1 Gammaproteobacteria bacterium | reverse complement strand
TCCGGCACCGCCTGCGGGCGCATCCAGGTGGCGGCGAGGCGCTGCTGCTCCCGCTCGATGGCCTCGCGTTTGGCCGTGAACGCGCGCCAGCGCGCCTCGGGTACGACGCCGAGTTTCCAGCCCTGCTCCGTCAGGCGCAGGTCTGCATTGTCCTCGCGCAGCAGCAGGCGGTGTTCGGCACGGCTGGTGAACATGCGATAGGGCTCGCTGGTGCCGCGCGTGATCAGGTCGTCGATCATCACGCCAATGTAAGCCTCGTCCCGGCGCGGACACCAGGGTTCGCGCTCCTGAATCTTGAGCGCGGCGTTGATGCCGGCCACCAGCCCTTGGGCGGCCGCCTCTTCGTAACCGGTGGTCCCGTTGATCTGGCCGGCGAAGAACAGCCCCTCGATGTACTTCGTCTCGAGCGACGGCTGCAGGTCGCGCGGATCGAAGAAATCATACTCGATGGCATAGCCCGGCCGCGTGATGTGGGCATGCTCGAAACCGCGGATGGAGCGCACCAGGGCGTATTGGACGTCAAACGGCAGACTGGTGGAGATGCCGTTCGGGTAGACCTCGTGGGTGTGCAGGCCCTCCGGCTCCACGAAGATCTGGTGGGAGGTCTTGTCCGCGAAGCGCACCACCTTGTCTTCCACGGACGGGCAGTAGCGCGGCCCCACCCCTTCGATGACGCCGGTATACATGGGCGAGCGGGACAAGCCGCCGCGGATGATCTCATGGGTACGCTCGTTGGTGGCGGTGATGAAGCAGGAGACCTGACGCGGATGCTCTGCGGGCGAGCCCAGGAAGGAAAACACCGGCGCCGGGTCGTCCCCCGGCTGCTCCTGCATCACGCTGTAATCGATTGTGCGGCCGTCGATGCGCGGCGGCGTGCCGGTCTTGAGCCGCGCGACGCGGAACGGCAACTCCCGCAAGCGGGCGGCCAGGGCGTTGGACGGGGCGTCGCCCGCGCGGCCGCCCTCGTAGTTCGCCAGCCCGATATGGATGCGCCCGGCGAGAAACGTGCCGACCGTGAGGATCACCGCGCGCGCCTGGAACTTGAGCCCCATCACGGTCTCCACGCCGGCCACACGCATTCCTTCCATCACAAGGTCGCTGACGGCCTGCTGGAACAACACCAGGTTGGGCTGGTTTTCCAGCGCGCCGCGCACCGCTTGCTTGTAGAGCTGGCGGTCGGCCTGCGCGCGGGTGGCGCGCACGGCGGGACCCTTGCTGGCATTGAGCACGCGGATCTGGATGCCGGCCCGATCGGCGGCGTGGGCCATGAAACCGCCCAGGGCGTCGATCTCTCTCACCAACTGGCTCTTGCCCACACCGCCGATGGCGGGGTTGCAGCTCATCTGGCCGAGGGTTTCGATATTCTGGGTCAGCAGCAGCGTGCGCATGCCCATGCGCGCGGCGGCCAGCGCCGCCTCGGTGCCCGCATGGCCGCCGCCCACCACGATGACATCGAAGCTCTCTTGAAATCGCATAACAATAAAAACCTTCACCGGTTGGCACAGGATAGCGGGATTCACCCGCGGGACAAACCAGGACCGCCGGGGTGGCGCTTCCGAACGGCGGCTACTTGCCGATGCAGAAACTGGAGAAGATCCGGTCCAGCAAGTCCTCGGTGGTGAACTCGCCGGTGATCTCGGACAGGGCGTTTTGTGCCGCGCGCAGATCCTCCGCCAGCAACTCGCCCGCACGATGCAGTTCCAATTGCTCACGGCCCTGTACGATGGCGGCGCGGGCGCGGCGCAGCGCGTCCAGGTGGCGGCGGCGCGCGAGAAATACGCCCTCCGTGGTCGCATGATAGCCCATGCACTCTTTCAGATGGCCACGCAGCGCCTCAAGCCCCGCCCCGGTGCGGGCCGACAGCGCCACCTCCGGACCCAGGGGGCCTTGGTGCAGGCCGGGGGGGCGGCCGGTCAGGTCGATCTTGTTGCGCACCAGCGTGAGGGCAGGCCTTTCCCCGAGCTGGGCGAGGATACGCTCGTCCGCTTCGCCGAGCCCCTGCTGATCGTCGATCACGAGCAGGATCCGATCGGCGCGGCCGATCTCGTCCCAAGCGCGGCGGATGCCCTCCTGCTCGACGTGATCGGCACCTTCGCGCAGGCCAGCCGTGTCGATCACATGCAGGGGCATGCCGTCGATGTGGATGTACTCCCGCAGCACGTCGCGGGTGGTGCCCGGGATGTCCGTCACGATCGCGGCTTCCCGCTGCACCAGGCGGTTCAGCAGGCTCGATTTGCCCGCATTCGGGCGGCCGGCGATGACCACGGTCATCCCGTCCCGCAGCAACCGGCCCTGTTGCGCCGACTCCAGCACGGCATCGATGTGGCCCACGGCCTCGTCCAGGCGCGCGGCGACAGCGCTGTCGGTCAGAAAATCGATCTCCTCTTCCGGAAAATCGATCGCCGACTCTACGAACATGCGCAACTGCACCAGTTCTTCGACCAGCCGGTTGATCCGATCGGAGAATTCGCCCTGCAGGGAAAGCATCGCGGCGCGCGCGGCCTGTTCGCTGCTGCTCTCGATCAGATCGGCCACCGCCTCGGCCTGGGCGAGGTCGAGCTTGCCGTTGAGGAACGCCCGCTCGGAAAACTCGCCGGGCCGCGCCAGCCGCGCCCCGATCTCGATCACGCGCCGCAACAACAGGTCCATCACTACGGGGCCACCGTGGCCCTGCAGTTCCAGGACATCTTCGCCGGTAAAGGAGTGGGGCGCCTGGAAGAACAGCGCAAGCCCCTGGTCGATCACGCTACCGTCCGCGCCGCGAAACGGGCGGTAGACGGCTATGCGCGGCGCAGGCAGGCCGCCTACGATTTGCGTGGCAATGTCCCGGACCCGCGGCCCGGAGACGCGCACAACACCTACGCCGCCGCGGCCTGGCGGCGTTGCGATTGCCGCAATGGTGTCAGTGGATGGCGTGGTCACGGTGCGTGGCTGTCGAGCCGGAAAGGAAAATTCGCGAGCCGCCCCGGTGCAAGCCGGCCTTGCACCGGGGCGGATTTATCCGAAACGTCAGGCCTTGGCGCCGGCCTCGATGCGGCGCGTGATGACCCATTGCTGCGCGATGGACAGGATGTTGTTCACCACCCAGTAGAGCACCAGGCCCGCCGGGAAGAAGGCGAAGAACACCGTGAACACGATGGGCAGGATCATCATGATCCGCTGCTGGATGGGATCCAGCGGCGACGGGTTCAGCTTCTGCTGCAGCAGCATGCTCACGCCCATGATCAGCGGCAGCACGTAATACGGATCGGGCGCGGAGAGGTCGTTGAGCCACAGGATGAACTCCGCCTGGCGCATCTCGACGCTTTCCAGCAGCACCCAGTACAGCGCGATGAACACAGGGATCTGCACGAGGATCGGGAGACACCCGCCGAGCGGATTGATCTTCTCCTTCTTGTACAGCTCCATCATGGCCTGGTTCAGGCGCTGCCGATCGTCGCCATAGCGTTCCTTCAGCGCCTGCAGGCGCGGCTGCAGCTTGCGCATGTTCGCCATGGAACGGTAACTGGTCTCCGAGAGCTTGTAGAACGCCAGCTTGATCAGCACCGTGAGCAGCACGATCGCCCATCCCCAGTTGCCGACGATCTTGTAGATGAGCGACAGCAGCCAGAACAGGGGCTGAGCGATAACGGTGAGCATTCCGTAATCCACGGTGAGTTCGAGGCCGGGCGCGATCTCGGCCAAGTGATCCTGGAGCTTCGGCCCGACCACGAGGCGGCTTTCGATGGTCGCCTTGCCGTCGGCGGGCAGCGTGATGTCCGGCCCCATCATCCCGATGACGTAGCGCGACCCGTCCACGACGTTGCTGTAGTAGCGGTAGGTTTTGTCGGGCTCCGGAACCCACGCCGCCAGGAAGTAGTGCTGGATCATGGCGGCCCAGCCACCCGTCAGGTCGCGGTTCAGGGGCTCCTCGCGCATGTCGTCGAAGGACACCTTCTCGTACTTGATTTCCGGGCTGTAGACCACGGCGCCGGTATAGGTGTAAATGAAACGACTGGCCTGGTCGGGCCGTTCCACGCGCTGCAACTGACGATAGAGATGGCCGGTCCAGGGGGAGGCAGCCGTGTTCTCCAGCTCGTAGATGACGTCGATCGCGTAGCTGTTACGGTGGAAGACGTAGGTCTTGGTCACCTGCAGGCCTTGCGAGCCGGTCCAGCGCAGCGGCACGCGCACCTCGTCCGCGTTCGGCTGGAGGCGGTACTCGGTGGCCTCGGCCGTAAACTGCGCCCGGTGGCTGGGTGCCTCCGTCTGGGAGGACAACAGCCCGGACTGGGCGACAAACAGCTCCGCCGGCACATCGGAGAGCAGGCGCACCGGCTGTTCCGGCTTGTCGGGCGCGACCGGGTAAGTCAGCAGTTCCGCTCGACGCACGTCGCCGCCGATGGTGTCGATC
>JBAYZB010000256.1:0-4395 GCA_041672765.1 Gammaproteobacteria bacterium | reverse complement strand
CGTCTGCGGGTAGCCGCAGCAGAGATAGCCGGGCGGCAATACCGTTTGTGCGCCCACGTGACGCAGCATGGCGAGGGTGGCGAGGCCCACCTCGCTGAACAGCCGCTCCGAACCGCAGCCGGGGAAATAGAAGACGGCGTCGGATTCCTCGTTGGTACGGGCCGGGTCGCGCAGGATCGGGATGGCCTTGGCGTCTTCCAGGCCCAGCATGGCGCGGGTGGTCTGCGCTGGCAGGCCGGCGGGCAGCGGATTCTTGAAGAAGTGGATCACCTGCTCCCGCAGCGGCGTCCTGCCGGTGGTCGCGGCCGGCCGCTCATCGCCGTTCAACCAGGCGAGGCGCTTGGCCACGCGGTGGCCCAGGTTCTGGGCCTTGTACCCCCACTCGATCATGCCCTTGCGCATGGTCTTCACGGTGGCCGGGTCGGTGACGTTCAGGAACGCCATGGACATGCGCGTGCCGATATTGGTCCGCCGGCGTCCACGCGCCTTGAGGATGCCGCGCATGCGGATCGTCACGTCGCCGAAATCGATATTGACCGGGCAGGGAGTGAAGCACTTGTGGCAGATCGTGCAGTGGTCGGCCACGTCGTTCATCTCGTCGAAATGACGGATGGAGATGCCGCGGCGCGTCTGCTCCTCGTACAGGAAGGCCTCGATGATGAGGCCGGTGGCGAGGATCTTGTTGCGCGGCGAGTAGAGCAGGTTGGCGCGCGGTATGTGGGTGTTGCACACCGACTTGCACTTGCCGCAGCGCAGGCAGTGGCGGATGTCGTCATTGAGCGCGCCGAGTTCGCTCGCCTCCAGGATCAGCGCCTCCTGCTGCACCAGGCGCAGCGACGGCGTGTAAGCATTGTCGAGCCCCGACCCCGCCAGCAGCTTGCCGCGATTGAAACGGCCGTGCGGGTCCACCTTCGCCTTGTAGTCGGCAAAGGCCTGGAGCGCGGCCGCCTCCAGGTATTGGATCTTGGTCAAACCGATGCCATGCTCGCCCGAGATCACGCCGCCCAGGGACACCGCCAGCGCCATGATGCGGTCGACGACGCGCTCGGCCTCCTGCAGCATCGCGTAATCGTTGGAGTTGACCGGGATGTTGGTGTGTACGTTGCCGTCGCCCGCGTGCATGTGGGTGGCGACGAAGAGCCGGCTCGAGCGGATCGCGCCGTGGATCGCATCGAGCCGCCGGCGTACCGGCTCCAGTTCGCGCCCGCCGAAGATCTCCTTGAGCGGCCGCTCCACCTCCTTGCGGTAGGAGATACGCAGATCGCGGCGCAGCAGGAGATCGATCACCCTGTCGCCGGGCCGTAGCTTGTCCTGCGCCTCCTGTCCCACCAGGGCGCCGTGCCGCGCGGCCGGACGGTCCAGGTGATCGAGGATCTGCGTCCAGCGCTGGCGCACCTTGCCGAGGTACTCACAGGCGGCGGCCTTTTTCGCCGCAATGATGGCGGTGTTCTCCTCGCTATCCTCGTAGCCCGGCGCCTGGCGCAGTTCCGGCATCTCCCCCGACAGGTATTCGAGTACGGCATCGATCATGCGCAGCTTGTTGCGCGTCGATTGCTCGATGTTGATGCGCTCGATGCCCATGCTGTAATCCGCCAGCCGGTCCAGCGGAATCACCACGTCTTCGTTGATCTTGAAGGCGTTGGTGTGGGCCGCGATGGCCGCGGTGCGCGCGCGGTCCAGCCAGAAGCGGCGGCGCGCCTCGGGGCTAACCGCAATGAAGCCCTCCGCCTCGCGCCGGTTCGCCATGCGCACCACCGTGGAAGCGGCCTCCGCCACCGCATTCTCGTCGTCGCCCGAGATGTCGGCCAGCAGCACCATCTTCGGCAACTCGCGCCGAGGCGCCTTGGTGCTGTATTTCACGGCCCGCACGTAGCGCTCGTCCAGGTGCTCCAGGCCCGACAACACCACCCCGGAACGGCCGTCCAGGTACTCCTTGATCTCCACGATGGCGGGAACGGCGCGCGAGAGATCGGCGCCGAAGAACTCCAGGCACACGGTGCGCGTGTGCTTCGGCATGCGGTGGAGAACGAACACGGCCGAAGTGATCAGCCCGTCGCACCCCTCCTTCTGCACGCCGGGCAGGCCGCCGAGAAACTTGTCGGTGACGTCCTTGCCCAACCCCTGCTTGCGGAAAACGCGCCCCGGCATGCGCAGGATCTCCGGCTCGCCGATCTGCGTGCGGCCGTCCCACTTGTAGCGCGTGATGCGGAACTCCACCGTTTCCTGCTCGTGGATCTTGCCCAGGTTATGGTTGAGGCGCTCCACCTCCAGCCACTCGGCGTCCGGCGTCACCATGCGCCAGGAGACCAGGTTGTCCAGCGTAGTGCCCCACAGCACCGCCTTCTTGCCGCCCGCGTTCATGGCGATGTTGCCGCCGATGGTGGAGGCATCGATGGAAGTGGGGTCCACCGCGAACACGTAGCCGTTCGCCTCCGCCAGGTCCGCCACCCGGCGGGTCACCACGCCCGCCTCGGCGCACACCGTGGGCACCGGCTCCGCCACCCCCTCCAGCCTGGTCAGGGTGACCGCGCCCAAGCCTTCCAGCTTCTCGGTATTGATCACCGCCGTGTCAGCGTACAAAGGGATCGCCCCGCCGGTGTAGCCGGTGCCGCCGCCACGCGGGATGATGGTGAGCCCCAGGTCGATGCACGCCTTCACCACACCCGCCACCTCGGCCTCCGTGTCCGGGCTGATGACGACGAAGGGATACTCGACGCGCCAGTCCGTCGCGTCCGTCACATGGGAGACGCGGGCGAGGCCGCCGAAGTCGATGTTGTCCCGGCGCGTGATCCGGGACAGCCGCTTCAACGCCTTTTTGCGCAGCTCGCGCTGCCGCGGGAACCAAGCCTCGAACTGCTGCACCGCCTCGCGCGCGCGCTCCGCCAGCTCCAGCGCCAGCACGTTACCCTCGGCCCGTGCGACGATCTGATCCAGCCGCTGGTGCAAGGTGGAGATGAGGGATTCGAGCCGCTTGCGGTTCTCCAGCAAGTCGTCCTGCAGGAACGGGTTGCGCGTCACCACCCAGATGTCCCCCAGCACCTCGAACAGCATACGTGCCGAACGCCCGGTACGGCGCGAGCCGCGCAGTTCATTGAGCACGTCCCACATGCGCTCGCCCAGCAGGCGGATCACGATCTCGCGATCGGAAAAAGAGGTGTAATTGTAGGGTATCTCGCGGATACGGGTCGGGGATGAATCGTTCATGCTGTCGTGATCGCAGAGTTTGCGCGGCAAACGAAGAAGGGACGCCGGCCAATGCGGGCAAAGTATGCCAGGGTGCCGCAACGGCGGCACCAGTCTATTCCCCGGCCGCCGGCCGATCAAGGTTTTCGTCAATGGGCAATAGAGGAAACGGATTCTGGATGTAGGGTAAGCACCGCCCGCCAAGCGCCGGTTGCCAGAGCATTTTTCGGTGGGCGGTGCCCACCCTCGAAAGCCGGATACAACCCCTCTCTCTTGAGAGGACCAAGCCGCCGAAGCTCTTAGCGAGACCAGGATGGTCGAGCTTAGAGCGGGATCGGAACAGCCGTAGGCTGGCCCGTAGGGCGGAGGGCATGGATGCCCGGAGTAAAGGGGTTAGGGGAGAGGGTGACAGCGCGGCGAGCCAATGCGATACGGTTGTACCACCTGATCCTTTCCCCCTCTCCCTGTCCCTCTCCCTCCAAAGGGGAGAGGGAACGTACTATCGGGCCTGTTCCAGCGTTCGGATGTAAGGCAGGCAACGCCCGTCGACACAGCCCCTCTCCCTCGAGGGGAGAGGGGTTGGAGAGAGGGTGACAGCGCAAGAGGGAGCAATGCGTGCGACAGACCGCCGGAGGAAACGGGCGCGGCAGCCGGGCATCACGAAACGCAGCATTCCAGCAATGCCTCCGCTCCCCGCGCGCCGGCGCGGTGGGCGCGGACCATGCGCTCGGCCCATTGCAGGTAGCGCACGGCGTGATCGCGGGGCTGATCGGCGGGCAGGCCACGCCGGGCAAGGATGCGGGCACGCCGTTGGCGTGAACCGGCAAGGCGCAGGGCGGCGGCGATGAGAAAGAAGGCATGGTGCTCGTCCCATGCCTCCCTCACCCAGGGAGTGCAGTGCGCGAGATAAGCCTCCAGAAGGCTGCGCCGCAACGCGGCGTCTTCGCCACAGAAGGCGCGCAGCAGCGCCAACCCAAGTTCGAGCCCCGCAGGCTGATAGGCCGCCAACTCGTAATCAATCAAGTAAACCGCTCCGCCACGTTCCCTGACCAGGACGTTCTTCCCGTACAGGTCACCATGAGCCAACTGAAAGCGAGTGATCCCCTCCACGAAACCGCCGTGTTCGCGCAGCCAGGCCGCACAATCCGCCGCCGCGATCACCGCCCGCCCGCGGCGCAATGCCGATGACAATTCCCAACGCAGCCGCGCGGC
>JBAYZB010000255.1:0-4395 GCA_041672765.1 Gammaproteobacteria bacterium | reverse complement strand
GCACTGCCATCGCCGCCGCAGCGCCATCCTTCCTTGCGAAATCTTGATAAAACCAGTCCCACGCCGTCACTGTCCGCGCCAATTCCTTCCCCCGTTCCTCCGCCGATCCGCCCAACCCTGCCGCGCGCTCGCTCACCTCTATCGCCCGCATCGCGTCGCACATCGTCGGCCACTCGTTGCCGTAGGAATCCGCCAGCTCGTCCGGATCACGGTTGATGTCCGTGGGGTCGAACCTGTAATTTTCCGCCGGTTGCTGCGGCAGTTTTTCTGGATCGGCAATCCCCGCCTCCTGAGCCTCCGCCTCTGTGAGCGGCACCGCCGTGCAGCGGCAGCCGAAATCCCACGGCGGATAATGCGTCTGCCAGAACGGATCGTCGATCCGCGCCACCGTCCCGTTGAGCGCCATGTGAGAGGGGCGCGTCCGCTCGTCGCCGTCCGCCACATACTTGAGGTAGGGGAACACGTCCGCCTGCGCCTGCATCTCGCGCCACCGCGCCGCCGCGTACGCCTGCCGTCCCGCCGTATGCACGATGAGCTTCGCCCGCGCCCTCTCCCGTTTCCCCGCGCCCTTGGCAGGGTCTGCCAGCAGCCCCGCCACCTCGCGCCGCGCCTGCCTCCAGTCCGCCCCGGCGGGCAGATCCTCCAGCGCATCGAGGATCCTCCGCAACGTACCCAGATCCTCGCTCGCCGCCGTGGTGAAAGCGCGTATCCTGATCTCGCGCGGCAGCCGCCCGAAATCCTCCGGCCTCACCGCCGCCTTCGCCCTAATAAAATCCACCGCCTTTTTGTTCGCCCGTATCGTCAGCATGTTTTTTCGCCCTTCAGTTTCCGTTTCCACCCGCCTAGCCCGTTTGCCTTGTAGTACCGTTCCCGGTTGCCCCTGCCAACCTCCCAGTACCCGTCATCCTCCGTCACCTCCGCCAGATGCCGATGCCACGAGTCCATGTCGATCATGTACACCCCCGGCGAGACATGCGCCACGTCGATAAACCCCGCGCGCCACAGCCGCAGCAGCGTATCGTAGCGCCGCGACCGCGCCGCGTCGCGGAAGCCCATCTGCGCCGCCACCGCCGCCGTGAGCCTCACCCACCGCCCCGCCACCGGCACTGGCGACCAGCCGCCCTCCGTTTTCGCCCAGCGGCACATGACCATATCGGGCGCGGTGTCGCCGGAGCGCGGACGCCAGATCCGTGCGCCAGGCGCGACCGGCACCATGTCCGACCGCGCCGCCTCGCGCAACCGCTCCGCCGCGCCCGTTCCCGCCGCTGCCTCCGGCGGGAACCGCTCCTCCGGCAGATCCGCAAAGAGCTGTCTCTGTGTCAGTGCCATACCGGCCCCTCCTTATCGTGCGCCGGTACCTCCGTGTACCGGCTTCCTCTTCCGCGCCTGCATTGTGAAAAACACCTGCCAGATTTGCCGCGCGTTCGCGTCTGCGTAACTCGTCCTGTGAATCCTCGCGAACAGCGTCCCCGCGTACGCCCGCGCCCCCGCCTCGCCGCCGAAGCGCCCGTTCACCAGCGGATCGGCCAGTAGCCGCTCCAGCTTCCAACGCGCCCTGCGCTCGCGGTCCGCCTCAGCCGGATCGGCGCGCCTCGCCGCGCCCGCCAACTCGGCGAACCGTGCCATCGCCGCCGCGTAATCGCCCTGCGTCACCGCGCGGAAAGAATCCTCCCGCACCGCGTCCCAAAGCTGCGCCTTGCGCCACGCATCAAACGTCTCGCCGTCCGTCAGTCCCAGCTCATCCTGCCGGTCATACGCCCGGCGCGCCGCCAGTATCAACCGCCTCACCTGCGCCGCATCGATCACCCGCGCGCCCTGCCCAAAAATCGCCGCCTCCGTTCTGTCCATGCTCATGCCGTTCTCCTTTCAAGCGGGGCGGCGGACCACGCCGCCCCGCCCTTATCGTACGCCGGTACCTCTGTGTACCGGTGGTTACTCCTCCAGTTCCCTCTTCGGCTCCGCGAAAAAGACCTCGTCCTGTTCCACCCGCAGCCCTACCGCCGCCAGATCCGCCGCCATACGGTCAGCGGCCTCCGGCCCGGCCTCGCGCGCCTGCGCCACCGACGCCAGCACCGCAGCCTTGTCAAGGTCACGGCGGACGCGCATCCACTGCCCGCCCATCCGCGCGTCGATTGCCGCCAGCGTGTGCTCCACCTTCACGCCGGGCACCTGCAACACGCGCGGCGGGCACGTCCGGAAGCCCAGCGTACCGTGCAGCAACTCAATGCTGCGCTTGTCACCGAACACGTCAGGGTTAAGCGTCGCATACGCCTGAAGGTCGGCAAACAATGCCTCCGCAGGCTCCTTGCGAGCGGCCAGCCTGTCCTCGTATTTTTTACGAACCGCCGCGATCTCCAGCTCCATCTGCGCCGTGAGCCTGTCCAGCTCAATTACCAGCGTCGCGTACTCACCGAACACGCCCTCCAGATCGTCTCGCGTCTTGATCGTCGTGCGCGGCGTCTTTTTTCTAGTTGCCATCTTAGCCATTGTCTTTCTCCTCTCTTGTTGTCAGGGCAGATCCACCCTGAAACTGTTTCCTTTAAAAATAGTCACTTTGTCCTCGGGGTTGATGAACCCCCACGCCGCAGCATCAGGCGTTTCCACGCGCCACGCGCCACCCGGTCGACGCTGCTGAAGAAGCCCAGCAATCGCGGCAACATTCAGGCCATCACGCACAAACGACACGCGGCACTCCGTACCGTGCGGTATCGCGTCCAGCCGTTTAATGTCCTTCTTTTTCATCTTCCTTTCCTCTCTCTTTAGGTTCTGTGGGCGGTGTTCACACCGCCCCCCTCACATCGGCGGGCGGTTGTCGCGCACCTCGCGCGTCGCCTCCGAAATCGCATCCGCGCCGAACCCGTTGCCCGCGCGCTCCAGCTCGCGGCACACGTCGCGCAGAAACGCATAGCACCCGTTGCGCTCGGCCACCGGCCGCAGCACCCGCGCCGCCGCCGCAGCCTCGCCCTTCGAGATGCGCCCCTTGAACCGCTCCAGCAGGTAGCGCTCAACGTCACCGTCCAGCAGCTCCAGCAGCACAAACGCCCCGAGCCGGTTCGTGTACAGTTGCGACGCCTCCGCGAACGCGCCCTTGTTGAGCTTCGTCCACATCGGCGGCGTAGCGGTCAGCACAAACTCGCCCGGCGTCATGTTCACTAGGCTCTTGATCGTGTTCAAAATACGCGGCCCCACATGGTGCGCCTCATCGATCACCAGGCACCGGCGGAAACCCCGCAGTGCCCGCACCGCCTCCTTCATCCGCGCCGCGCCCGAGACCGGCGCGTCATTGATCCCCAGCGCCGCCAGCAGATCCTCCAGCATATTCGACGGGCTGTCGCCCCACAGCTCGTGCGCCTCGATCCTCACGATCCGCTGTCCGTACTTCCGCGCCAGCGCCATTACCGTCGTCGTCTTGCCGATCCCCGGCGCGCCGATCACAAACACCACGCGCCCCGTCGATACGCCCGGACGGAACGCCGAAAACACCGCGTCCGTCACCGCCTCATAAGTCGGCAACGTGTAGACCGGCTCCTTGCCCTCCTCATTCTCCAGCCGTTCGCGCGCCGCGCGGTAGCGCTCCAGCCACTCCGCCGCGTCCGCCTCCTTCATCTGCCCGTCGAGGATCCGCGCAAACGTGCGCTTGCTCCCGAGGCCCCAGTCGCGCACCGCCTTATTCAGGCTCGTGCGCGTCGCCGCCATCATGTCCCGCAGCCATTGCGCGTGCTCGCGCAGTTCCGTCACCGCATCTTTTCCGCTCATGCCTTTTCCCTCTCTTTGTTAGTCCTGTAAGCGGCGTTCACGCCGCCCCGTCAAAAAATCACCCTGTCAATCAGGGAACTCGCGCAGCAGCCATCCTGCTTTGCGCTTGTCGAAAAACGCCACCTCGGCGTCCGCGCACTCATCCGCCAGATCCATGATCCACTCCGCGCGGCACTCCCGTGCGCCCGGCCCCGTCTCCGGCCCCGCGATCACCCACCGCAACCCCTCCAGCCAAGGTGCGCCGATATGAACCCGCTCTAGCATTGGCTCAACACTCACAAACCGAACTGCCGCAGGTGTCTCCAACAGATGAAACATCCGCTCATTCAGCCTCCGCTGGTTCTCAGCCGTCACGCCCAACCACAGGTTGCCCGGCACACCGTTACAAAAATACCGGCGCATCCTTTCCGGTCGTTTCGTCAGTACGATAAAGGTGTGCCGTTTGTTTTCCGTAATCACCCTCATCACCTCATCCAGCCACCAATCCCTCACGCCCTCATGAAACAGATCCGTCATGCTCCCGCAAAAAATCCGAGACGGTTTCCGCACCTTCGCAGGTTGCTCAAGCCGACCGGCTATAAAGCACGGCCCGCCCCACGGCAATCCGAACCGCAGTGAAACCGCCGCCGCTCGCCCATT
>JBAYZB010000254.1:0-4422 GCA_041672765.1 Gammaproteobacteria bacterium | reverse complement strand
CATCGAGGTGATCCTGGACGTGGTGTACAACCACACGGCGGAGGGCAATCAGCTCGGCCCGACCCTGTCGTTCCGCGGCATCGACAACGCCGCCTACTATCGATTGGTGCCGGGCAACGAGCGCTATTACATGGACTACACCGGCACCGGCAACACCCTGAACATGCTGCACCCGCGCGTGCTGCAGCTCATCATGGACAGCCTGCGCTACTGGATCCTGGAGATGCACGTGGACGGGTTCCGCTTCGACCTGGCCGCCGCCCTGGCCCGGGAGCTGCATGAGGTGGACCGCCTGGGGGCGTTTTTCGACATCATCCACCAGGACCCGGTGATCTCCCAGGTGAAGCTCATCGCCGAGCCCTGGGATCTGGGCGAGGGCGGCTACCAGGTGGGCAACTTCCCGGTGGGCTGGACCGAGTGGAACGGCAAATATCGCGACGTGGTGCGGGACTACTGGCGCGGCGAGGGCGGCGTCATCGGCGAACTGGCCTATCGCCTGACCGGTTCCAGCGACCTGTACTCCTCGGGCGGGCGCCGGCCCTATGCCAGCATCAACTTCATCACCGCCCACGACGGCTTCACCCTGGAAGACCTGGTGACCTACAACGAGAAGCACAACGAGGCCAACAGGGAGGACAACCGCGACGGCGAAAACCACAACCGGAGCTGGAATTGCGGGGTCGAGGGGCCGACCGATGACCCAGCCATCATCGCGTTGCGCCAGCGGCAGAAGCGGAATCTCCTCGCCACCCTGCTGCTCTCCCAGGGCGTGCCCATGCTGCTGGCCGGCGACGAGATGGGCCGCAGCCAGGGCGGCAACAACAACGCTTACTGTCAGGACAACGAGACCAGCTGGCTCAACTGGCAGATCGAGCAGATCAATCCCGAGGATCGCGCCCTGACCGAGTTCGTGCAGCGCATGATCCGCATCCGCAAGGCGCATCCCACCTTCCGACGCCGCAACTTCTTCCAGGGGCGGGGCATCAAGGGGGTGGCGGACATCGTCTGGCTTACCCCGGAGGGCCGGGAGATGAGCGACGAGGAGTGGCGCCACGCCTATGCGCGTTGCCTGGGGATGTTCCTGGCCGGTTCCGCCATCAACGAGCACGACCGGCGCGGCCAGCCGATCCAGGACGCCAACTTTCTGTTATTGCTGAACGCCTACGAGGGAGAAATCCCCTTCACCATTCCCGCCTCACGTTCCCGCAAGGCTTGGGAAGTGCAGGTGGACACTTTCTTCGAGCTGGGCAAGCGGAGCGACGGGCGCACCTTCCGCGCGGGCGACAAGTATCCGCTGCAGGGCCGCTCGGTCGCGCTGCTGATTCAGCGGGCGGCCGAAGGATTGGCCCTCCGGGGCAGGACGGGCAAGAGGAACTCCGGTGCGTAGGGAGGGCGCCGCCCACCATTACGCCAGTTGGTGGGGTGTTGATCACTCAACGCAAAGGCGCGAAGGCGCAAAGAATTTATTGAGAATGACGGCTGTCTGGGTGGGTTCCCGTAAAAGACGGGGAGGCCAAGCCGCGCAGGGTAAAGCTTTTTGGGCTTTGCGTTCTTGGCGTCCTTTGCGTCTTTGCGTTTAAGCGCCACGCCGAGCGAGCCCCCGCGTCTGAGTGTTGGCTGGCTATGGTTTTAAGTAGGGAGCCGCGGTTTTCCGCAGCCACGGATTTCCAGGCGGCCACGAACCGCGGTAGGGCGGGCCGGCATGCCGTCATCCGACCAGCGAGGCGAGGATATGAAGCGGCGGCACAGCATGCCTTTCGGGGCGGAGGTGGTGGACGGCGGTGCGGTGCGTTTTCGGCTATGGGCGCCCGCCGCCGCGCGGGTCGATCTGTGCCTGGAGCGGAACGGAATGGTGCGGGAGCTGCCGCTGCAGCCGGTGGGCGCGGGCTGGTACGAGCTGGTTACCGCCGCCGCTGCCGCGGGCAGCCGCTACCGCTTCCGCATCGACGGCGGCCTGTGCGTCCCCGATCCCGCCTCGCGCTTTCAGCCGGACGACGTACAGGGGCCGAGCCAGGTGATCGATCCGCACGCCTGGGAATGGCAGGACGACGGCTGGCGCGGACGGCCCTGGGAAGAGACCGTCCTGTACGAACTGCACGTGGACACCTTCACCCCGCGCGGCACCTTCCGGGGCGTGCAGGAGCGCCTGGAGCACCTGCTGCGCCTGGGCGTGACGGCCATCGAGCTCATGCCCGTGGCGGATTTTCCCGGCGAGCGTAACTGGGGCTACGACGGAGTGCTGCCGTTCGCGCCGGACAGCCGCTACGGCACGCCCGAACAGTTGAAGGAACTGGTGCAGAGCGCGCACCAGCACGGCCTGATGGTGTTTCTGGACGTGGTGTACAACCACTTCGGCCCCGAGGGGAACTATCTGCACCTCTATGCCCCGCAGTTCTTCACCGAGCGTCATCACACGCCCTGGGGGGCGGCCATCAACTACGACGGCCCCGAGCGGCACTGGGTGCGCCAGTTCTTCATCCACAACGCCCTCTACTGGCTGGAGGAGTACCGCTTCGACGGGCTGCGCCTGGACGCGGTGCACGCCATCATGGACGACTCCCGGCCGGACATCCTGATCGAACTGGCGGAAGCGGTGCACGACGGGCTGGGGCGCATGCGCCACATCCATCTGGTCCTGGAAAACGACGCCAACGCGGCCCGCTATCTGCAGCGCGGCGAGAGTGGCCTGCCGCACTGGTACGTGGCTCAGTGGAACGACGATTTTCACCATGCTCTGCACGTGCTCGGCAGCGGCGAGCATGGCGGCTATTACCAGGATTACCGGCGGGAGACGGCCGCTCTGCTGGGCCGCTGCCTGACGGAGGGCTTCGCCTACCAGGGCGAGGCGTCGGCCTACCGTCAGGGCGCGCCCCGCGGCGAACCGAGCCGCCATCTCCCGCCCACCGCGTTCGTCGCGTTCCTGCAGAACCACGATCAGGTGGGCAACCGCGCCTTCGGCGAGCGCGCCGCCGCCCTGATGAAACCGGAGGCATTGCGGGCGCTGGCGGCGGTCTATCTGCTGGCGCCCTCGATTCCGCTGCTGTTCATGGGCGAGGAGTGGGGGACCACCCGCCCGTTCTTGTTCTTCTGCGATTTCGGTCCGGAGCTGGGACCCAAGGTGACCGAGGGGCGGCGGCGGGAATTCGCGCGTTTTCCCGAGTTCCAGGACCCGGAGGCGCGCGCCCGCATCCCGGACCCGGAGGCCGTGGACACCTTCCTCGCCTCCAGGCTGGACTGGGCGGAACCGGGCCAGCCGGAGCACCGGGAATGGCTCGATCTGTACCGGCGGCTTCTGGACCTGCGCCGGCGCGAGATCGTGCCGCGGCTTTCCGGCATCCAGGGGGCGGCGGCGGAGTGCCGTGTGCTGGGCGAACGGGCGTTGCAGGCGCGTTGGGTGCTGGGGGACGGCAGCACCCTGCACCTGCTGGCAAACCTCGGCGACGCGGACTGGTCCGGCGGCGTGCAGCGGCCCGCCGGGGAGCTGCTCCACTCCACCAGCGCACGGCTGGCGAGCGGCCGGCTGCCCGCCTGGACCACGGCCTGGTTCCTTGACCGGAGGGAGCCGTGAGGGAGTGCGGTAGTGGAACCGATGCGCGAGCTTAGACCGGGCCAAATCCAGACGCTGGAGCGGCTCGCCGCGCTACACGGCATCGAATGCGAGTACATCGACAACTGGGGACAAACGCATACCGCCTCCGCCGACACCCTGCGCGCCCTGCTCTCCGCCATGGGCGTGCCGACCGGGACGGAAGAGGCCGTGGCGGCGGCCCTGGCCGAAGCGGAGCAATGGCCCTGGCGGCGTCCATTGCCGCCGGTCCAGGTGGTGCGTGCCGACGCCCCGGTCCGTATCCCGCTCACCCTGCCCGAGGCCGAGGCGCAGCGGGGGCTGCGCTGGGCCGTGATCGAGGAGGAGGGGACGCGCCATGAAGGCTGGCTGGCGCCCGCGGACCGCCGCCCGGAGGAACGCCGTAGCTTCGGGCAGGAGACGTTCCAACGCGAAAGCATCCTTCTACCGCTGGCGCTGCCGCCGGGCTATCACCGGTTCGAACTCCTGCATGAGGAGACCGGCGCACCGCTCGCCGCCATGCGCCTGATCGTAACGCCCCGCACCTGCTATCAGCCCGCGGCGATTGCCGGCGAGCGGCGCGTCTGGGGCATGGCGCTGCCGCTCTATGCCCTGCGCTCCAGCCGCAACTGGGGCATGGGGGATTTCAGCGATCTGCTGGCGGTGGTGGATCGCTGCGCGGAACTGGGCGCCGACACGGTGGCGCTGAACCCGCTGCACGCGCTGTTCCCCCTGCGGCCGGAGCACGCCAGTCCCTACGGTCCTTCCAGCCGGTTGTTCCTGAACGTGCTCTACCTGGACGTGGAGTCCGTGGTCGGCTTCGACGAGTGCCGGGCGGTGCAGGAGCGGGTGCGCAG
>JBAYZB010000253.1:0-4464 GCA_041672765.1 Gammaproteobacteria bacterium | reverse complement strand
AGGACTGCTTCATCTCATCTTCGAGGTAGACGGGGAGGACTTCGCGGGCGAATTCGGCCATGGGCGGGAAAGATATCCTGACAAACCTGTTAATGACTGGAAAAGCGCAATCTTATCACAGACCGGCGCCCCCCCTCCATTGTCGGCCACACCCCTTGGCGGGATAGGCGCACAGGCCGGCGCCACCGAAACGGCTTGCCCGCGAGCCGCACACCGAGCATCTTTGCGTCTGTGCGCCTTCGCGTTGGGAGTTGGCCGCCCCAGACCCCAGCAGCAGCCCGACCTGGCCGCAAGTTACCTTGTCAGCAACCCATCAGCGCCGCCATCTTGTCCCGGTCCGGGTTCAGCACCACGCCCCGCTCGGTGACGATGGCATCGACGAGTTCGGCAGGGGTCACGTCGAACGCTGGATTCCAGGCCGCGGCGCCCGGGGCCGCCACGCGCTGGCCGGCCAGGGACAGCACCTCCTCCGGCGAACGGGCCTCGATGGGGATTTCCGCCCCGCTGGCAAGGGTCATATCCACGGTGGAGCTGGGGGCGACCACCATGAATTTGACTCCATGATGGCGTGCCGCCACCGCGGCGGCATAGGTGCCGATCTTGTTGGCCACGTCGCCGTTGGCCGTGATGCGGTCGGCGCCCACGATCACCCAGCGCACCTTGCCCTGGCGCATCAGGTAGGCGGCGGCACCGTCGGCGATCAGGGTGACGGGGATGCGGTCCTGCACCAGCTCCCACGCGGTCAGGCGCGCGCCCTGCAGCCAGGGCCGCGTCTCGTCGGCAAACACTTGGTCGATCCTGCCCGCCGCGTAGGCACTGCGGATGACGCCGAGGGCAGTGCCGTAGCCGCCGGTCGCCAGCGAGCCCGTGTTGCAATGGGTGAGCACCCCGCCGCACTCCTCGATCAGGGCCGCCCCAAGTTCCCCCATGCGCCGGTTGGCGGCGATATCCTCCGCATGTATCGCCCGCGCTTCCGCCTGCAGCGCCTCGAACGGGTCGCCCCCCAACCCGGCGATGAGCCGGCGCATGCGGTCCAGCGCCCAAAACAGGTTCACCGCCGTCGGACGCGCGGCGGCGAGGACTGCCAGATCCTGCGCGATCTCCTCTTTCCAGCGCTGCGGCGCCCTGGCGTAGCGGTCACGCCCCGCCAGCGCTACCCCGTACGCCGCCGTGATGCCGATGGCCGGCGCCCCCCGCACCACCATGTCGGCAATGGCCCGCGCCACCGCCGCCGCATCGTTCACCGTCACGTACTCCTCCCGGTGGGGCAACACACGCTGGTCGAGCAAGCGCAGGGCTTTTCCGGTCCATTGAACGGCCTGGATGGTGTCGTGGGTCTGGGTCATCGTTCAGCCCTTCTGGCGGCAAGGAAATCACGGGAACACGGAATGAGAAGCAAGGGTCGAATTTTATATCTCCGTGCGCATGGCGCGCAAAATCGTCCCGGATTTGTTCCGGCAGCATGTACCCGGCGCCGTGCCCGGTGAGCATCTAAACTTAGTGGAAGGGAAATTCTGCCTTGCGTTACCGTTACTTGCAGCTCCCGATCCGACGTGGTTGCTGAATGCATACGCAGACTTGCGGACTACTGCGCTTACAACCGACGATGGAAGGAGGCAAATATGGACAGGCATTCGGCGGTACTCGTTTCAGCGGTTCTTCTGTCACTGTCAGGCATCGGCCTTGATGCGTCCGCCCAGGAGCTTCAGCCCGTAGAGGAGAGTCCGGGTTACGTCTTCGGCAACTCCGGCTTGCCCGCACGGGACAACAGCGGCAACTGCGTCCGCACCAGTCTGTGGACCCCGGAACTCGCCATCGCGGCGTGCGACCCGGACCTGGTGCAACGGCCCGAGGAGGTGGCCGTGGCCGAACCGGAGCCGGCGGAACCCGCCGCTCCGATAGCAGCCTTCGAAACGGTCACGCTGGAAACCATCACGCTGTTCGATTTCGACAAGGCCCAACTCCGGGACACCGGGCGCAAAAAACTGGACCGCCTGATCGCGCGGATGGGGGATAACGAGATCGCCGGAGCGGTGGAAGTGGTGGGCCACGCCGATGCCACCGGCCCCGAAGAGTACAACAAGGAGCTCTCCGAACGGCGTGCCGAATCGGTACGGGAGTATCTGGTGCAGAATGGCATCGATCCGAACCGGGTCGAAATCCGTGCCATGGGGGAAACCCAGCCCATTGCCAGCAACGAGACGCGCGAGGGCCGGCAGTTGAACCGTCGGGTCGAGATCCAGGCACCGATACAGCGCCCGGCCGAACAGTAAGCCATCCCAGGCTCGTCCCGCCGTACAAAACGGGGCGGGCCTGTTTTTCTGGGATCACTGGATTTACGTGCCGCCAATCCGTGGCGGCGCGCATCGGGCCGGAACCGTCCAAGTCGAACAGCGCTGGCACAAGCCCCCGGTTAACCTTTATTATCAGGCGGATCGAATAACCGTCCGCCCGCCGGAAAGGCCTGCAGCGAAGACTGCGACATGCAACCCGACATACGCCACATCGACACGCTCATCCATGCCCGCTGGGTAATCCCCGTCGAACCCGAAGGCATCGTATACGACAACTACGCCGTCGCCATCCACGAGGGCCGGATTCTGGATCTGTTGCCCGCGGCACAGGCCGCGTCCCGGTATCGCGCCGCTGTCCGTCTCGATTATCCCGAACACGCCATCCTCCCGGGGCTGGTCAACGCCCACACGCATGCGGCCATGACCTTGATGCGCGGCCTGGCCGATGACCTGCCGTTGATGGATTGGCTACAGAATCACATCTGGCCGGCCGAAGCCGCATGGGTAAGCGTCGACTTCGTCCACGACGGAACGGAACTCGCCATCGCCGAGATGCTGCGTGGCGGGACCACCTGTTTCAACGACATGTACTTCTTCCCGGAGGTGACGGCCCACGTGGCCGCAGCCTGCGGGATGCGGGCCAGCGTCGGCCTGATCGTGATCGATTTCCCCAGCGCCTGGGCGAGCAACGCCGACGAATACATCGCCAAGGGACTGAAACTGCATGATGAATATCGCCACCACCCCCTGATCCGCACCGCCTTCGCGCCCCACGCCCCGTACACGGTATCGGACGGCCCCCTGGAGCGCGGTCGCGTGCTGGCGGACCAATTGGACATCCCGGTTCACATGCATGTGCACGAAACCGCGGCCGAGGTCCAGCAGGGGCTCGACCAGCACGGCATGCGGCCGCTGCAGCGGCTTGCCAACCTGGGTCTGGTCTCCCCTTCCCTCCTCGCGGTCCACATGACCCAACTCACGGACGCGGAAATCGGGCAGTTCGCCGCAGCGGGCGGGCATGTGCTCCATTGTCCGGAGTCCAACATGAAGCTGGCCAGCGGCTTCTGTCCCGTACACCGGCTGCTCCAGGCGGGTGTGAACGTCGCCCTGGGCACCGACGGCGCCGCCAGCAACAACGACCTGGACATGTTCGTGGAGATGCGCCTCGCCGCCCTGCTCGCCAAGGTCCTGGCGGAGGATGCCAGTACACTGCCCGCCGCCAAGGCCTTGCACATGGCGACTCTGAGCGGCGCCAAGGCCCTCGGCCTGGAGCAGGAGATCGGTTCCCTGGTGCCCGGCAAATCCGCGGACCTGATCGCCGTGCACCTGGCCGGCATCGAGACCGAACCCGTTTACAATCCCATTTCCCAATTGGTATACGCGACCGGCCGCGAGAAGGTCACCGACGTCTGGATAGCCGGCCGGCACGTGCTGAAGGATCGGCGCCTCGCCACCCTGGACGAACATGCCGTGCTCGCCAAGGCCCGGCGCTGGCGCGACAAGATCGCCGGCTGAAACACGGCAGCAACCACGAGACCGACATGGCAGAACCCGCACGCAACTACGACCCCGCCGAGATTCGCAAATTCGAGGAACTGGCCGCCCGCTGGTGGGACCCCGCCAGCGAATTCAAGCCGCTGCACGACATCAACCCGCTGCGCCTGGACTACATCGACCAGCGCGCGGGCTTGGCCGGCAAGCGCGTCCTGGACATCGGCTGCGGCGGCGGCATCCTCGCGGAGAGCATGGCCCGGCGCGGCGCCAAGGTCACCGGCATCGACATGGGCGAGGCGCCCCTGGCGGTGGCCCGGCTGCACCTGCTGGAATCCGGGCTGGACATCGATTACCAGCGGATAACCGCCGAGGAGTTCGCGGAACAGCACCCGGAGGCGTTCGACGTCGTGACCTGCATGGAGATGCTGGAGCACGTGCCTGACCCGGCGCGCACCGTGGAGGCCTGCATGAAACTGGTCAAGCCGGGCGGCCATGTCTTCTTTTCCACCATCAACCGCAACCCCAAGTCCTACCTGTTCGCCATCATCGGCGCGGAGTATCTGCTGCGGCTGTTGCCCAAAGGCACCCACGACTACGGCAAGTTCATCCGCCCCTCGGAACTCGTGGGCTGGACCCGGCGGGCCGGGCTCGCGGCCCGGGAACTCACCGGCATGAG
>JBAYZB010000252.1:0-4467 GCA_041672765.1 Gammaproteobacteria bacterium | reverse complement strand
GCTGTCCTTTTAGCGATGTATATTGCTGTCGCCGAAAAGCAGGGTGTATCCATTGAAAAATTAAGCGGAACGATTCAAAATGATATTTTGAAAGAATACATCGCGCGAGGCACCTATATTTTCCCGCCAAAACCTTCTATGAGATTGATCACCAATATTTTTGAATACTGCGCCAAAGAAGTGCCGGAATGGAACACGATTAGTATATCCGGTTATCACATCCGCGAAGCAGGCTCTAATGCAGCTCAGGAAATCGCTTTTACGATTGCCGATGGCATTGCCTATGTAGAAGCAGCGATTAAAGCAGGATTGAATGTCGATGATTTTGCACCAAGACTGTCCTTCTTCTTTAACGCTCACAATGATTTATTTGAAGAAATCGCGAAATTTAGGGCTGCTCGTCGCCTGTGGGCTAAGGTCATGAAAGATCGTTTCCATGCGACGAACCCCAAATCAATGATGTTACGATTCCACACACAAACCGCCGGTTCGATGTTAACGGCCCAGCAACCGGATAATAATATAATTCGTGTTACATTACAGGCTTTAGCAGCTGTTTTAGGGGGAACCCAATCTCTACACACGAATTCACGCGATGAAGCCCTTGCTTTACCTACAGAAGATGCAGTACGTATTGCTCTAAGAACTCAACAAATTATTGCATATGAGAGCGGTGCAGGTGATACCATAGATCCGTTGGCGGGTTCCTATTATGTAGAAGCAATCACCAATACGCTTGAAAAAACGGCAGAAGAGTATTTGAAGAAGATCGATGATCTTGGTGGTGCTGTGGTTGCGATTGAGCAGGGTTACATACAGCAAGAGATTCAGAATAGCGCTTACACATGGCAACAGGAAATCGAGAAAGGCGAACGCATTGTGATTGGTGTCAATAAATTCACGATGAAAGAACCTTCCCCGAAGGGATTGTTGCGAGTGGATCCCAAAGTTGGAGCGATGCAGATACAAAAGATCACGAAACTCAAAGCCAAACGTGATCAAAATGCAGTTGACGAGGTTCTGATTAAATTGAAATCAGCGGCAGAATCTGATACAAATTTAATGCCCTTAATCCTCGATGCGGTCAAAGCATATGCAACATTAGGCGAAATCTGCGATGTACTGCGTGACGTGTTTGGTGAATACCAAGCATCGGTATCAATATAAAAGGGGGAGACAAAATGTCAAATCCAATTCGAGTTTTAGTAGCAAAACCGGGACTAGATGGACATGATCGTGGAGCCAAAGTCATTGCTCGTGCCTTCAGAGATGCGGGTATGGAAGTTATATATACCGGGTTACGTCAAACCCCGGAACAAATCGTTGAAACTGCCATTCAAGAAGACGTTGATATGATTGGTGTGTCCATCTTATCGGGAGCTCATAACTATCTTTTCCCCAAAATTATGGAATTGTTGAAGGAAAAGAATGCAACAGACATCAAGGTCATTGGTGGTGGCGTGATTCCAGATGAGGATATTCCTTTCTTAAAAGAACAAGGAATACTTGAAATTTTTACACCGGGAACCTCAACAGTGGATTGTGTAAATTTTGTCCGTCAGCATGTCCGGAAATAAGTTATCAAATAAAGAGCAGGGATTGCTTCATGGGTTACAGCAGCATGACAAACGTCAATTAGCAAAAGCCATAACATATGTTGAAAACAATTTTTTAGAATCAAGACCTTTTATGGGAGCTTTACATCAAGCCATTTCTTTAGGCAGAAGCGATGTAATCGGAATTACCGGTCCACCCGGGGCGGGAAAAAGCACCTTAACCGGAAAGTTGATTCAGCATTTTCGCAAACTTGGAAAGGAAATTGGCGTCATCTTAATCGATCCTACTAGCCCCTTCAGTGGAGGAGCAATATTAGGAGATCGAATTCGAATGAGTGAAAGCTTCACGGATTCCGGGGTCTTCATTCGAAGTATGGGCTCCAGAGGACGTTTGGGAGGTCTGTCTGCCGCTACGCAAGATACAATCAAACTCATGGATGCCTATGGGTTCGATATCATCTTGGTTGAAACGGTTGGTATAGGTCAAGCTGAAACTGAAATCGTTCAGACTGCAGACCTAACAGTTGTGGTTTCCGTTCCGGGATTGGGTGATGATATTCAAATCAGTAAAGCTGGAATCATGGAAATCGGTGATCTCTTTGTGGTTAATAAAGCCGACAAAGAAGGAGCTGAGCGAGTCTTTACCGAAATAAATATGATGCTTGATTTAGCACCAAAAGGACAAATCCGCCCTCCTGTCATCAAGACAGTTTCGACTAAGGGTACCGGAATCGATCTTTTAGCAGATGCTTTGAATCGGGTAAAAGAACAATCCATAACCAGTGGTAAGTGGAAAAAACAAAGAGAAGAGCGCTTGTGGAAAGAACTCGAAAGTAATGTTGAGGTACAATGGAATCAAATTCTGATCAACAGTTCGTTATATCGTAAACGCGAGACCCTGTTGAATGAATTATCAGAAGGAAAGACCAATGCGTATTCATTAGCACTCTCCATTCTAAAAGAATTGGAACTTCCATCGGTTCATGGTATGAGAAAAGGAGTTTATGCAATGTTACAAAAAATCGATCATCTTGGAATTGCTGTCAAAGATCTTGCACAGGCAACGAAATTTTATCAGGAAGTCTTGGGTTTAGAATTAAAGGGGACCGAAGTTGTAGAAGAGCAAATGGTCACTGTAGCAATGTTAAAAATCGGGGAGAGCAAAATCGAACTTTTGGAACCAACTTGTGAGGATAGTCCGATTGCCAAGACGATTGAAAAAAGGGGAGAAGGTATCGCTCACGTAGCGTTCCAAGTAGATAATATTGAAGAAACCCTCGCGCAATTAAAAGCGGGTGGGGCAAGATTAATTGATGAAACCCCCAGAATTGGTGCCGGTGGGGTGAAAATTGCATTTGTCCATCCAAAATCCACCTTCGGTGTTTTGGTGGAATTATGTGAAAAACACTAAAGCAGTAGGAGGAATAGGATTTTTATGGACAAGATTCAAGAACTAGCTCAAAAAAGAGCAACCGTTGCCCAAGGTGGCGGTGAAAAAAGAGTGCAGAGACAACATGCTGCCGGTAAGAAAACAGCAAGAGAACGAATCCTTTATGTTTTAGACCAAGATAGTTTTGTTGAATTGGACACCTTTGTAACACATCGTTGCACGGCCTTCGGTATGGAAAAAACGGAAGCTCCCGGAGAAGGCGTCGTTACCGGATACGGAACGGTCGAGGGCCGACTCGTTTATCTTGCAGCTCAAGATTTTACCGTGATTGGTGGATCTTTAGGTGAAATGCATGCCGCGAAAATTTGTAAAGTTATGGACTTAGCCGTAAAAATGGGTGCTCCTTTCATATCTATCAATGATTCAGGTGGTGCCAGAATTCAAGAAGGAGTCGATGCTTTAAAAGGATATGGCGATATTTTTTATCGCAATACCCTTGCATCCGGTGTCATTCCACAGATTTCTGTTATCATGGGTCCCTGTGCAGGTGGAGCTGTCTATTCTCCGGCTTTAACGGACTTTATCTTCATGACCAATTACGCCAATATGTTCATTACCGGTCCACAAGTCGTGAAGTCAGTGACCGGTGAAGATGTCAGTGCTGATGCCTTAGGTGGCTCAGCAATCCATGCTTCAACCAGCGGTGTGGCTCAATTTGTTGGCAATTCTGATGAAGAAACCTTAGATATGGTTCGTACGCTAATCGGGTTTATTCCTTCTAACAATTTGGAAACAACTCCGGTCGTCCCCAGTGAAGATTCAGCTACTAGAACCGATGAAGGGTTACGAGACATCGTTCCTGAGAGTCCTAACCGTCCCTATGATATGCGTGATATCATGAAGATTGTTGTCGATGATCAGAATTTCTTTGAAGTTCAAGCGGCATATGCTGCAAATATGATTACCGGGTTTGGCCGTCTCAATGGCCGAAGTGTTGGTATTATTGGTAATCAACCTAAGGTTATGGCCGGATGTTTAGATATCAATGCTTCGGACAAGGCATCAAGATTTATCCGCTTCTGTGACGCTTTTAATATTCCTCTTGTAACATTTACCGATACTCCTGGATATCTTCCTGGTGTTAGCCAAGAGCATGGTGGAGTCATCCGCCATGGAGCAAAATTGCTTTATGCTTATTCCGAGGCGAATGTACCTAAACTGACAGTGATCACTCGAAAAGCATATGGCGGAGCCTACATTGCAATGTGTAGCCGTCATCTCGGAGCCGATATGGTTTTTGCTTTACCGAACGCAGAAATTGCTGTTATGGGACCCGATGGAGCTGCAAACATTATTTTCAAAGATGAAATCAAAGATGCAGCCGACCCCATGAGCAAACGTCAAGAAAAGATCGATGAATATCGCAATAAATTTGCTAATCCCTATGTAGCAGCCTCTCGTGGTTTTGTTGACGATGTTATCGATCCCGCCACAATCCGTCCCTCATTAATCAATGCTCTC
>JBAYZB010000251.1:0-4477 GCA_041672765.1 Gammaproteobacteria bacterium | reverse complement strand
GGCGCATCCCGATTCCGAACAGCAACCAGCCCAGGACCATCGAGGCGACAGCGCGCCAAGGCCAGTCCGGGACCGCCGTCACCGGACCGGCCAGCGGAATTTTCACTTGGCGATCGGCAGTGTAAAGCCCCCAGTTGCCGCCCACGGTTCCTTCCTTGACGCTCTTCCACTCCTGATCGAACGCCTCGATGATGTTGTAATCAAGGCCGCGCTCCTGCGCGAATTTGGCGACGGTGCGCACGAGCGTCGCGGCGGGGACCACACCCACGACGGCGGGTCCACGATTGCGCCCCGCGGTGGGCCAGCCGATTTCACCGATGAAGACAGGCTTGCCGGGGAACGCCGCCTCGATCTTCTCCAGCACCTTCAGGATGTGACGCTCCACATCCTCCACAGCCACCGGTTCATCCTCCCAGTAAGGCAGGATGTGGATGGTGATGAAATCCACTTCATCGGCTATTTCCGGATATTTGAGCCATAAGCCCCAGACATCGGCATAGCTGACCGGCTGTTGCACCGCCGCGCGCACCTCGCGGATATAGCCGACGAGTTGGTCCGGCGTGAGATCGCCGCGCAGCAGCACCTCGTTACCGACGATCACCCGTTCGACTACTTTCGGGTAGGCGTTGGCCGCGCGGATGAGCAGCTCTACTTCGGCATCATTCAACCGTCCTTCCGTCTCCAGCCACGCCCCGTGGGTGACGGTCAACTCGTATCTGCCTGCCAGTTGCAGCACCCGCTCCATGCCCTCGCCGCTGGCATAGGTGCGCAGACTGCGCGCGATCCGGCTCGCCAGCCGCACGTCTTCCTCCACCTCGGCATCGGACGGATAGACCTGGGTAATCGGGCTCTGCCCGGGACGATAAGGTGCGAAGGAAACGCTGGCCAAGGGCTGGTCCCACGCGGGCTCCACCGCCTGCGGCCGATTGAATCCATACCAAAACGCAAGCGCGATGAGTGACGCAAGCAGCGCGGCTAAGAGGAGACGCATATTGACTCAGTGATCATAGTGTTCTAGAAACCACCGGCTGGAGTGGCCCGCGGCCCGCGCCCCGTGCATGCGCAGGGAATGCCGGACACAAGCCTGTGGCGGCGGCAATTATGCCCCAAACGGCCCGGGACACCAACCGCAGGCGTGTCGCGCCGCCGCGGACAAACACAACGCGGTCGGCGACATCGGTTGCCCGACACGCTCTGCCGGTGAAACCGTCGTCCGCCATGCGCATGGATTACGCTAGGCGGGGACAAAATTCAGTTGCATTGTGTCAGCGATCTGATGCAAACAAACATCGCGCCACGGACGCACTCCTCCGGCAACATGCTACAATTTGTTTCAAACAACTCGACTACTTGCGGAGTTGCACTTTTCCGGCATGTATCGATACATACCCAACATGAAACATGCGATAGATGCTGTGCGGCAAAGCAACAGCGTGTTGTTTTTCTCGTTCGCTGCGTCACGTTTCCAAGGATGGCCTCTGACAGCCGTGCCCGCAACATGGAGGAGTCGTGCAATGGTGCAGAAGAACAAACCTGTGCTGTTTCCGTCCGGCCCGACATAACGCCGCCGGCCGGTCACCGCTCGCGCCCGTCCCCGGGCAGATGATGACGAGCGCGTGGAGTCTCCGGAAAAGGCCCGCTGACCGGCGTGGCTGCGCACGGCATTGCCATCGTCTGAGACATAACCGCTTCCAGCCTAGCTGTCTGCCACTCATCATGCCATGGCGCAGCTTTCGCCTGGACCCCGGCGCGCAACACCCGCATGGCTGCAAATGGCATGAAGAGACACCGGTGCATCCAGCCAGTGGACGGCGTGACAAGGATTGTGTGATGGAGCGACCGGATGGACCGAAACACAAATCACAGACGGCTGCTGTACCTGAATCCAAGCGGGGAGGACGAACCGATCCTGTCCGCCGTTGCCGCGGGGGGTTGGGAAATCTGCCCGGCCCGGACGGTAGCCCATGCGCGGGAACTGGTGGATCAGCACGGCTTTCACGTCGGACTGGCCTTCGTGGACGCCCTGCTTGCCGAGCACGGCCGCCTGCCCGATAGCGGCACCATGACCTGGGTGGCGCTGGTGGACCGCCAACAGGCCGTGGCCGATACCTGGCGCCACCTCATACTCAATCACTTCTTCGACTATCACACCCTGCCCGCGGACCCGACGCGGCTGCTCTTTACGCTCGGCCATGCCTATGGCATGGCGACCCTCAGAAATACCTGCCCTGCCCCGCCGCCCGCCGGCGACGAACTCGAAATGGTCGGCGTGAGTTCAGCGATGCAGGCCCTGTTTCGCAACATACGCAAGGTTGCACAGGTGGACGCTCCTGTGCTCGTCAGTGGCGAGACCGGCACCGGCAAGGAGCTTACCGCGCGCGCAATACACGAACGGTCGGCGCGCGCCGCCGGCCCGTTCGTTGCCGTCAACTGCGGCGCACTCCCGTCCAGCCTGATACAGTCAGAGCTGTTCGGGCACGAGAAAGGCGCTTTTACCGGTGCCCACCGCCGCAAGATCGGCCGCATCGAAACCGCGGCCGGCGGGACGATCTTCCTGGACGAAATCGGCGACCTCGCCCCCGATCTCCAGGTCAACCTGCTGCGCTTTCTGCAGGAGCAGACCATCGAACGGGTGGGCAGCACGGAATCGATTCACGTGGACGTGCGCGTGATCGCCGCCACCCACGTGGATCTCGAACGCGCCGTGGTCGAGGGCCGTTTCCGCGAAGACCTCTATTACCGGCTGGCGGTGCTGCACCTGCACCTTCCTCCGCTGCGCGAACGTCCGGACGACATCGAAGTCCTGGCACGGTTCTTCTTCGAACAGTTCGCGCGCGAGCATTCGCAGCGCGTCAAGGGATTCACTCAGGAAGCGTTGCGCACTATGATCGGCTATGGCTGGCCGGGCAACGTGCGCGAGCTCATCAACCGCATCCGGCGCGCCGTCGTCATGTGCGAAGGCAACCGTATCACCCCGGCCGATCTCGGCCTCAAAGACCCTCCCGCCACGCATCACATATTGTCCCTGGACAGCGCCCGCATTCGAGCCGAGCGCGACGCCATACGAGCGGCGCTGCAACAGACCCGCCAAAACCTTTCCCAGGCGGCGCGGGTGCTCGGGGTCTCGCGCGTGACGCTTTACCGCTTGATGGCGAAGTACGGTTTGACTCCGTAGGATTGCGCGTCTTCCGAAAATCACCGCGTACATTACTTCGAGGTCGACATGCCGGCCACATTGCATACCATGCAACCGTTATCCTTTCCGGCGGACGCCATCGTCATGCGCATGGAAACCGCACGCAGGCGCCGTCCCCGCTACCGCCTGCACCACATGGCGCTGGGCCTCATCCTGGCGCTGCCGCTCGCGGCGGTCGCCCATGCAGAATCATCGGATGGCGACGCAACGAAGCACACGAGCGCCACGCAGGAGATGCCGCATTCCCGTATCGAGTGCCAAACCGAAGACTGCTCCCCCGGTGTGATCCTGTGGGACGAGGTGCAACGCCCAAAGGATCGGGTGCGGAGCGGCACCTCCACGCCCAGTGCCGAGTTCTGCGATCGCGCATCGTTTCAGGACAATCCGCGCCTTTCCCGCTAGGCCGTGTCATCACCATGCGAGGTGGGCATTGTTCATCATCCCGCATCGGCCGGTATGGTCTTTTCGGTGGGCAATGCCCACCATTGTGTCGATTGTTGGGGCGTTGTTCGGCGGGCGCTGCCCACCCTACGCCAAATTGCTCTATCCTGACATTCCGAAAAAATCTTTGCGTTCTTGGCGGCCTTTGCGTCTTTACGTTTAAGCGCCAGGTGTCAAGATATTTTCGGTGGGTGGCGCCCACCCTACGAACATCGTCGCCGCTCAATCCGGGATGTAACCGTGCAGCGATCCGGCTATCGCGCGCGTGAACGCCTCAAGGCGCCGCTCGGCGTCTTCGATCTTCTCGCCCGGGAGTATGACCGAACTCAGCCGCACCAGGGCGCCATCCGTGCGCCGCTTGGTCACCGCGTCCCAGAACAGGTACCACTTCACCAGGTACTCGTTGGTCAGATTCCGCCCCCTTTGCTGGAACCAGTAGTACACCAGTTGCGTGTGTTTTCCTTTCCTGATCTCCACGCGGTTCACGGCGAGCGGCGCGCCATCCACCAGCACGTCCGTCACCACCTTCTCGTTCAGGCCCATGATGGTCCAGCCGTCGCCCGGTATGCAGGAACGCGGAGAGTGCGCGGCAGCCCCCTTGCGCTGCGACTCGTAATACGCGACATACAGATTCACCGCCCCCAGATCGTCCCGGACGAAATCCGCCAGCATGTAATCGTCCAGGTCCAGCGCAGCCACGTACATCTCCTGCAGCTGCCCCTTCGTCCCGCGCCACTCGCCCAGCAACGCCGGGAATTCCGCGAAACTCTTGCGCGCCGGCGGGAACTCCTCCCGGGCGTCGAGCTGCGGGGCCACCAGGGCCGCCAGCGTCAGGAGGGC
>JBAYZB010000250.1:0-4485 GCA_041672765.1 Gammaproteobacteria bacterium | reverse complement strand
GGTGGCGCTGATGGGCTCGCCGGCCGGCTTCACCGGGCCGGTGAACCTCGGCAACCCGGCGGAAATCACCATCCTGGAACTGGCAAGGCGCATCATCGAATTGTGCGGTTCGCGCTCCAGGATCGTTCACAAGCCTCTGCCTGTCGACGATCCGGAGCGGCGCCAGCCCGACATCACCCTGGCGAAGGAGGCGCTCGGTTGGGCACCCACCACCGACCTCGATACCGGCCTCAAGGCCACCATCGCCTATTTCGACGCATTGCTCGGAGAGCGCGCCAAGGACGATTCTGATTGCCGGGGGAGCGAGATGCATGCGGGCCGGATCGTGCCGGCCGCCGTTTCGGGCAAGCTTCCGTCCTGAGACGCCGGCTAAGCCCGCCGACGGCCCCCGTTTCGCGGGAGTGGTGCGCAATACGAGCCGCACGGTTCCCAGACGGGATTGAAGCTCAACACGCCGTTTACGGTGGTGGACGGCCAGGAGGTCGATTTCACCAGCGACTACGGCCTGCGCAAATCCGGGCATACGCCCAAAGGGCAGAAAGGCCCTGGCAGAATAGTGTCATCCACCGAATCCGATATTCTACTTCCGGGCTATTTCTAGTTAGCGCAGGATCCTGTTGCACCTGCACACCCCGTGCTGCGAACCATTCATAGGGCGGGCATTGCCCACCAAAATGCATGGAAAGATGGGCGCCGCCTCCCGACGGTTGCTGTGTACACTCGTTAGGAAAGCGCCGCAACTTTTTCATAGGCGGACGCGAGGGGAGGCGTGGTGGCCGTCAAGGTGTTCAAGCCGACCAGGGACCAGGTGATCGCCGCGGCAGGGAAGGGCGTGGCCGATGTCATTGCGCCGCGCCTCAAGGTGCTGTTCTGCGGGATCAACCCCGGGCTCTACACCGCGGCCGTGGGGCATCACTTCGCGCGGCCCGGCAATCGCTTCTGGCCCGTGCTGTACAAGGCCGGATTCACCGACCGGCTGCTGTCGCCCTTCGAGGAGCGGGAACTGCTGCAACGCGGTTACGGCATCACGAATCTGGTGAACCGCGCCACCGCATCAGCGGCGGAGTTGACGGCGGAGGAGTTGATTGCGGGCGCGCGGCGGCTGGGGGCCAAGGTCCGGCGGTATGCGCCGCGGTTCGTTGCGGTGGTCGGAGTGGGCGCGTATCGCACCGCATTCGGGCGGCCCAAGGCTGCGCTGGGTCGGCAGGAAGAACCCATCGGCGGGGCTGTCGCCTGGGTCCTGCCCAACCCTAGCGGCCTGAATGCGCATTACCAGCCAGAGGACTTGGCACGGCTGTTCCGCGAATTGAGAGAGGCGGCGGACGCATGAGCGCCGGCGCCGCGGTCTGGGTACGGAGAATCTAGCGGGCTCTATGTTCGAACAACAGCCCATCCGTCACGAAATAGCGCTCGGGATTGAGGGGAGGCGTGTGCAACGGGGCGAGCCCCATGTAGTCGTAACGTTTACCGTCGATCTCCACGTATTCCGGAATGCCCATGGCGTCATACAGGCCGATGCGCGGTCCGCGGACGAAGGAGCGGGCATCGGGGACCGAGTGTTGCAGTTCCAGGAAACGCTCCTGCGAAATGGGCGTGACGGATTCGATGCCGAGGGCAGGCATCCTGCGCCGTGTGCCTTGGGCCGTCACCGCGTTCAGTTGCTCATCGTGCACGGATGGCGGGACATGTTCCAACAGGCTGATCAGGAACAGTCGGCCGCCGCCATCGCGACCGGCGAAGAACCACTGGACCTTGTCCCCATCGCGTACCCAATTGTTGAGATCCGCGGTCAGCTCGGCTTGCACGATATCCTCCTGCGTAGATGCGGCAGGAGCCCGTTCATTCTGGTCATGGATATCCGCATGTGGATCAAGTGCTTCAACGTTTTTCGGGCTCCCATGACATACCGGATGCCCGGTACGGCGGTGCGCCATGTATAACAGAAACCCTGTTTGAATAATGTGGATTGGCTCAACGTTTTGAGACGATCCTCCGGTTCCGGGGAAAAGCGTCGACACGTTGAAAAGGGATCGCGCAGTCCATATGTGACCGACAGCACATCTCATCCGGGCGCGGGCTCGCTTTTCCGATTCCTTGCGACCGTTTCCGCTGCGATTCGCAGAGCGTGAGCGAACCGGCCCTCCCGATGCCAGGAGGCGCGTGAACCATGCACCACTCGATTCGCCCCGCATTTACCCTGATCGACGGACCCGCGCGGGCCGCGGGCGGCGAACGCCGCGAGGCGGGTGCCGACAGCGCCGCGGATGCGGAGCTTCTGGATGCCTATTCCCGGGCCGTCATCCACGTCGTGGACACCGTCGGCCCGGCGGTGGTCAGTATCGACTTCGGGCGCGGGCGCGAGGACTATGCCGGGGAGCAGGTCGGCGCCGGGTCCGGCGTGACGATCGCCCCGGACGGCTACATCCTGACCAACCAGCATGTGGTTCACCAGGCAAGGAACCTGGTCGTGACACTCACCGATGGTGCTACGGTCCCGGCGACGGTGGTGGGGGAGGATGTCGCCACGGATCTTGCGGTCATCCGCGCACAGGGCACCGGGCTGCCCTATGCGGAACTCGGCGATTCACGGCAATTGCAAGTGGGACAACTGGTGATTGCCATGGGCAATCCGCTGGGGTTTCAGTCCACGGTTTCCACCGGCGTGGTGAGCGCGCTCGGCCGGAGACTGCGCAGCCGTCAGGGGCGTCTCATCGAGAACATCATCCAGCACACGGCGCCGCTGAATCCCGGCAGCTCGGGCGGGCCGTTGCTGGATTCACGTGGCCGCGTGATGGGCATCAATACCGCCATCATCGCTTTGGCGCAGGGCATCGGCTTCGCCATTCCCGCCAGCACCGCGCATTGGGTGCTGGCGCAGTTGCTGCAACACGGCCGTGTGCGCCGCGCCTACCTGGGCATCAGCGGGCGGGAGAAGCCCCTGGACCGGCGGTTGGCGCGATTTCACGCGCTCGATATTGCCAGCGCGGTGGAGGTGGTGGCGAGCGAGGCGGATGGTCCGGCGGCGCGTGCCGGCCTGCGCAGCGGGGACCTCGTGGTGGCGATCAACGGACAGCCGGTGACGGGCGTGGACGATCTGCACCGTTTCCTGGCCCAATGGCCCTGGGACCGGCCGGTGGCGTTGACCGTCGTGCGCGGCAGGACGCGGCTCGAAATGGAGTTGATGCCCGTCGAATTGCCGTAACCGGCCCTGGTTCGCCGGCCGTGAACGAGCGGCGCATGGCGGGCGATGCCAACCCACGGCCGGTTCTGCCGCCATGACAACAATCAGGCGTCGAAATACAGCGCGAACTCGTATGGATGCGGCCGCAGCCGGATGGGGTCGCACTCGTGGCTGCGCTTGTAGTCGAGCCATGTCTCGATCACGTCCTCGGTGAACACGTCGCCCGCGCACAGGAACTCGTTGTCGTCCTCCAGGGCACAGAGCGCCTCTTCCAGCGAGGCCGGGCAACTGGGCACGTTGGCCAGCTCCTCCGGCGGCAGTTCATAGATGTTCTTGTCCAGCGGGTCGCCGGGATCGATCTGGTTGCGGATGCCGTCGAGTCCTGCCATCAGCATGGCGGCAAAGGCCAGGTAGGGGTTGCAGGATGGGTCGGGAAAACGAACCTCGATGCGCTTGGCCGCCGGGCTGGGCGAGTAGACCGGAATGCGCACCGCGGCGCTACGGTTGCGCGAGGAATAGGCCAGGTTCACCGGCGCCTCGAAGCCGGGCACGAGCCGCTTGTAGGAGTTCGTGGTGGGGGCGACGAAGGCGCATAGCGCGGGTGCGTGGCGCAGAATGCCGCCGATGTAGTACAGGCACTCCTGGCTGATGCCGGCGTACTTTTCGCCGGCGAACAGGGGCTTGCCCTCCTTCCAGATGCTCTGATGCGTGTGCATGCCGGAACCGTTGTCGCCGAACACCGGCTTGGGCATGAAGGTGACGGTTTTGCCGCGGCGCAGGGCGACGTTCTTGGTGATGTATTTGTAGAGCATCATCTTGTCGGCCATGCGCGTGAGCGTGTCGTAGCGCAGGTCGATCTCGGCCTGACCTGCGGTGGCCACCTCGTGGTGGTGCTTTTCCACCAGGATGCCGGCGCGCTCCATCTCGCGCACCATTTCGTTGCGGATCTCCTGCAGCGAGTCGGTGGGCGGCACCGGAAAATAGCCTTCCTTGTGGCGTGGCTTGTGACCGAGGTTGTGGCCGTCGGCCCCGGAGGTCCAAATGCCTTCCTGGGAGTCGATGAAGTAGTAGGCTTCGTGGGCATTCTGGTCGTAACGCACGCCGTCCAGGATGAAGAACTCCGCTTCGGGACCGATGTAGGCGGTGTCGCCGATCCCGGTGCTGCGCAGGTAATTTTCGGCCTTCAACGCGATATGACGCGGGTCGCGCGAGTAGTTCTCCCGCGTCACCGGATCGACGATGTTGCAGATCATGGAAAGCGTGGGAGTGGCGCTGAAGGGATCGACGATGGCGGTCTCCGGCTC
>JBAYZB010000249.1:0-4519 GCA_041672765.1 Gammaproteobacteria bacterium | reverse complement strand
CGTCTGCAACTGCAGCGGCATGTCGCCGATCTCGTCCAGAAACAGCGTGCCGCCGTGGGCTTGAAGGATCTTGCCGCGGCTGCCTTCGCGCCGCGCGCCGGTGAAGGCGCCGTACTTGTAACCGAACAGTTCGCTCTCGATGAGCGATTCGGGGATGGCGGCGCAGTTGACCGCCACGAACGGCCTGTCCGCGCGGTCGCTGGCCATGTGGATCGCCCGGGCGAAGACCTCCTTGCCCGTGCCGGTCTCGCCATAGAGCAGCACGGGGATGTCGGCGTTCATCACGCGCAGGGCGCAGCGGATGTTGTAGGCCATGCGCGGATCGCCGTGATTCAGTTCCTCCAGGGGGGCGCGGAAGGGTCCGTTGCCCGCCGGTGCGGCGGGCTGGTTTTTCGCCGTAACCGGATTGCCCACGGGGCGGTTTCGGGTGGGCAGGCGTACCATGGCGAAGAACCGCCGCCCATGACGGGCGTCGTGGATGGGCAGTACCAGGTTCGGCTGGCGCACGGCGCGGGCCGCGAGGCCGGAGGGCGTGAGGTCGAAGATCTCCTCGATGTGGACGCCGGCCAACTCGTCCCGCGCCTTGTAGCCGAGCTGGTTCAGGGCGCTCTGGTTGGCGGCCAGGATACGGCCCTCTTCGTTGAATGCCAGGATGCCTTCGCCCAGGATGCTGACGAACTCCGGCCGGCTATGGAAGCGCAGCAGGTAATCCTCTTTGAAATGCGCCAGGAACCCGCAGTTTTCCACCATCTGTGCCGCCATGCTCACCAGCACCATGGTGTGCTGCTGGCCTTGGCGGGAATCCCGGGAATTGCTGGAGGCGTCCAGCACCGCCTGCAGCGTGCCGAAGGGGTCGAAGATGGGCGCGGCCGCGCAGGTGAGTACGGTGTTGCGCGCGAAAAAGTGGTCCTCGTGGTACACCACGATGGGTTTGCGGTCCACGAGACAGGTGCCCATCCCGTTGGTGCCCTGGTGTTTTTCGTCCCAGAAGGCGCCCGAAACGAGGCCGCTTTTCACCGCCAGATCCGCCACGGAGGGATCGGCGATGTAGTTGAGCACCACGCCGTCGCGGTCGGTGAGCAGCACCGCGTAGCCGGAGCCGGCGATCTGCTGGTAGAGGTTGGTCATCTCCACCTTGGCGATGGCCAGCATCTGTTCCAGCCGTTCCTGCCGTTCCAGCAGCGTCGCCCGGTCCACGATCTGCGGCTCGCGCGCCTTGGCCGGGTCCAGGCCGTGCTCTTCGATGCAGCGTCGCCATGAGCGGGCAATCCTTGCTTCCGGTTCCTGCAGCTTGCGATCCGCGCCGCTTTCCACCAGTGAATAGATCCGCCTGGCGTGGTTCACTACGGGATCGATCATGGGGCTTCCTCAGTCAATCCTGACTAATTAAGTAGATATTGGTACACGCGGGCGGAGAAAGCAAAGCCCGGGCCGGTACAGCGGGAGCGGTCCGGCCGGTTTGGGGCGGGCAACGGTCTTGCCGGGGAGGGGAGTGGCCCGCGCGGCCGCGCATTGCGGAAAAAGCCTTGGCATCCTTGCCAAGGAGTGGGATGGAAAACCGCAGATCGATATGGACAGGGAGAGACGCAAAACCGACCGGCCGCCCTTGGGGCGATTTCACGTCACCGTGGTCAACAGTGTTTGAGTGACTGATGGAGCAGAATCTTCTGGAGGTCTTCGGGAGTCTCGATCAACTCCACGCCCACGGTGTTTCCGCTGTAGTGCCGGACCACGCCTTTGCATTCGTATATGTCGCCGGATGGCATGATGATCTTGATACTCAGGCGGGCGTGCTGCGCCAGGGCCGTCTTGAGGCGGGCCGGGACAGTCTCGTCCAGCAGCAGGGCCATGCCGCCCAGGCTGACGTCGAGCAGACGGCACGGAACCGGTTTGCACCGACGCAACAGTTTGCCGGGACGGCACACGCTGATCAGTGCCCTCAGCGGGAAGCGGCGAAAGCGACGCTGGTCCGTGCGAATAGTCGCCTCGGTCTCCAGCACCATGTTTTCCGTGAACTCATGCAGCTCGTCGAAGTACGGAATCACCAGTAATTCCCTGCTGATCATCTGTCTCGCTTCGCACCATGGATCTTGGGGTTGCCGCTTCTCGCACGGGCACAACCGTCAGTCTGCGCGACTGATCCTGACAAGGGCGCCATGATATCGGGCGAACGTGACGCGATCGTGAAATGACGGGCAAGCCGGTCAGTGCGACGTCAGGACGAGGCGCCGGTGAGTTCGGATTGCCTGCTCAGCAAGATTTGCCGACGGCTTCTCAGGTCCCGCCTGCAGCCGCCATGTTCAGCTCCTCCGGCGGCACCTTCCCGCCCTTGCTGACGCGCACCGCGCAGTACTTGAACTCGGGGATCTTGCCGAAGGGATCGAGGGCCTCGTTGGTGAGGAGGTTGGCGGCGGCCTCCACGTAGGCGAAGGGCATGAACACTTCGCCATGGCGCAGGCCGTCGTCCTGGCGCGCGAAGGCGCTGACGGTACCGCGGCGCGACTGCACGGTGACCACGTCGCCCTGGCGAATGCCGAGCTGTTTCATGTCAGCGCCGCTCAGGCTGACCACGGGCAGCGGCTCCAGGGCGTCCAGCACGGTGGCGCGGCGGGTCATGGCGCCGGTGTGCCAGTGTTCGAGCTGGCGGCCGGTGATGAATACGTAGGGGTATTCCTCGTCTGGCAGCTCCGCCGCGTAGCGCAGCGGGGCGGGCACGAACTTGCCGCGCTTGTCCGGCATGGGGAACCCGTCCTGGAAGATCACCGGCTGGCCTGGATCGTCCTCGCTCAGGCAGGGGTAGGTCACCGTGCCTTCGCGGTTGATCCGCTCCCAACTGATTCCGGCTATGCTCGGCATGGCCTGGCGCATCTCCTCGAACACCTCGCCCACGTCGTTGTAGTGCCAGTCGAGCCCGATGCGCCTGGCCATCTCCTGGATGATCCACAGGTCCTGGCGCGCCTCGCCGGGGGGATCGAGCGCCTGGCGGCCAAGCTGCACGCGCCGGTCGGTGTTGGTGAAAGTGCCGGTCTTTTCCGGGAACGCTGAGGCGGGCAGCACCACGTCGGCGAAGGTGGCGGTCTCGGTGAGGAAGATGTCCTGCACCACCAGGTGATCGAGTTTGGCGAGCGCTTCCCGCGCGTGATTCAGGTTGGGGTCGGACATGGCGGGGTTCTCGCCCATGATGTACATGCCGTGGAGCTTGCCGTCGTGGACGGCGTGCATGATTTCCACCACGGTAAGGCCCGGATTGGGATCAAGCGGCGTGCCCCAGAACCGCTCGAACCACTCCCGTACCTGCGGGTCGTTTACCTTCTGGTAATCCGGATACACCATCGGGATCAGACCCGCGTCGGAGGCGCCCTGCACGTTGTTCTGGCCGCGCAGCGGATGCAGCCCCGTGCCGGGCCGGCCCACCTGGCCGGTCATGAGGGCGAGGGAGATCAGGCAGCGCGCGTTGTCGGTGCCGTGGGTGTGCTGCGAGACGCCCATGCCCCAGAAGATCATGGAGCCCTTGGCGCGGGCGTAAAGGCGCGCCACCTCCCTGATGGTTGCGGCGTCGATCCCGCAGATGGGCGCCATCGCCTCGGGGCTGTACTCTTCCAGGTGCTGCCTCAGCGCCTCGAAGCCCTCGGTGCGCTCGGCGATGAACTTCTCGTCGGTGAGCCCTTCCTTGACGATGGTGTGCATCATGGCGTTGAGCAGCGCCACGTCGGTGTCGGGACGGAACTGCAGGAAGTAGTGGGCGTGGCGCGCCAGTTCCCGGCGCCGCGGGTCCATCACGATGAGCGTCTTGCCGTCCTTCGCGGCGTTCTTCATGAAGGTGGCGGCGACCGGATGGTTGTCGGTGGGGCTGGCGCCGATGACGATGATGACCTCGGCCTCGGCGACATCGGCCACCTGGTTCGACACGGCGCCGGAGCCGATGCATTCCAGCAGCGCCGCCACGGAAGAGGCGTGACAGAGGCGCGTGCAGTGGTCCACGTTGTTGGTGCGAAAGCCCGTGCGCACCAGCTTCTGGAACAGGTAGGCCTCCTCGTTGCTGCCCTTGGCGGAGCCGAAGCCGGCGAGCGCCTGCGGGCCCTTTTCATCGCGGATGCGGCGCAGGCCCGCCGCTGCAACATCCAATGCCTCTTCCCAGGTGGCCTCGCGGAACGCCTCGTAGGGATTCTCGGGCAGCTCGGCGGTCTTCGGGTAATTCGGCTTGCGGATGAGGGGCTTGGTGAGGCGGTCGGCATGGTGCACGTAGTCGAAGCCATAGCGGCCCTTCACGCATAGCCGGCCGTGGTTGGACGGCCCGTCGCGCCCCTGGACGTAAAGGATTTTGTTGTCCTTGATGTTGTACTGGATCAGGCAGCCGACGCCGCAGTATGGACACACGGAATCCACCTGCTTGTCGGGATGAATGAGCCCCACGCCGTGCGCCGGCATGAGCGCGCCGGTGGGGCAGGCCTGCACGCATTCGCCGCAGGTCACGCAGGTGCTCTTGCCCATGGGGTCGCCCATGTCGAACACGATGAGC
>JBAYZB010000248.1:0-4524 GCA_041672765.1 Gammaproteobacteria bacterium | reverse complement strand
CGCTCGAACTCGTCGAAACGCAGCGGCCGGTTGTCCAGGGCCGAAGGCAGCCGAAAACCGTATTCCACCAGGGTTTCCTTGCGGGAGCGGTCGCCGCGGTACATGCCGCCGAGCTGCGGGATGGTCACGTGGCTTTCGTCGATCACCAGCAGCGCGTTGGCCGGCAGGTAGTCGAACAGGGTCGGCGGCGGCTCGCCCGCCTGGCGCCCGGACAGGTAACGGGAGTAGTTCTCGACCCCGGAGCAGTAGCCCAGCTCCAGCAGCATCTCCAGATCGAACCGGGTGCGCTGTTCCAGGCGTTGCGCCTCCACCAGCTTGTTGGCCGCGCAGAGCTGCTCCAGACGCTCCTTGAGCTCCGCCTTGATCGCTTCGACGGCATTCAGCACCGTCTCGCGCGGCGTCACGTAGTGCGACTTGGGATAGATGGTGAGCCGCGGCACCTTGCGCAGGACCTCGCCCGTGAGCGGATCGAAATAGGAGAGCGCCTCGATCTCGTCGTCGAACAGCTCCACCCGCACCGCCTCGCGGTCCGATTCCGCCGGGTAGATGTCGATCACCTCGCCCCGCACCCGGTAGGTGGCGCGGGTCAGCTCGATGTCGTTGCGGGTGTACTGCAGCTCGGCCAGGCGGCGCAGGATGAAGCGCTGATCCACCGTGTCGCCCCGGTCCAGATGCAAGACCATGCCGAGATACGACCGGGGATCGCCCAGGCCGTAAATGGCCGAAACCGTGGCGACGATGATCGTATCCTCCCGCTCCAGCAGGGCCTTGGTGGCCGAAAGCCGCATCTGCTCGATGTGCTCGTTGATGGAGGCGTCCTTCTCGATGAAGGTGTCGGTGGACGGGACGTAGGCCTCGGGCTGGTAGTAATCGTAATAGGAGACGAAATACTCCACGGCGTTGTCCGGGAAGAACTCGCGCATCTCGCCGTAAAGCTGGGCCGCCAGGGTCTTGTTGTGCGCCAGAATGAGGGTTGGACGCTGCACCGCCTGGACCACGTTGGCGATGGTGAAGGTCTTGCCCGAACCGGTCACCCCAAGCAGCACCTGCCCGGCCAGGCCACTCTCCAGCCCCTCCACCAGACGGCGGATCGCCTCGGGCTGATCGCCGGCGGGCTGTATGTTCGCCTTGAGCTGAAATCTTCGCGTCATGGGGATTCTGATCGACGGGCCGTTCAAGTAATATTACGCGTTCTGGCTTCCATTCCTCAGGAACAATCCCTTGAACGTCTTACTTTCCGATCGGGTACAACGCATCAAACCTTCCCCGACCCTGGCGGTGACGGCGCGCGCCGCCGAACTGCGGGCCGCCGGACAGGACATCATCGGCCTCGGCGCCGGCGAGCCGGATTTCGACACGCCGGAGCACATCAAGCAGGCGGCCATCAAGGCCATCCAGGATGGCTTTACCAAATACACCGCGGTGGATGGCACCGCCGGCCTGAAAAAGGCGATTATAAACAAATTCGCCCGGGACAACGGCCTGGAGTACCGGCCGGACCAGATCCTGGTCTCCTGCGGCGGCAAGCAGAGTTTCTATAACCTCGCGCAGGCGCTGCTGAATCCCGGCGACGAAGTAATCATCCCCGCACCCTACTGGGTCTCCTACCCGGACATGGTGTTGCTGGCCGACGCCACGCCGGTGATCCTGCCCGCGCCCCAGGAACAGGGCTTCAAGCTCACGCCCGGGCAGTTGGAATCCGCCATCACGGCGCGCACTCGCCTGGTGGTGATCAACAGCCCTTCCAACCCGTCGGGCGTGGCCTACACCCGGCGCGAACTGGAGGCGCTCGGCGAAGTGCTGCGCCGCCACCCGCAGGTGATGATCGCCACCGACGACATGTACGAGCACATCCTGTGGAGTGCGGAGCCGTTCTGCAACATCCTCAACGCCTGCCCGGACCTGTACGACCGGACCATCGTGCTGAACGGCGTCTCCAAGGCCTATTCCATGACCGGCTGGCGCATCGGCTACGCCGGCGGCCCCGCGCCCCTGATCAAGGCCATGAAGAACGTGCAGTCCCAGAGCACTTCCAATCCCACATCCATCTCCCAGGTGGCCGCGCAGGCCGCGTTGGAAGGCGATCAAAGCTGCATCCAGGACATGCTCGCCGCGTTCAAGGAGCGCCATGACTTCGTGGTCGCCGGGCTGAACGAGATCGACGGCATCGAGTGCCTTCCTTCGGACGGCACTTTTTACAGCCTGCCGCGGGTGCAGCGCGTCATCGAACGGCTGGACGACATAAACGACGACGTGGAACTGGCGGAATACCTGATTACCAAGGCCCAGGTCGCCCTGGTCCCCGGTTCCGCCTTCGGCGCCCCGGGCCATCTGCGCCTGTCCTTTGCCACCAGCATGGCCAAGCTGAGCGAAGCGTTGAACCGCATCAAGGACGCGCTTGCGGGATAAGCGGGAAAAAAGCCAACACCATCACTTGACCAGGGGTGGACCAATCAGTAACATACGCGCTCTCGTTACACACCCTTCCCCGGTAGCTCAGCCGGTAGAGCAAGCGGCTGTTAACCGCTGGGTCGGCGGTTCGAGTCCGTCCCGGGGAGCCAATGCAAAAGGGCCCAGACGATCGTCTGGGCCCTTTTTTCATGCCGAAGCGGCCGTTCCCACTCCATAAAACGCGACGCCGAGCCTGCAACCCTTTGGAGCCAGGGGCCGGAAAATCCCGGAACCGCCGATGCCCGGAGCGGGTTCCTTTGCCACCGTTCCAGTATCTTAATTAGGACTTTTCCCAATTCCTGTCCGGCACCCGGGATAGCTAGAATTGTCTTGCCTATTCAGCGAGGACAAGTGCCTCTCTTACCCCCCTGAGCCCGGCGCTCCCGACCAGGAACCGGGCTTCTTTTTTGCGCATTGGGCTTTTCCGCCCCTCCCGGCCCTTTCAAGGCTTATTCTGCTTCTCCATAGAACATTTAAATATTAAAATGTATTCATATACTAAATATTCAACCCCCGCCTGCGCGGAGACAACATCAACTATGGCAAATATCAGAGAAATCGACATTCATTCGCTCGACAGCATGATGAATGCGGCAGACAACATCATACTTGTCGACATCCGGATGGAGCAGGAGCTGCGCGAAACGGGCATCATCCCTGGCGCCATACATATTCCGATTCACGAACTTGGACACAAGCTGCACACGCTGATGAACGACGATCGGGAGGTCGTTTTTTATTGCCGCAGCGGGATGCGGTCGGCCCATGTCTGCAGCGTCCTGGCGATGAACGGAATCAACAACGCGATCAACCTGAAGGGCGGCATCATCGAGTGGGCCCGCCACAACAAGCCCCTATCCATGCCGGCGAGGCTGGCGTCCTGACGCCCGAGGGCTGCCGGCCCCGTTCATACGGCACAAGGGGCCGGCACACGCATCCGCAGATCTCATCGCGGCCGTCTGCATCTGGATCTTGTTAGTCTCGCTCCTTCCTTTCGCAGACACGGGCCTCCGTCAGCCATGACGGCTGAAGGCACGAGCGGCGGCCGCTGGCCCGAGTCATGTGACTTGGCACAGGCCACCGCTTCAAGGCACCGAAAACGACGGCCCACTGCCGACGAATCTTCGTGATAGAATGCGCCCCAAAATGAACTCATAAATCAGCTTCTCCCTCCCATGGATCTCCCGGTTTTTGCGGCCTTTCTCGCCATCATCGCGGTGGGCAGCTTCATTCAGGCGCTCAGCGGATTCGCGCTCGGGCTCACCGTGCTGGGTGTCGTCACCGTGCTGGATCTGGCTCCCATCACCTTCACCGCCGCGGTGATCAGCATCGTGTCGCTGCTCAACGGATTGTGGGTGTTGCGCAAGCAGCATCGGGAGGTAGACTGGAAAATCCTGCTGCTCATCGGCGCGGGCCTTGCGCCGGGCGTGGCGGTCGGACTGGAAATCCTGGACCACCTCGACACCCATTCCCCGGATATGCTCAAGGTCATCCTCGGATGCATGCTGGTGGCCGCCGGCTTTCTTCTCACCCTCAACCCGCACCCGCGCGCTACTGTGGCCAAGTCCCACTGGAATCTGTGGGTAGGAGTCAGCGGCGGCATCCTTGGCGGCATGTTCAGTACGGCTGGCCCTCCCATCGTGTTTTATCTTTACCGGCAGCCGCTCGCCATCCCGGTAATACGCTCCACGCTGCTCGCGATCTTCACGGTCAGCACGATCTTTCGCAACGCCTTTCTCGGCCTGGAGCAGGAATTGCCCCCCGAGGTACTTCAAATGGGTCTCGCCGCGTTTCCCGTCGTCATGTTCACCGCACACCTCGGTGCCAAAAGCACCCCGCATATACCGCCGCTGCTGATGCGCCGATTCGCCTTCGGGCTGCTGCTGATCCTCGGCCTCCTGCTGCTGGCTCGACCAGGCTGAGCGCCGCCTCGTTTCTTGTCCCTGCGTTTGCAAGTCCTCATGGCACGCTTACTGTTATTCAACAAACCCTTCGGCGTCCTGAGCCAGTTCACGGACACCCAGGGCCGCTCCACCCTGGGCGATTACATCACCGAAAAGGGTGTCTATCCCG
>JBAYZB010000247.1:0-4524 GCA_041672765.1 Gammaproteobacteria bacterium | reverse complement strand
CGCCATCGCCAAACTCAACGGGCGCTACGACATCGTGCCCAAGGACGTGGCCGACAAGATCCGGCAACGCGATGCGGCCTATGTGGTGGAAAGGCAGGGGCAGGGGCAGGAGCCGCAGCCGCCGGATGCGAACGACCCCTACGCGGACTATCAGGTCCCCGACGACCTGATGTGGTAGGTGGCCGGGCAGCCGCATAGCGCAGGAACTGCGTGCTGGAAACGGCCCGACTTCCACTCGCCGGCGGCGGTCGCGCCTGTTAGAAGCTATGGCAAACCGCCTGGAGACATTGCCAGCTATTGCCCCTCTCCCGCTAGGGGAGAGGGAGCTAGGAGGCCGTAGGCCAACTTGCTGAGAGGCAGTGCCGATATTGCCCTCTCCTTTGCCCCTCCCGCCAGGGAGGGGGGATTGAAAACGCGGAGATTGCCAACGGCTTCTTACGTTTCGTCGGGTTTCTCCCACATCTGGACACGGCCAAGGAACGGTATCGCACAGGGAACGATGAGCAGTCTCAGGGATGACGCAAAAAGCCGCCACTCGGCTGGATGGCCGGGCACGGAAGAATTGGCATGGGCCCGATGGGATACCTGGTTCGGCACGGCCCTCCCTGTTTTCCTGTTTCTCGTCCTGTCGCAGACCTTTGACAGGCTCCTGCGCAACAACGAGCTTCTGACCATTCCCTGGGCACTGCAGTTGGTGGACCCCGACTGGTTGCCGCAGGACTGGCTGCTGAACACACCGGTCGGCAACCAGTTGCTGACGGCCACGCTCACGGGCGCGCTGGTCAAGCAGTTCGGGTTCGTTTATGGCGCCGTCCTGTTGCGCGTCATCTCCTATGGCCTGCTGGCGGCGGGCCTCGCAAGCCTGCTGCGCGCCGTCCGGATACCGGCCGCCTATGCGGTGGTGGCGCTCTGGGTGTTCCTGGCAATGGGGCAGGGCATCGCGGCGGGCGAGTGGATCTTCCGGGCGGCCGAGTCCAAGACCTTTGCCTACGCGTGGGTCTTCTTCGGGCTCGCGCACCTGGTGGAGCGGCGCTATACGTGGGCCTATGGGTTTTTCGGCCTGGCGACGTCATTCCATTTCCTGGTGGGCGGCTACACGTTGTTGGCGGCGCTGCTGCTCTCGCTCCACGAGCGCTGCCCGCCGCGCCTGCTCGCCAAGTCCCTCGCGCTGTTCGGCGCATGGGCGGTGGTGGGCATCTACAACGTCGCCCAGGAACTGCTCGCCGGCCTGCCCCCGGACAACGCGTCCTACGTGCTGGCGTACATACGGCAACCCCACCACCTGGCACCCGCCACCTGGGAGGGCATGTGGCCGGTACGGCTCGCGCTGTTCATTGCTGCCTGGATCGTGGTCTACCTGCACGCGCGATCCGTACCCGGCACGCGGCGCCTGCTGCTGTTCGGCGCCTTCACCATAATCCCCTTCGGGGTGGGGCTCGCCGTCGCTCCGTTCGACCACCAGGGCGCGTTCCTGCAGTATTTCCCATTCCGCCTGGGCGACACGCTGTTTCCGTTGATCGTACTGCTCGGCACATATCATGTGGCGGTACGCTGGACGAACAGGTCCATGCTCGCGCCCCTGCTGGTGCTGAGCGCCTGCATGCTCATGGTGAGCGCTGCCCATGCCTTTGCAAAGCAAGCGAGAAAATTCGACGGCAACGTGAGAGAGCAGCGGCCGTGGGTTGAGGTCTGCGAGTGGATCCGCCAGCAAACGCCTCGCGACGTGGTCGTGCTCACCCCACCGACCAAGCCGTCCTTCACGGTATTGGCCCAGCGCGCGACGGTGTTCCAATTCCGATTCTTCCCATTCACCCGGGCGGCCATTCCGGAGTGGCATGCCCGGCTGATCGATGTGACGGGCGGGGCCAAGCTGGAGAAGACGGGCTTTGCGGCAGGACCGCAACTGGAGGCGGCTTACCATGATCTGACGGACGCGGAGTTGGCGCGGATAGCCCGGAAATATGGCGCTGAACTGATTGTCGCGCGTTGCGCCGACCGCCTCGACCTGACATTGGAGTATTCGAACGGCACCTACTGCGTCTACCGGCCCGGCGCGTCCCCGTAGTCCCTGCCACCCCGCCATCCGCGCCCGCCCCGAGCCGGGCGGGAACCGGACAGTCACGCCCGCTGCCTATATGGCTATGCCAAGTCACCTCCCGTTCCTGCCGATACGCACGGCAGACTTGCGTGCGGGAAGCGGCCCCTCGCCGGCCCGCGGGAAATGGCGCTGATCGGGCCTGCCTTCTTCCTTCGGGCCCTTGCGGCGAGCGTCGCGGTCGGCCTGTCCGCGCTCCTTGGCGGTTGCGCTCCGAACTACGCGAACAAGTCCGCTGCGGAGATCGAAGCGGCGGTCAAGACCGAGTACGGCAAGGCCGACGCCGCCCTCTGGTTCGTGGCCCCGCCGATACGGACAACGCCGTACAATACCAGGCTCTCCCGCTACGAATACTTCACGAGTCATCTGCGCGGCCGCAAAGACCCGGCCGGGACCGCCCCAAGTCATCAGCTTCAGGTTGAAGCCCGGTACGCCGACGCCTACCTGCGCTCTTACCGTTCGGCGGACATCGAGGGAAACGGGGCGGCCTGTTTCGCCGGGATCAGCCATCGCACGCTCGGCTGCCAGCGCCACCCCATCATCCCCATCCTGTGCAGGTTCGAGGAAGTCTTCGAGGCCGAACTGACCGGGGAGGATCTGGAACGGCACAGCCGGACCGGCCTGACGCTCCGGGTCCAGGCACGAACCGGGCAACAGGCGGACATCCGCCTGCCGGGCAACTACATCCGCGGCTACCTGGACGCGCTGGCGGCGGCTGCGGGACCCACCCATTGGCGTCGCTCTCAAAAACGAGAGTCGGCGAATCTCAAAAGCGAGAATCGCGGATCGGGCCGTGGGACGCGCCACCGGCACGATCATCTCCAAAACCCCCGATGGCACCGCCCATGAGCCATGCCATCGCCACAGCCTCGGCGCTTGGCGCGATCCCGGCCGCTTGCCCGACTTCCGCTTGATCTTGTTAGGAAAGCCGCCGCCGCGTCTGCCTGCGCTACCGCGCGCCACCTCCCCGCGCCGCCATCGCCTGACCACATCCGCTTGCGACACGCGCCGGGACGGCCCGCCTTTGCCGGACGCTACGGGCACCATGGCGCAGATTTTGCTGAACCCCGACTGTGCTGTTCGGAAGGCCGTTGGTCAGCCTCGGTGCGCCGGGCAAAAGTTCCGCAACGGAGGTGCGTCTGCGGCAGAGCCGCTCCCACGAGGGCTACGCCCGCAACGCAACAACCGCTTGACAGGTTATTGAACCCCCCTCTCCCGGCGGGAGCAGGGATCGAATGTGTACAGACCGGTAACATCCTTTACAAAACAAACCGGGCACATGGTTTACACGGAAGGCTGCATCGCAAGGAGGGCCATGCGATGCCGTGGAAAGAGACCAGTGCGATGAACGAACGGGTGCGGTTTGTGGGGGATTGGCTGAGCGGGCGGTACACCAAAAGCGCCTTGTGCCGGGCCTACGGCATCAGCCGACCGACGGGGGACAAGTGGATCAGGCGCTACGAGGCGCTGGGGCTGGCGGGGTTGGAGGAGCGCTCGCGCGCACCCCACACCCATCCCAATGCGGTGTCGGAGTCGATTCGCGCGCGCATCGTGGCGACCAAATTGCGCTATCAGGCCTGGGGGCCGAAGAAGGTGATGGACTACCTGCGCCGTCGGTACCCGAAGGAGCCGTGGCCGGCGGACAGTACCGCGGGGGAGCTGCTGAAGCGGGCTGGGCTGGTGCGACCGCGCACGCCCCGCCGGCGTGTTCCGCCCTACAGCGCCCCGTTTGGTGCGTGTGTCCAGCCCAACGATCTCTGGAGCATCGACTTCAAGGGTGACTTTCGGCTCGGCGACGGGCAGCGCTGTTACCCGCTGACGGTCAGCGATAACTTCAGCCGCTTCCTGCTGCACTGTCGGGCCTTGCCGCGGACCGGCACGGCCTGGGTGCAGCCCTGGCTTGAGTGGGTATTCCGCGAATACGGCCTGCCGATGGCGATGCGCAGTCCGCGACGAATACAACTGGGAGCGCGCCCACGAGGCGTTGGGACGGCAGACGCCGGGCAGCCTGTACTGCGCTTCCCCGCGGCCTTACCCGGCCCACCTTCCTCGTGTGGAGTACGACGAGGGCATCACGGTGAGGCAGGTCCGTCAGAACGGAGAGATCAAGTGGCGAGGGCGCTTGGTGTATGTCTCGGAGGTCCTGGCCCAGGAACCCATTGCCCTTCTGCCACTGGACGACAGGCGGTGGGAGCTGCGTTACAGCTTCCATCTCTTGGGCTTCCTGGACGAACGCACCGGCAAGCTTACGCCCGCCAGGCGTTGGCATGGCACTTAGCCGGAGGAAAAGGTGTAAACCATGTGTTCGGTTTATTTTGTAAACGATGTCCGGCTTGCACAAAAGCCGTTTTCAACAGCCTGCCGATACTCCCGGCGCCAGGATTGCCGGCGGCTTCTCAGGTCCTCGGGAGAGCGTCATGAGGACCGCC
>JBAYZB010000246.1:0-4532 GCA_041672765.1 Gammaproteobacteria bacterium | reverse complement strand
TCGAAACCGGTGCCCATGCTCAGTTGCTTCATTGTTCTTGTTCTCGACCTGCGTTACCCGACCGAAGGATCAGATCGTGGACTTTTGCAGAAGTTCCTTAATGCAAAGGATGCAAGCATCGGCGTATCTCTCATGACTACAGCTTCCTATGACATCGTCATCGCCGGCGGCGGCATGGTGGGCGCCTGTCTCGCCTGCGCGCTCGGCAACAGTTCCCTGCGCGTCGCCATGATCGAAGCCAAGCCGCCTGCGGACCTGCGGCCGGAGGATGAGGTGGACCTGCGCGTGTCGGCCTTCACCCACGCCTCGCAGCGCATCTTCGCCGCGCTCGGTGCGTGGCAGGGCATGGTGGAGCGGCGCGTGAGCCCGTTCCGCGAGATGCGGGTATGGGACGCCACCGGACCGGGCGCCATCCATTTCGACAGCGCGGAGCTTGCCATGGATACGCTGGGCTGGATCATCGAGAACCGCGCAGTCCAGGTGGCGCTGTGGGATCGGCTGCGGGCCTTCGACAACGTGGAAGTGATCGGCGGCGTCACGGTCTCCGCGTTGGCCGTCGATGCGGATGTCGCGAGCGTGGGGCTGTCGGATGGGCGCATGATCACGGCGAAGCTGGTCGCCGCCGCCGACGGCGCCAACTCCCAGGTGCGCACCCTCGCCGGCGTCGGCACCTACGGCTGGAGTTACGACCAGAAGGCGGTGGTGGCCACGGTGCAGACCGAACTCCCCCACCGTGAAACGGCCTGGCAACGCTTTCTGCCCGGCGGGCCGCTCGCCTTCCTGCCGTTGAAGGACGGGCGCTGCTCCATCGTCTGGTCCACGGCGCCCGATCATGCGGATGAACTGGTGGCGCTGGAAGAAGGGGATTTTCTGGCCCAGTTGCAACGCGCCTTCGGGGATGTGCTCGGCCGCATGGAGCACGCCGGGCCGCGCCTCGCGCTGCCGCTGCGCCTGCAACATGTAACGGCCTATGTCAAACCGCGCTTGGCGCTAATGGGCGATGCCGCGCACGCCATTCACCCGCTGGCCGGCCAGGGGGTCAATCTCGGGCTGCTGGATGCAGCCACCCTGGCCGAGGTTCTGCTCGATGCCCGCGCGTCGAAACGCGACATCGGGGCGTACCATGTGCTGCGCCGCTACGAACGCTGGCGCAAGGGCGACAATCTGACCATGATGGCGGCCATGGATGGGTTCAAGCGGCTGTTCGGAAGCCGCGTTCCGCCAGTCCGCTGGGTGCGTAACCTGGGCCTCGGCCTCACCGATTCCATGCCCTGGGTAAAGCGTTTCATCATGCTCTATGCCATGGGGCTGGAGGGCGACCTGCCGCGGCTGGCGCGGGGCATGGGGTTTTAACGCAAAGGCGCAGAGAGTTTGCGCAGGGTGGGCATTGCCATCATGCGTTGGTTGTTGAGGTATTTTTCGGTGGGTGATGCCCACCCTGCGTCTGCGTTGAATTTTGTTGCTTGGCCGGCCCCCAGGTGCGATTGAGGTTGATCGGCCTCCCCACGCTTGGCTTCCGCTCGGCCCGCGGTTTATAGTTCACATTTCAACGAAACGGCTCCGAGGGAGAGGCCCCGCACCCATTGCGCCGAGACGGCGGCAGGCGGTCGACGCGGGGCGCCGAAGGCGCAACCCGCCCGGAATCGCTCAGGCAAAAGGACCTGGGAGCGCGCGTTGACTCTGGAGAGTGGTCGAGCGATCGGCCCACCGAAGGGGCGGGGATGCAGGAGCGTGAGCATGCGTCGCGGGTATCCCGAACTCTCAGGTCAGTGGACAGAGGGGCGACAGTCGGATCCTGTCCGGTTGTCGCCCCTTAATTTTTCGTCCTCAGTTAACCGCATCGAATAGAGGAACCGATGGCCAACAAGACGCCGCTGTACCAGAAGCACGTGGAAATGGGTGGGAAGATGGTGGATTTCGCCGGCTGGGACATGCCGCTCCACTACGGCTCCCAGATCGAGGAACATCACCAGGTGCGCCGCGACGCGGGCATGTTCGACGTCTCCCACATGACCATCCTGGATCTGAGCGGCGAGCAGGTGCGGCCGTTCCTGCGCCGGCTGCTGGCGAACAACGTGGACAAGCTGCGCCAGTCCGGCAAGGCGCTCTACAGTTGCATGCTCAACGAGCGGGGCGGCGTCATCGACGACCTGATCGTCTATTTTCTGGATGAAACGTGGTTCCGCGTGGTGGCGAACGCGGCGACCCGCGACAAGGACCTCGCCTGGATCGGCCAGCAGGCCGCCGCTTTCGGCGTGCAGGTACGCGAGCGGCGCGACCTCGCCATGGTCGCGGTGCAGGGGCCGAATGCCCGCGACAAGACCCTGGCCGTGCTGGACGAGCAGGCGCGCGCGGCGGTGCAGGATCTCGGCGTGTTCTCCGGGGTGCCCGCGGGCGAATGGTTTGTGGCGCGCACCGGTTACACCGGCGAGGATGGTTTCGAGGTCGTGCTGCCGGCGGACCGGGCGCCGGCCTTCTGGGAGGCGCTCGCCCAGGCGGGCGTGAAGCCCATCGGCCTCGGCGCGCGGGACACGCTGCGCCTGGAGGCGGGCATGAACCTGTATGGCTCGGACATGACCGAGGACACCAGCCCGCTCGAATCCGGGCTCGGCTGGACCGTGGCGTGGGAGCCGGCGGAGCGCGATTTCATCGGGCGCCAGGCGCTGGAGGCGCAGCGCGGCGCCGTGCGCAACAAGCTGGTCGGCTTGGTGCTGGACGGCGGCGGCGTGCTGCGCTCCCATCAGAAGGTGATCACCGACGGCGGCGTGGGTGAGATCACCAGCGGCGGCTTCTCGCCGACTCTGGGCAAATCCATCGCGCTGGCGCGCGTGCCGGTGGAGATCGGCGCGAGCTGCCAGGTGGAGATCCGCGGCAAACTGATGCCGGCCCGGGTGGTCAAGCCGCCGTTCGTGCGTCACGGCAAGTCCTGTCTCGACCAATAACCGATAGTATCAGTTATAACCAACTTAGCGAGGAAACCCATGAGCAACGTATATGTGCCGGCCGATCTGAAATACACCAAGTCCCACGAGTGGGTCCGCGCGGAAGCGGATGGAACCGTCACCATCGGCATCACCCAGCACGCCCAGGACCAGTTGGGCGACATGGTCTATGTCGAAGTTCCGGAATCCGGGCGCACGGTCAAGGCCGGCGAGGCCTGCGCCGTGGTGGAGTCCGTCAAGGCCGCGTCCGATGTCTACAGCCCGCTCTCCGGCGAGGTGGTGGCAGGCAACGGCGCCTTGGCCGACAGCCCTGAGACCGTCAACAAGGATCCCTACGGCGACGGCTGGATCCTGAAGCTGCGCCCGTCCGATCCGGCCGAGATGGATGGGCTCCTGGACGCGAACGCCTACGGCGAGTTCGTGGCCTCCGAAAGCCACTGATCGGAAGATTGCACAAGCGCCCGCGGCCTTTCCTGAGAACCATCGGTATCCGACATGCCTTTCAATCCGCATACAGAAGACGATGTCCGTGCGATGCTCGCCGCCATTGGCGTTTCCGGCATCGAGCAGTTGTTCGATGAGATCCCGCGCGAGCTGCTCTCGGGCAAGCTGGAGAAGCTGCCGCCACGCCTGACCGAATGGGAAGTGGCCCGCCTGATGCGCGCCCGCGCCCGGCAGGACGGCGAGCCGCTCTGCTTCCTGGGCGCCGGCGCCTATGAGCATCACATCCCGGCGGCGGTCTGGGAAATCGCCACGCGCGGCGAGTTCTACACCGCGTACACTCCCTATCAGGCGGAGGCGAGCCAGGGCACGCTGCAGTTGCTCTACGAGTACCAGACCATGATGGCGAGCCTCACCGGCATGGACGTCTCCAACGCCTCGCTGTACGACGGCGCGTCGGGTCTGGCGGAGGCGGTGCTGATGGCGGTGCGGGCGAACCGCAATTCCAAATCGAAGCGCATCCTGATGCCGCGCACGGTGCATCCCCATTACCGCAAGGTGGTGCGGACCATTGTCGGCAATCAGGGCATCGTTTTGGAGGAGCTGGACTACGACCGTAGCGGCGGCCACATCGATCCCGCTACGCTGCCGCAGGAGCCCGGCGACTTCGCCGCGCTGGTGATCCCGCAGCCGAACTTTTTCGGCGTACTGGAAGAAGTGGACGAGCTCACCGCCTGGGCGCACCGGCACGGCGCGCTGGTGATCGCCGTGGTCAATCCCTTGGCGCTGGCGCTGCTGACGCCGCCGGGCGAGTGGGGCGACAAGGGCGCGGATATCGCGGTGGGTGAAGGCCAGCCCCTGGGCATTCCGCTGTCCTCGGGCGGGCCGTATTTCGGCTTCATGTGCTGCAAGAAGGAGCACGTGCGCCAGATGCCCGGGCGCATCGTCGGGCGCACGGTGGACCGCGACGGCAAGGAGGGCTTCACGCTCACGCTGCAGGCGCGCGAGCAGCACATCCGCCGTTCCAAGGCCACCTCCAACATCTGCACCAATCAGGGGCTGATGGTCACCGCCGCCACCATTCACATGGCCATCATGGGGCCGGAAGGATTGGCGCGGGCCGCCGCCGCCAGCCATGCCAACACCCGG
>JBAYZB010000245.1:0-4559 GCA_041672765.1 Gammaproteobacteria bacterium | reverse complement strand
AAGGGTGCTAAAAATATACAGGGATGCTAAAAGGTATCAATTCAAAATAAGTACATATATTATTCTCATAATGTTCTAAAAGAACTCATGATCTTGAATGAATTAATGAACTTTACCTCTCCTTTCTAGATTGGAGAAGCCTAAGTTTTCTATTGGAAAATCAAGGAATAAGTGCATAACAAAGTATATTAAACTGTTAAATATAAAATATAGGGGAGTTAACAATGCCATTTTTTTAAAAAAAAGAAAAAAGAACAGATGAAGAACGATACTAGTCAAAAATCAAGGGATTCAGATTAACAAAATGTTGATTCTTTTTCAACTGAATTAGTCTCTCAAACCAATAATGAACCAATATATATCGAGCAAGAATTTTTACCAATTGTAGTGGAAGAATTGCCATTGGATTTCAAAATTGATTATCCTTCAATATATGAAATCAAAGATGTATCATTAATTACACGTATCAATGGACTTGTTCAAGGAGGAACTCAGCAACTCCTTCATAGTGCACATCAAAGTTCAGTTCAAGACGCTATTAGAAGTGCTGGAAGTCTATTACAATCAGACATACCAGTAGATCAACTAACTAAAGCAAAAGATGTACCAGGCGGATTGCGCGCAACACTAATGGGTAAAAATGGTATTGAGAAAAACGCTGTGCTGTCACCAGTTGACTCTTCAAAAATAGCACAATCTGGAAAAGTTGTAGTTGGAGTCGCAAAGGTGATGAATATTACTTCTTTAGTGGTAGGTCAATACTATATGAGTGAAGTAAGTTCAAGATTAATTGATATAAATAAAAATATCAATGTTATTGGTAATTATCAACAACGGGAATTTAAGTCAAGAATAATGGCTTTGATAAATAATGTTGAAGAAATTTCAAGCTTTAGTTCTGAAATATTGGTAAATCCTGAATTAAGGCAAAGAGAATTACATCAACTCAATGGTTACAAAAATGACACAGTCCAATTGTTAGAACAAGTTAATATTACCATTCAAGAAGAAACCACTGAAAACATAACAAAGATTCAGGAATATCAATCTAAGGTAAATGAATTTGATAAACTCCTAGGTTACCAAAAAATACTGACTGCTATCTTAGAAGAGATTAGCAAGTTGACTTATACACTAAATCTTGGTGAAGTATCTATAGAAAAATGCTTTTCATCATATAATAACTTATTAAATCACTCTAACGATTCGAGAAAGTTGGTACCGAATTGGCACCTGTCTAATGTTAAGAAACTAGGGATTGAACTTGATAAGAATCGATTTAAGATGCAAGGAATAGAAGGTATAGTAGCGAAGCCACTCTCCTTAGTTGATAAAAAATGGGATTACAAGAAGTTGGAATCAAATCTAAAAAACAAGATTATCGACCAGAGTCAAAATAAACAATCTGCTATGAATAGACTAGACGAATTATTCGATGAAGATGTTCAACTGATTATTAAAGATGGAAAATACTATTATATACCGATCAAAAAGATAAAAACTGATGATTAGTTTGATAGTTACAAATAATCAAAAGAAGTATAAAGACTTTAACAAATTTTTATATATATTAGGATGATCTATTATGACAGAAAATGAAAAGAGATACTTTGAAGCTGGTGAAAAGTTACGTACAGTCGGTGCATCATTTTTAGTGTCCTACTTGTATTGGAAGAAAATTGACCCAACTCATACTAATTGGAGGCTAGCTAAAACAAATAGCCCTAATACTATTATTAACAACAAGGAATATTGGGCTATATGGATAGAAGCTATTGTATATAAAGATCCTGGTTCATTGGGGCAAAATAAAATTGAGTTAAGTGGTTCACAAATCATTAATATGGCCAAGCTATTATTACCTCTTTTATAACAAACTACATAAAGGTGCTAAAAAATAGATAGGGTGCTAAATTGTATTAGCACCGGTTACATTAGACATATTGAATCAATTAACTTCATATACTTGTGTTATAGAATTCTAAATCTATAAATAATCAACCATGAGACTTATGTCTCTAGATGATTAAGTATACCCTTTCATATAAGTATAGAATGCGGTATAATAATAAGTAAATATAACGAACCATAGTTATTGGATTGGTATGGAAATTAAACATGAAGTACATGAGTTATCTATACCGTCATAAATAGTCGTCTTTAGTTAATAATCATATGTGAAAACTGACAATTTCTCAATTGGCATATAAACATATGAATAATTAAATGATATAATTTAACAAAGATATAAAAAATATACAAAATAAAGAAATAGGGGGTTTACTATGGGTTTACTTAATAAAATAGTTGGAGGCGGTTCTAACAAAAATGATGTCAAAATAGCTAAATTGGAACTAGAGAAAGCCAAAGTTGAAAACAAAGCTAAGAATGAGAAAGCATCAAAAGAAAGTGAATTAAGCAGGAAACAAGAAAAGTCATCAGCTGTTGAGGGGTATCTAAAGTATTGCACGAACAATTTTGAAATCATTAAAAATAAAGTTTTAGCATTAAAAAAAGAAATTGAAACAGATGTATCAAACTTAAAAAGAACAGAAAATGTTAAATTAGGTTTTAAAGAAAACAATCAAAGAAAGAAAGATAAAACTTTGTGTGAATCCAAACTCAAGTATTTGTATCTATCTAAAGACTTTTTACTGTTTATGTCAAAATATGCAATTGGTATAGATTTAAATGAAGATCAATCTACTCTTATTATAAAATTTTCAAGATACTTTGACGGCATTCAAGTCATTGAAGTTGAGGAAAATGGTGAAGACTATGACGATGAAGATGAGGATGATTCAGTTGCTGGTATGTTTAAAGAGGTTACAAAAGAGTTCAAGGAAGTTTTCTATAAATCTAAATCATCTTCTAAAAAATATGAGTTTTTCATGATGGAATATTTAGAAAAATATTATTACGAAAGAATTGATCGACTTGAAATACCGGAAGTAGACACAGTGATTGAAATACTTAAAAAGTCTTTATTTAATTCTAATGAAGGACATTTTTCTAATAATCCAGTGGTTGATATACAAAATATCATACAATGTTCAAATTGCAATGCTCAAGTCTTGTCGAACGTGAAATTTTGCCCAGAATGCGGGTCAAAAATCGAGAGTTCACAACCCCCAGTTTGTAAAGGTTGTGGTATTGAGTTAATTCCTGGAACTAAGTTCTGTCCAGAATGTGGCCAAAAAGCAAACTAATTGAAACAAATTCTATATACTGAAATTCTCAAATTCATATGAATATGAGAATTTTTTTCTAACAATAAAATTCTAATTATTTTGTGTTATCTTATGTAAATAAATACACTATGAAATCACACAAGACTAATAGATAAATAATAACTTTTCCTAAAGGTGCTAAAATTTTTGATAAGGTGCTAATTTGTATTAAAATAGGTTGCATCACACATAGTTATCTTTGATTACTCCCCTTAACCAGGGGAAAATAACGATATTTTAATGAAAAACGACCTTATTTCTTATGAAATGGGGTCGTTTTCATTTATAGAGTCGCAGTGAGAACAATTTTGCATTGTCGATAGTAACGTAAACGTCAAATATTAACACTCTAACAATCTAGGGTGTTTTTTTGTATTCTAAGAACATGAAACGAGGAAAATACACATGGGAAAACATTATACAGACCGAGACAGACTCGATATGGTGAAGAAATACAGACTTTCAGGATTAACCATGAGCGATTACGCAAGACAAGAAAAAATTAACAGATCAACACTTAAAGACTGGGTCGCTGCATACAATCATCTACAAGGAGATTTCATACGTATGGACAACCTTGATTCTAAACCAGGAACATTAATCGATGAAGATGACATGAGAATGAATATGCTCAAAGATAACGAGGTTATCAAAAAATCGACACACTTCACGCGCTTTGATCACTCGATCGTCGTGATTGAGACGAAAGAGATGAAAATAACAACCTCGCTTGAACAAGCCCTAAAGATTGTAGGTTTAATCTATGATCGACTATAAAGGGATTAAGAGAATCTACTTTTATACGAAAGAGATCGACATGAGAGCGGGTATGCATAGGTTTCAGCTTTTACTCTGCTGTAACTTTACACCTGTAGAGATGATGCATACCCTCTTTGTCTTCTGCTCAAAGGATAGGAAGACCATCAAAATCTATTATGAGGATGATTATGGGACATGGTTACTCATCAATAAGATTAATTTCACCAAATTTAAGTGGCCAGAGGTGACAAGAGCGGGTGGCTATCACGTGTCTGATTTGAAACAAATTTTAAGAGGCTTAAAGATTATGGAGGAGAAAAACAAGGAAATCGGGTATTGATGAAAATAATTACTATATACTATGTATATAGTAAAAGTCAAAATATGTGCTATACTAGGTGTATGAACCTTAAAGAAGCGTTAAAAGAGATCAAGCGTCTCCAACAAGAAAATAAGACATTATCTGTCAAACATCAAGACTTAGCAGATGAACACGAGAAGACACTGCGTCTTCTTTTTGAGGCGAACGAGAAACTTAATCTCGTCCTTAAAGAGAAAGAAAACGCCCTT
>JBAYZB010000244.1:0-4567 GCA_041672765.1 Gammaproteobacteria bacterium | reverse complement strand
TCTTGTCCCTGTGTTTGCAAGTCCTCATGGCACGCTTACTGTTATTCAACAAACCCTTCGGCGTCCTGAGCCAGTTCACGGACACCCAGGGCCGCTCCACCCTGGGCGATTACATCACCGAAAAGGGTGTCTATCCCGCAGGCCGCCTCGATTACGACAGCGAAGGCCTGCTGCTTCTGACGGACGATGGCCGCCTGCAGCACTTCATCAGCCACCCCCGCTACAAGCTGTTCAAGACCTATTGGGTACAGGTGGAAGGCATACCGGAACCGATGGCGCTGGAACAGTTGCGCAAAGGCGTTGTTCTCAGCGATGGCGTGACCGCTCCTGCGAAGGTGCGGCTGATCGACGAACCTCCCGGCCTTTGGCCGCGCAATCCGCCGATCCGTTACCGGGCCAGCATTCCCACCGCGTGGCTGGACCTACGCATCCGCGAGGGGCGCAACCGTCAGGTGCGGCGCATGACCGCTGCCGTCGGACACCCCGCCCTCCGGTTGATCCGCTACGCCATCGGCCCCTGGACGCTGGAAGGACTTGCGCCCGGGGAGTGGCGTTCCCAGGAAGCAGCGCTCCCGCGCAACCGCGACACGAGCAGGCGACCCCGACAGGCATGCGGAACGCCCCGCAACAGGCCGTCTGGCCGATAATATGGAATCGGCGCCAAAAAGCTTGTGCTATTCTTGGGCTTATGTGTCCGGCAACGGCCTCCGGGCGCTTGCCTGAACGGGCAAGGCTCCTGTCGGCGAGCGCGGAGTACGGCCGTTTCGCCCATGGGCATCCGCATTCAGCAGAACAACCATCCGCATGCTTCGAGACCGGAATCGAACGCCATCAGCCGAAGGGTACGGCTTATCCGGGCATGACTGCTCCCGCTTCACTATGCGCCTGACAGGGGAAAGCACGACCGATCCACCTGCTGCACCAGCGGCGCATAGCCGATTAGAATAAGGACCTCACCAATGGGAATCGGGACACGGGAGGGAAATTGAATATCGATGCCATACAAAAGGCCTACCGGCGCTACGCACAGGTCTACGATCTTTACTTCGGCGCCCTGTTTCAGCCAGGCCGCCAGGCGGTCATCGAAAAAATGGATTGTCGTCCGGGGGACCGGATACTGGAAGTGGGCGTCGGGACCGGTCTGTCCCTGCCTCTTTATCCCAGCGATGTCCAGGTGACGGGAATCGACATCTCCGTGGAAATGCTGGAGCGCGCAAAGAAGCGGGTGATGCGCGAAAACCTCCGCCACGTCGCGGCTCTGGAGGTCATGGATGCGGAACAGATGCGATTCGAGGACAACAGCTTCGACAAAGTGATCGCCATGTACGTGGCCTCAGTAGTCCCTCATCCGGTACGCCTCATAAACGAAATGCAGCGCGTCTGTAAGGAAGGCGGGGAACTGTTCATCGTGAATCACTTCAAACACGCCAATCCCGTAATCGGCGGCCTGGAAAGCCTCATAGCCCCGTTGTCCAAGCTGCTCGGATTTCGCCCCGATTTCTCGCTGCCCGATTTCATCAGGGAAACGCAACTGAATATCCAGGAACGCAGCCCCGTCAATCTGTTCGGATATTGGACCCTGCTGCGGGCCCGCAATAACAAGGAGGCGCTGGAACAAACATCTGAGGAAATGCCGGGCTATCATCTTGCCCACCTGCCCTCTCCCGGAGGGCCGGCGGCGGAAAAACACACATGAGCCCTCCTGTCGCCGCCTTTGCCAGCCCCTCCTCCTCGTCCCCGGAAACAACGTCCGCGCCACCTAGACTTCCCAAAAGAATGGGGTATACTCCCGCCAACGGCCTTGTGCCGCTGTTGTTGAAATGTCGGTCTTTTCCCGAGACATCCCTCGGCGTCTTAGCGAATCCCTTCATTTCGGCAGGATCATCTCTCACTATTCTTTTTCTTTCGTTCAAGGTGTAATTTTTTTATGCGTATTGGCACTGTGAAGTGGTTCAACGAGACCAAGGGTTACGGCTTTATTTGCCCGCAGGACGGCGGCGAGGATGTGTTCGTGCACTACTCCGCCATCAAGATGGATGGCTTCAAGAAGCTGACCGAAGGCCAGTCGGTGGAATTCGAATCGGAACAGGGACGCAAAGGTCCTCAGGCTACCGTCGTACGGGCGCGTAGCTGATTCTCGAACACGGCCCCGCGTGAGCGGGGCCGTGCATTTCCACACCATACCGGCACTCCTTCCAGCAGCGCCCATCTAAGGCGCGTCGATCGGCTTTTGCCAAACGCCGTCGAAAAAAAGCTCTCCCAGGGGCCTGCGTACCCGCTCCGCCAGTTCCCGCTCCCGATAGGGACTCTCAAGAACCTCCGGCTCTGCCGGATAGCCTATGGCGATCATCGCCATGCACTCGAATTCATCCGGAATCTGAAAGGCGGCACGAACCTTCTCCGCGTCGAAGCCTCCCATCTGATGTGCCATCAGACCGAGCGCCACCGCCTGCAGGCAGAGGTTTTCGCTGGCCGCACCGGTGTCGTACTGTGCCCAACGGTTAGGACTTCCGTTATGCTCGAAAAACCGGTACGCGGTCGCCAACAACAGTATCGGCGCGTTGCTGACCCAGGGTCGATTGCCCTCGCTAAGACACTCGAACGCCCGGCTCCACGCAGCCTCGTCCACGAACCGGTCCCACACGATATAACGCCACGGCTGCTCCCCTCTACAGGATGGCGCCCAGCGCGCCGCTTCCAGCAGCGCAACGAGTTGCTCGCGACCGACCGGTTTGTCGCGATCGAAGGCCCGACCGCTCCAGCGCCGGGCGATAATATCCGCGATGGGTACGCGGGTCTGAGCAGGCTTTTCCATCATCATCCCCTTTTCATCGAAGTGTTGACCAAGGAAGGCCGACATCCTCGCCAACAGCCGGAAAACGCCGTGGCGAGTTGAATCGCCTCATCCAGCAAAATATCGAGCGGGTGCGCACGGCGAGACCATTCGGGCGAGTGGCCTCGTCCCCGCTCCCCGCGCCCATCAAGTATGGTCCGGTGCGACTCTCTCGGCGGCGCATCCAGTGCCACCTGACATTGCGCGCGCGGCAAGAGGAAATTCAAACAGACTGGAGCACGACGGATACTCATCGCATATCCAGACGGGACACGGAAAATGGTCCCATGAAGATATGGGCGCGCCGCCCCAAAAATGCCGGAAACGCGCCGTCTTGTGAAGCGGCGGCATGGACCGTTTTCCGCCTTGCGTCCCGTCGGTCGTTTCCTATACTGGGTTAAAGACTATAAGGTCAATCCAGCCAGTCGCGGTCGCGATACACCTCGGGGTGGACAGGTGATCAATGCCCAGCTACAGCACTGAGAACATCCGCAACATCGCGTTGGTAGGGCATGCAGGATCAGGCAAGACCACTCTCGCCGAAGCCTTGTTACATAGAGCCGGCATAATCAGCACGCCGGGAAGCATCGAAAAAGGCACTACGTTCCTCGACTTCGACCCCCAGGAAAAGGAATACCAGTATTCGCTCAATCCCGCCGTCGCCAGCCTGGATCACGGGAACGCGCACATCAACCTTATCGACACCCCCGGCTACCCGGACTTTCTGGGGCAGGCCTTGGGAGCGCTGCCCGCTGTGGAAACCGCCGCGGTAATCATCAACGCCGAGGCCGGGATCGAGACGGTTACCCAGCGCATGATGGAACGGGCGGCGGCCATGAGGTTGTGCCGCTTGATCATCATCAACAAGATCGACGCGGAAGACGTCGATCTTCCGCGCCTGCTCGACCAGATTCGCGAAACCTTCGGCAAGGAGTGCCTGCCGATCAATCTGCCCAGCCGGAACGGTCAGGCCGTGGTCGATTGCTTCTTTGCGTCGGGTGGCGATACGGACTTCTCCTCTGTCGCGGAGGCGCACACGGCCCTGATCGACCAGGTGGTCGAGGTGGATGAGGAGTTGATGGCTACGTACCTGGAGCAGGGCGAAATCAACCCCGAACAACTGCACGCCCCCTTCGAAGCGGCGTTGCGGGAAGCCCATTTGATCCCGGTCTGTTTCGTATCGGCTCGGACCGGGGTCGGCATACCGGAACTGCTCGATATCTTCGCGCGGCTCATGCCTAATCCCAAGGAAGGCAATCCCGCGCCGTTCCTGCGCGGCGAAGGCGAAGAGGCTGAGGAAGTGTACCCGGAGCCCGAGCCCGACAAACCTGTCCTCGCCCATGTGTTCAAGGTGACTATCGATCCATTCATCGGCCGCATCGGCCTGTTCCGCATTCATCAGGGCACCATCACCAGGGACAGCCAGTTGTTCATCGATGACGGCCGCAAGCCTTTCAGGGTCGCCCATCTTCTCAAGCCCCAGGGCAAGGATTACGTCGAACTCGACAAGGGCATTCCCGGCGATATCTGCGCGGTGGCCAAGGTGGAGGAGATCCACTACGACGCGGTGCTGCACGATTCACACGATGATGATCACATACATCTGCGCCCACTCAAGCTCCCGACCCCCATGTTCGCGCTGGCGGTTCACGCCAAGAGCCGGGGCGACGAGCAGAAGCTCTCCGACGCGCTGCTGAAGCTGCAAGCCGAGGACCCGTGCTTCGTGGTGGAGCG
>JBAYZB010000243.1:0-4587 GCA_041672765.1 Gammaproteobacteria bacterium | reverse complement strand
CTTCGCCACCGGATTGACCACGTTTTCCAGCAATCGGGCGGGCAGGGAATTCTCATGCAGCTTGGGCAGCACGTCGGCCGGCACCGTTGCGCCTGCGGTGTAGTAGAAATGATTGGGGCCTACGTTCACCTCATCGGTGACAAGCCGCACCCATTCGCGCTCACGCAGCAACTGCGCCACCTCCGAGTCGGGATCGTTGGCGTCGCCGAACTTCAGCGCCCCGCCGACGCAGGTCTGCACGCAGGCGGGCTGCAGTCCCTGATCGATGCGCGGCTGGCAGAAGGTGCATTTGCTGATGGTGCGGGTGACCGGATTGAGCCAGCGCGCCTCGTAGGGGCAGGCCGGGACGCACAGTTCGCAGCCCGAGCATAGCTCGTCATCCACCAGCACGATGCCGTCGTCGCGCTTGTACGCCGCCCCGGACGGACAGGCCTCCACGCAGGGCGCGTCGTCGCAATGCTGGCAGCGGCCGGGGAACAGCATGACCTGCGGCATGCCGTCGGCGCTCACCAGTTCCACCTCTTTCACCCAGTCGCGCGAGTGGCCGAGCGGGGTGTCCCACTCGGCACGGCACGCCACCACGCAGGCCTTGCAATTGATGCAGCGGGTGATGTCTGCGAGCATCACGTATTTTTTGGTCATGAACAGGGCGTCCTCGCCTTCGTCTGTTGGTTAACTGCAATTTCTCTGGGCGCGGCAGATCGTCAGTGCTCGTGCGAACCATGCGATCCGCACTGGCTGCCCTCGTGTGGTGTTGCCGAAGCCAATGTGCCGTCGAGCAGTGCGCGTATGGCCCGCCGCGGATCCGTCTCGGAGGTCACGAACACTTGTATGCCCCGGGATGCCAGGTGCCGGATGAAGCCGGGGCCGGCACTGCCGGTGATGATCGCGTCGGCACTGTCGATAGGATGGGGACCCGTGCCGCGAAATTCATGGAAGGACATCTCCAGCGGCAGGTCGATGCGCTCCACTTCGGTTGGCTCAACACCCTGTGCCGCCTCGAACACGAGGAACCGGCGGGTCTTGCCGGCGTGGCCGGTAATGGTGCGAAAGTTCTGGCTGGTAATGGCAATCTTCATGTTCACTCCACTCGTGTGGTTCTGGGGCGGCATTCGTCGCAAGTTGGGCTGCCGCAGTGTACCCCGGCATAACTACCATGCGCCGGGTTACGCCTCGCCGGGCTAACCCGGCCTGCGAAAATACTTGCCGCCATTGATAATGGAGCGCGCCGTGGCGGTTCGCCGCACGGAGCACTCCATCGGTCGTACCGGCTAAAATGCTTGACAACCTTGAATCGCTCTATGACATGTGTCAGCGGTGAAAGCCCTCTGCGTTGCGTAATGTCAGGCGGATATCCCGGCATGTCCGGCGTGAAATGAACGTGCCCAGAACATGCCGCCGCTACGGTTTTTCGATGCGCACCAACGAACGGCCCATGGCGATGGAGCCGAGGCTCTTGTCCTGATCGCGCGAGGCGAGGTTCGAGTCCGAAGCGCCCTGGCCGTGCGCGGTGCTCATGCGCGGATCGAAGTGGCCGAATCCGTGCACCATGAACACCGTGTCCTTGCGGATGCGCGCGGTCACCTTCGCCTTGATCGTTTCGCTGCGGCCGCGCTGGTCGGTCACCTTCACCCGATCCCCATTCCCGATGCCGTGTTCCGCCGCGGCATCCGGATGGATCCATAACTCGTTCTCCCGCATGAAATCGGCGAGCCACGGGTTGTTCTGCGTACGGGCGTGCGTATGAAAACCGATCCGGCCGGAAATGAGGTAGAACTCGCCCGGCTCGGGCCGCACCTGCGGTTCGTAATCCAGGGCACCATCCAGCCCCAGCTCCGTGAGGCGACTGGGCACGAGTTCCACCTTGCCGCTGGGCGTGGGGAACACGGATTTGGCCCCGTGCTCGCGCGGGAAATTCTTCGCCGGATCGGCAGGGATCTTGATGACGCCCTTTTGCTCCAGCTCGGCGCGCGACAGGCCCACCTTCTTCAGGCGCTCATCGATGAGATCGGCCACCGATTCGTGCGGGAAGTACTGACCCAACTCCATGCGCTCCGCCAGCCCCTTGCAGATGCTCCAGGCGTCGCGCGTGTCATGCAACGGCTTCATGGCCGGCATGCGGATGGCGACGTAACCCTCGTGGGAGCCGCCGATCTGCAGGTCGTCGTAACGCTCCAGGTAGCTCGCCTCGGGCAGCAGGATATCCGCATGCATGTTCATTTCGTTGGGCGCGATGTCGGCCGCCACGAAGAAATCCAGATTGGCGATGGCCTGGCGGATGGTGTCGTAATCGGTGCTGTTCAGGAAGCCGTTGCCGCCGGCCGTGATCAGCGCCTTGATGGGGTAGGGCTCCTGTTCGGCCATGGCCTTCCACATCTCGTTGGTAAGTCCGTGCACGGAACTCGCCAATGGCCAGCGGCCCGCCACCCCCGCGCCATCGGCGCGCAGCACCTCGCCGTGCCCGCCGATGAACTCGGGCGGCACGACGGGTTCTTCGCGTCCGAAGTCCCCGCCCCGTTCGTAACGGTAGGCGTGCGCATGCTCGAACGGCGGCAGGTCCGGCTCGGGGATCTTGAACACCTGCGGGTTGTACACGCCACCGGTGTGATCCCATGCACCGAACAGGGCGTTGAGGGTGGCGATCGCGACCCCGGTGCCGATATCGTTGGTGGTGCGGGTCAGCCGGCGCGGGGCGTAGACCAGCACGGCGGGGGCGTGCCGGGCCATGTCGCGGGCGATGCGGCGGATGGTGTCGGCAGGGATGTCGGTCTCGCGCGCCGCCCACTCCGGCGTATACTGCTGCACGCGCTGATGCAGCGCGTCGAGCCCCGTGACGTACTCGGCGACGAACTGCCGGTCGTACAGTTCCTCATTGACGACCACGTGAATCAGCGCCAGCAGGAGGGCATGGTCGGTGAGAGGCCGGATGGGGAGCCACTCGTCGGCCTTGGAGGCGGTGATGGTATGGCGCGGGTCCACGTATACCACTTTCGCGCCGCGCGATACGGCTTCGATCCAAGCCCGAACCTCGCCGTTATGCAACGACTCGGTGATGTTGCGGCCCATCATCAGGAAATAGCGGCAGTTTTCCAGATCCAGCGTCTCTTTACCTGTAAGGCCGCGCCCGGTCACGACTGTACTGGCAACCTCGCGCGGGCCGCAGCAGAGCCCGTGCACGGGACTCGTGGTATTGGGCGTGCCGAAGGCGTGCGCCAGGCGATGGTAGGGCTTTTCCCAGGTGCCGTGGCCGACCATGGCGAGGGCGTGGGCGCCGTATTTGTCCTTGATCTTGAGCAGGCTCTCCGCCACGCGGTCCAGCGCCTCGTCCCAGGAGATCTGTTTCCACTGCCCCGCGCCGCGCTCGCCCACCCGCAGCATGGGGTACTTGAGGCGGTCGGGGTCATACGCCGCCATGAGCCCGGCGTTGCCCTTGGCGCACACCACGCCGTAGTTGTGCGGATGCTCCGGATTGCCGTCGATCTTGACCGCGCGGCCGTCGCGCGAGCGGATCTTGAGGCCGCAGCGCCAGTAGCACATGTCGCAGAAGCTGAAGACCTCGGTGGTTTCCTTGAGCAGTTCCGGCCTGTGCGGCGCGTTGATGCGCCCCAGCGCGCGGCTGGGAAAGCCCGCGATGCTGAGCGCCGATCCGGTGGCCGCGGCCCCGAGGAATGCGCGCCGCCGCGGATTGAAATCATCGAATACTGTCATGCGCATGCTCTCCTGAGGCTGCGGTGATCGATATATGGGGTGTACCGCCGGTTCGCGCCGATTGCTCCAGATCCCAGGCGACGAGCTGGTCGAGAAATTCGGATGCCAGCCGGTAGCGGGGGGAGGGCCGCGCCTGGCGCAGAGCGGCGGTGAAGAGGGGAGTCCAGCGGGCCAGATGCTCCGCGACGAGACGCCGCCGTGTCTCCTGGTGCGGCTCGCCGCTGCCGGCCAGATAGGCGATGAACTCCAGCTCGGACACGATGTGGTCGGGCAGCAATCCCGATCCGGCACTTACCTCCACCCCGTGGGCGGTCATGACGGCGCGCATCTTCTGCGCCGAATCGCCCAGCAGTTGGTGGTCTTCTTCAAGCCAGTAGGACGCGTAGGGCTGGGCCGCAACGCGGGGGACAGCCAGCACGAACAGGCGCACGTGTTCGGTTTCCAGCTCCGGGACATGGCCCGCGTGCTGCGCCAACCGAATGAGCGTGGCGTGCCACGGCGCATCGGCCGGCGTCTCGCGCAGGAGTTCGTCGAGCAACGCCTGCAACCGTTCGGCATTGGCGGGGTCGGGCCGGTCGAACAGGCAGGCGGCGACGAGGTAGACCAGGGTAAGGGTTCGCGTCATCGTCAATGGAGCAAAGCACATAAAAAAACGGTGACCGGCGGAGTGTTCCGCCGGCGCCTCTTGTTGTTGGGCAAACAAGCTACGCAATCGGAGGTTGTGTGCACAATGGAATTCGTCAACCGGCAACCGCCAAATTGACGCAGAAAACGCAATTGTCCCAAGCAATGCAGGTGTAATGGCGCGTGGTGACAAAAGTCAATTAGCATTAGCTAATGTGTGGGATATGGCGAAAGACCTTTCCGGGCTGTGTCCCA
>JBAYZB010000242.1:0-4613 GCA_041672765.1 Gammaproteobacteria bacterium | reverse complement strand
GTTCCGGTAAATCCTAAATAACAAGCATTCGGAAACACCTGTTTCATTTTGATATGTAGTTCACCATATTGCGTACGATGTGATTCATCTACTAGTACAAAGACATTTTTACTTTTTACTGGCGCTTGATTTTTCGCAGCAATATCAAACTTGTGTACAAGTGTCGTTATCACATCTGCTTTTTTATTCTCTATTAAGTTAACAAGATTTTTCCCACTTGTTGCACGTGCAGCTTTTAATCTTGAATGATTGAATGTTTTATGTATTTGTGCATCAAGCTCTATTCTATCTGTTACAACCACTAATTGTGGATGTTCTTTTGATAAAGCGCTTAGTAGGTATTTTGATAGCATCACCATGGTTAAGGATTTCCCTGATCCTTGTGTATGCCAAATCACACCTGACTGACGATTCCCTTCTCTATCTTGTTCTTTGATTGTTTTGATAATCTCTTTAATCGCAAAGTACTGTTGGTATCTAGTAATCTTCTTTTCATGACGATCAAAGAGTAAGAAATAGGGTATGATATCTAATACACGTTTGGGATGAAAAAGTGATATGATGTTTTGATCCTGAATGGTAGGCACTCTATCATTAACTGTTTCAGCTAGAGTTTTCTCAAACCATTCAAACTCATCAGATTGCTTGTCTTCTTTCCACAAGCTCCAAAACTTGGCAGGTGTACCTACTGTTGAATACTTAGTTTCATTTTTGTTGGTTGACATCACAATCTGTACAAATTTAAAAAGTTGTGGCGCATATTGCATGGCCTGATTTCTTAACATTTGGCTAATGCCTTGGTTAATAGATACAGATGCTTTCTTGCACTCAATTACTGCAAATGGAATACCATTAATGAAAAGTACGATATCTGGACGAACATGACCTTGCCCATCTTCTCTTTCAACTGCGAACTCTTCTACAGCATGAAAAACATTACGTTCAGGATGCTCGTAATCTATATAATTCATGTTAAATGACCTAACACCATCTGTCTTTGAAATGCGCTCTTCGTAACTTTTCCCCAGTGTTAGCAAGTCATAGATTTTCTCATTGGTTTTAATTAGACCATCTGTGAGTGCTACATCGATGTCTTGGATTGCCTTTTGAATATTACTGGGTGAAAACTTATACACTTGACCCTTGTATTCATATGAGTTGATCACTTCTAGTTGAGTTTGAAGTATAGGTTTAAGAGTAACGTTATATAGGTTGCCTCGTATTAATTCTGCATCTTCAGGCTTAATGATTACATAACCAATTTTCTCTAATACTTCAAGTGCTGGGGTTTGGGAAATATTTAGTTCATCATATCCTTGTTTATTCACACTGTTCACCTCGATTTGATTTAAGGTACAGCATCAAAGCTGTACCCTAATCTTACCTGTTAATAATTGCTGCATGAGACCTTGTTTTTGTTTTCGCAAGTAATGTATTTTCTTAGTTAGTAATTCAATCTTAGTATCAAGAAATAGTAAATATTTACCAATTAATTTTTGTGTGGTTAAATCTGGCACTTCTATGTAATACTTCTTAATATCTTTAGTGGACAAGTTGGGCTGAGCTCCTCCTTGAGCTTTGGCTATCATTTTATACAAAAACCTGCTACTTCTTAGTGCGTAATAGAAATAAAATCTATCAATAGATTTATTTGGTTCTAATTTACCTACGCGTTGATTTAACAGTAGGTTATCATGTTCTATTTTGCATACTCTGCCTACATTGCCAGTCATTGATACTAAAATGTCATTTCTTGATAAAATTTGGTTTTTATTTATGTTTGATGGTATGTCAATTACTTTTTTAGTTCTAGAATTTAAATCCAATTTACCGTCTTGAACATTACCAATTGTAATAATTTTATATATACCTAAATCATTATATTTACTGCTCTGAAAAGCATAACCATTGATAAAGTTTGAACACTTATCTAAGGGTATTTTTGTATATGACGATTGCAAATAACTATTTCCTTTTGTTAATGTATTAATCGTTTGGAGCAACATAGTTTTTTCAGTTCTTAATTGCTCTTCATTAAGTTCAATAGCACGATCCCAAGTCGAGAGGATGTTTGCTATTTTCTTTTGTTCATCAAGTGGTGGTACAGGAAGAACTATTTTTTTTATATTTTCCTTATTTATTCCTTTTACTTTCTGACCAGCAGCGTAAAACATAAACTGTTTCTTAACTTGATATTCTTGAAAGACATAACGTTTGAAATTAATATCTAGAATTTTATCTTTATCTTTTGCTATAATGGTGTGCAAACCGCTAATAAGAGGGATATTTTTATCATTATCAATAACAATAAACTTACTTACTCCATCATAATCTTCAGAAGCATCAACAAACACAATATCTGAGTGGTTAAGCAAAAACTTAGAATATTTGGTTTCTGGATATAACTCAATTTTAGGTATTTTATATATATTTTTCTCTACGTTAAGTATTGTTTCTTTGGATGTGTGAATATCGCCATAATGAAGATAAGCTATTCCCTTTTCACCCAAATCCTTTCTTGTGGCTGAAAAACCACCAGAAAAATCGAAGATTATAGACATTTTTTCCGTCGTCCAATCCCTTGGATATATGTTTTTAAACATAATCATAATCCTAGTTCTTCTAAATACTTCTTCATTTCAGCTTCGACTTGTTCCAGTTCTGATTTGATAGATTCAATGTTTTCTTTGACTTCTTCCAAATCAATAAGTTCTTCTTCTTCAAATGTATCAACATATCTAGGAATATTGAGATTATAATCATTTTCTTTGATTTCTTTCTTAGTTGCGACATAGGCGAATTTATCAATGGTTTCATATTTAGTGTATGCATCAACAATTTTTACGATATCTGTTTCCCTTAGTTTGTTTTGATTTTTTCCTTTATCATACATACCATCTTGAGATGCATCAATAAAGAGAACATTGTCTCTGCCTCTATTTTGTTTGAAAACAAGAATTGTTGCTGGAATACTTGTTCCAAAGAATAGGTTAGCTGGTAGACCAATAACGGCATCAAGTAAGTTCAAGTCAATAATTTCTTTTCTTATTTTGCCTTCACTAGCTCCACGGAATAAAACACCATGAGGTAGAACTACACCCATACGTCCTCCTTCTGAAAGAGAATGAAGCATATGTTGAACGAATGCATAATCACCTTTAGACTTTGGTGGGACTCCCCAATCAAATCTCTTGAATGGATCAAGCGATGATTCCATAACAAAATCGCCATTAGACTCACCTGAAAACCCCGATGCCCATTTATCAAGTGAAAACGGTGGATTAGCTACAACCACTTGAAACTTCATCAGTTTCCCATTTTCAATATGTAATGGATTTGCGATGGTGTCTCCCCAAGCAATCTTGGCATCATCTATACCGTGCAAAAACATATTCATTCTAGCAAGCGAATGTGTTTGACCATTTCGCTCTTGACCATATATTTGTGCCTTCTTGGATGGTACTTTATCAAAAGCTTTAATGAGTAATGAACCTGAGCCACATGTTGGGTCATATATTCTATCATTTTCTTCTGGTTTTACAAGTCTAGATAAGAGTTCTGATACTTCAGATGGCGTAAAAAACTCACCGCCCTTTTTACCAGCATCAGATGCAAAATTTGAGATGAGATATTCATAGGCATTACCAATCACATCTTCACCAATTAGTCGTGATGGTCTTAAATCAAGCTTGCTAAAATCTTCAAGTAAGTCTTTTAACATCGCATTTCGTTCTTTGGTATTACCTAATATGGATTCAGAGTTGAAATCGATATTCTTAAACACACCTCTAAGCTTAGTTTTGTTTGATTCTTCAACATCAGCTAAAGCCTTATTGATGATTTCACCAATATTTGCAGCATTACGATTTTGATATAGAAAATCAAATGATGATGAACCATTTAGAGTAAATCTGTCTAATCTGATTTGGCGATCCGCCATTTCTTTATCACCGTCATATTTAATAAGTAGTTCTTCATAATGCTCTTTATAGACATCAGTGATATACTTCATGAAAAGCATGACAAGAATATAGTCCTTATAAATCGATGAATCAATTTTCCCTCTAAATGTATCACATGCACGCCATAGTGTTTCATTGACTTCTTTTTGTGTCCATTGTTTATTTTGCATTGTTAAATCCTCCTTTATAATCCCCTATCTATTGTTGATACTAGTGATTTGATTAGTTTGTTTTGTTTTTCAGGTTCTAAATTGTCATATAAATCTCCAGAATATAGTGCCATCAAACAAATTGGTTTTGCAATCTTATGTTTTAATTCTGTGACTTCGTTTTCTTTTTTGCCAACATAAACGTCTGTAAGCTCTTCATGTGAGAGACATAGTTTAATATCGATTCTTTTTTGCTCTAGATTTTTTGCCACAAATACGATCACTTCACTTTGCTTAACGTATTCAATGTTTAAATCTAAATCCGTGTTTTGACCTTTTGGCTCGTTTCCTTTCACTTCATCCAGTACATTGAAATTATAAAGGTTTGACTGAATCATGTTATTATCTCCATAAAAATAGATAAAACGCAAATCATATTCCCCAGGTTTTAAGGTGTCAATGACATATTGAATACGACCATTCATTACAGACTTGTTATCCA
>JBAYZB010000241.1:0-4644 GCA_041672765.1 Gammaproteobacteria bacterium | reverse complement strand
AATCGATCCATTCGGTTTCGTGGCCGTTGTCGAGCAGGATGGTCCGGCAGCCCGCGCGCATTCCCGCCTCCACGTCATTCAGGATGTCGCCGATCATCCAGGAGCGCCGCAGGTCGATGCCGTGCCGTGCCGCTGCAGCCAGGAGCAGGCCCGGTGCCGGCTTGCGGCAGGCGCAGGTGATGGCATAAGGGGCGACGTGCCCGTCGGGGTGATGCGGGCAGTAGTAGATGCCCGACAAGGCGACGTGGCGTGCGGCCAGCAGGCGGTGCAGGTGCGCATGCGCCGCGCCAAGCGCCGGTTCGTCGAACTGGCCGAAGGCGATGCCGGGCTGATTGGTTACCACGATCAGCGCGTAGCCGAGTTCGCGCAGCCGCGTCAGCCCCTGCACCGCTCCCGGCAGCAGCCGGATTCGTGCGGGGTCTGCATTGCCGGGCACGTTCTCTATCAACGTGCCGTCCTTGTCCAGGAAGATGGCCTTCACATGCGTTTCCGTCGCCGGGTTGCGGCCGCCCGCCCTTGCGCCGAGCTAGGGCCAGGAGGTCTCGTTGATGGGCAGCACGGTGATCTCGGCAATGACGGTCTCCGGTGGTTGCGTCAGCACGAACAGGATCGTCCTCGCCACGTTTTCCGGATCCTGCAGCGTATTGATGTCGATGTCCGGGAAGCGGTCCAGCAGGAATGGCGTGCGCATGCCGCCGCTCACCACCGCGGTGACCTTGATGTTGTGGGCGCGCCATTCCGCGTGCAGCGCGTGGCTGAGGCCGAGCAGCCCCCACTTGCTCGCGTGATAGGCCGATGCATTGGGCCACGCGCGCTTTGCCGCGGTGGAGGTGATGTTGACGACATGTCCGCCGCCCTGGCGGACCATGATCGGAAACACCGCCTTGCACATGAGGAACGGACCGCTCAGGTTGGTGCCGATGATGCGGTCCCAGTCGTCCACCGACAGCTCCTCCAGCGGCACGGTCACATCGATGGCGGCGTTGTTGACGAGGATGTCCACGCGGCCGTAGACGGACATCGCCTCTTCCACCGCGTGGCGCACCTCGGGCCAGCGCCGCACGTCGATGCGCATGGCCAGCGCGTCGCCCCCATCGCCCGCGATCTCGTCGGCCACTTCGCGCGCCAGATCGTCGCGTATGTCCGCGCAGATCACCGTTGCGCCGGCAGCGCCCAACATTCGGCAGGTGGCGGCGCCCAGGCCGCTGCCGCCGCCGGTCACCAATGCCACCCGGTTTCGCAATTCGTGCGGGGTCGTGTCCATCGTGCTCCTCGATTCCAGCGCGTGACGGGCGTATGGCGCGATCAGGAGGCGCGCTTGCGCAGCGCCCGTCCCGCGAGATCGCGTGATGCGCCCTGTGCCGCCGACGCGTAGACGCTGGCCAAGCGGTCCGTCACCTTCGCCCAGGTGAAATAGTCGTGGGCCCGCTTGAGTCCGGCCGTGCCGAACAGCCGCATGAACACGGGTTGTGTGAACAGGCGCGCAAGCCGTTCGGCTGTGGCTTCCGGGGCGTGCGGCGGGACCAGGAATCCCGTCTCGCCATCGCACACGGTCGTCTTGATCCCGCCCACCGCGGCGCCGACCACCGGCACGCCGCAGGCCATCGCCTCCACCGGTGTGATGCCGAAGGGCTCATACCAGGGCGTGGTGACGAAGATGTCGGCGGCGCTGTAGTAGTAACGCAGTACGCCCCGGCGGCAGCGCCCCGCGAAGATCACGCGCTCGCCAATCCCTTCGGCCTCGGCGATCCTCTGCAGGCGCCCGATCTCCGGCGTGGCCGTCGTATCGGGCCGGTCCGAGTCCCCGCCGACCACCAGCAGCTTCGCGTCGATGCCGTATGTCTTGGCAAGCAGCGACAGCGCACGGATCACGATGTCCACGCCCTTGCGTGGCACCATGCGGCCCAGTTGCAGCACGATCCTGTCATTCGGGTCCAGATTCAGCACGGCCCGGGCATCGGACTTGTCCACCGGCCAGAGTTCCATGGGGTCGAAGCCGCAGGGCACCACTGCGATCTTGGATGGCTTGGCCCGATACAGGCGGATCATGTCCTCTTTGTCCTGCGGGCATTCCGCGATCACCTTGTCGGCCGCGGCGATGATGCGCTTCTCGATGAGCGGACGTTCCTCGGGAAACTCGTCCGCGTCCTTTTGATGCAGCCGTCGCACCCGGCCGAGGGCGTGAAAGGTGATGACGAATGGAATGCGCAGGTGCCGCTTGATGTGCATTGCGGCCATGCCGGACATGAAGAAGTTGGCATGCAGGACATCGTACGGTCGTGTCTGCCGGCGGCAGAATGCCAGAAGGTTGTCGGCGAATTCGGCCATGAACGGGAGCAGGTCTTCCTTGCGCACGAACCTGGTCGGCCCTGCACGCACGTGCACGATACGCACACCGTTTATCGATCGCACGATCTCCGGCATACACTCGTTGTTGCGCCGTGTGAAGATATCCACCTTGCAACCCAGAGCTGCAAGATGCTTGGCGATCTGCCCCACGTAGACGTTCTGTCCGCCGCTGTCTACGCCTCCGAGCGTCGCCAGTGGGGATGCGTGCTCGCTGATGATCGCGATCCGTTCAACCATGTCCGCTCCTTAGGCATGACCACGGCGTCGGCACGGTACGCACGGGTGCGGATCGGGAAGCGTTTTGTCATGATGGTGGTTTGAACGGTTTCCCGCCTTCGCGCCATGGCAATGAACACGGTCACGTTGTCGAGGTGCTGGGCTACGGCCTTCGTCCATGCATCCATGGAGGGTCTGACAGCGTGCTACGGGAGCGATGGCGGACGAGGATGCGAACGATGTCGTTTCCGCTCATCTCTCCTGTCTTCGTGTCATCGTTCAGAAAGGCCGGTATTCATAGGGTTTGCTTCTCTCGAATGTGCCAAGGAGTGCTCAAGTACGATTCGTGTCCGTCACTGCCGTTTCATGGCGATACGTTTTGATAATAGTACCCCGTGCTGGTTTCTGCGAACGGTACGCGGCGTCGCCGTGATGGTTCGTGCGGAATGTCATTGAATGAGTGATGGGTATCTACTGGTGATGATGCAGATAGAAATTGTTATGCAATGTATCGTTGATGACTCAGGTGGGCGACGCGCATTTACGAACTGCATGTAATTTATGCAAAACCGTGCGGCTGTCGCTTGTCGGATACGCGCATTGGTCTGCGGTGTGGAGACGCGAGGCGCTGGCATGCGTATGCGGGCTCTATAATGTGAGGCATGCGGCAAAGGATTGGCATGCGTGAGGGATGCGTCGATGAGTATCGACCTCACACGTATCATCGATGCCTGGGCGGGGCTGCAGGTCACCGTCGTCGGCGATGCCATGCTGGACGTGTACCTGGAGGGAAGTATCGGCCGCCTGTGCCGTGAAGCGCCGGTGCCCGTGGTGGAGGTGCGCGAAAAGAGAAAGCTGCCCGGCGGGGCCGCCAACGCGGCGGTCAACGTTCACGAGATGGGGGGACGGGTGAGGTTTCTGTCGGTGGTGGGCAGCGACCGGGAGGGCGGGCAGTTGTGCGAGGCGTTGCGGCGGCAGGGTGTGGACGCGGCGGGCGTTCTCGTCGAGCCGGACAGGCGGACGCTCGTCAAGCATAGATTGGTCTGCGGCGATCAGGTGTTGGCGCGCTTTGATGAAGGCGTGGCGCATGACATGATGGAGAAGACAGAAGCGCATTTCGCCGAAATACTGCGCGGGGCGTTTGTCGAAGCGGATGCCGTCATCGTGTCCGATTACGGTTACGGGGTGTTGTCGCCGCGGCTGATCCGCCTACTGGCGCAGTTGCAGAAACGGTCGCCGCGGGTGGTGGTGGTCGACGCGCGTCAGCCGGTGCGCTACAACAGGGTCGGCATAACTGCAGTCAAGCCAAGTTATGACGAAGCGTTGCGCATTCTCGGCAACCACTATTGCGAGGATGGTGTCGGGCGAGCGGAGGCCATCGCGGCCCAGGGCGAGCGCATTCTGAATTCCACCGGGGCGCAGGTGGCTGCGGTGACGCTGGATGCGGACGGCGCTGTCGTGGTGGAGAGAAACCGGCCGCCCTACCGGACCTACGCGCATCCCGCGCGGTCGTCGCGCTCCGTGGGGGCGGGCGATACCTTCGTCGGCGCCTTGGGGCTGGCGTTGGCGGCGGGGGCCGATACGCCGGCCGCGGCGGAACTGGCGTCCGCCGCGGCCGCGGTGGTGTTGGGGAAGGACGGCACGGCGACCTGCTCGGCAAGAGAGCTGCGGGAGTTCATCTCCGGCGCCGACAAGCGCTCGCACGATCTGGCGGCGCTGGCGTTGCAGGTGGAGTCTCATCGTGGGCAGGGCAGGCGCATCGTGTTCACCAACGGCTGCTTCGACATCCTGCATCGCGGCCACGTCACCCTGCTCAACCGCGCCAAGGGATTGGGCGATGTGCTCGTCGTCGGGGTGAACTCCGATCTCAGCGTGCGGCGATTGAAGGGGCCGGAGCGGCCGATCAATGCGCTGGAGGATCGCATCCGCGTCCTCGCCGCCCTGAGCTACGTCGATCACATCGTGGCGTTCGACGGCGATACGGCCGATGAAGTGATCGAGGCGATCCGGCCCGACATCTTCGTCAAGGGCGGGGACTATACGCGCGAGACGCTGCCTGAGGCCGGCCTGGTGGAGCGG
>JBAYZB010000240.1:0-4658 GCA_041672765.1 Gammaproteobacteria bacterium | reverse complement strand
CATGAGCATCGTCACAGCGCGATCAAGTTCGTGACACCGGCTCAGAGACATGCCGGGGAAGACCGAGAGCTGTTGCAGCGGCGACACGCACTTTACCAGGAGGCCAGGGCGAGAAATCCAGCTCGGTGGTCCCGGCATACGCGGAACTGGGCACCAGCGGGGCCCACCTGGCTGAATCCGCCCACGGATCTGGGCGACTGTGGATCGGTAGTCGCTGAGGCTGCATGATCAGTGGACGCGACAACTTTGTTGACAATCACCGGCATACGTCACCCTAAAGCTGTTCACCGCCATGTGGGCGGCTTAGAAGGCATCGGAATAGGTGCGCTTGAGCAAAGCCGCGTTCACCGCCATGTGGGCGGCTTAGAAGATGTATCGGGCGGCATAATCGATGCTCTCGTATGTTCCGCCATGTGGATTGATGAGGTGCAGGATCTCGTGCTCGAAGGACAGCAGGCCGCCGGTGACGCCCACCACCGACAGCAGGGTGCCGGCGGTGATGCCCAGCAGCCAGTGCAGTTGGAACCAGAAGTTGCGCAACATGGGGTTCTCCGTGGGGAGACGGCGGCCTTCGGCGCTGATGGCGTCCGAAGGCCGCCCGTAGGTCAGAAGTCGATGGTGGTCGACAGCCAGAGCCGGCGACCCGGTTCGTTGTTGGCGTAGACGTTGCCGTACAGGATGTCGCTGCCATCCGTATAAGGACGGTAGTCGACGAAGTCCTTGTCCAGCAGGTTCTGGATGGCGGCGCTGACCCTGATCTTGTTCGTGACCCGGTAGTTGGCGCCGAGATGGAACAGGCTGTAGGCCTTGAAGTCGCCGAGATCGTCGTAGCTCGGGGCGCCGCGCACCCGCTCGCGGGCACGGTAGCGCTCGCTGAGATACTCGGCGCTCAGCCAGGCGCTCAGGCGGTCCGTGGCCTGCCAGCGCAGCTTGGCGTTGATCATGTGCTTCGGTGTGTCGGTCAGGGGCTCGCCCTTGTCCACGCCGCTCTTCTGCTCGCTGTCGGTGTAGGTGTAGTTGGCCGTCAGCGTCCAGCGCGGCGCCAGGGTGATGCGGGTGGTAAGCTCCACGCCCTGCGTCACCGCCTCGTCGATGTTGATGCTGCGGGCGAAGGTGTCGGCCAAGGGCCAATCGCCGAAGTCGACGCAACCGGGACGGTTCGGTTCGGCGGCGTAGCGGCAGTTGAGCAGGTCGGGGCCGTCGGCGATCTTGTCGGTGAATTCATTGCGGAACAGGGTGAGCCCCGCCATGAAGCCGCGCTGGTTGTCGTAAATGGCGCCGATCTCGGTGGAGGTGCTCTTTTCCGGCTGCAGGTCGGGGTTGCCGAACAGCGGCACTCTTCCCTGTGAAGTGAAGCCGACGATGCCATCGGCGAGCTGATCCAGGCGCGGGGTCTTGTAGCCGCGGCTGACGCCACCCTTGAGCACCCAGTTGTCGGTGGCGTTCCACACCAGGTAGGCGCGCGGGCTGATCTGGCCGCCGAAGGCGTCGTGCTGGTCGTAGCGTGCGCCCAGGGTGAGCGCCAAGTCGTCGCGCAACAGCCATTCGTCCTCGGCGAACAGCGCCCAGGTGGTCTGTTCGAATTCGTCCAGCGCGACGCTGTCGGTCATGTGGGCGTCCCACCACTGACCGCCGATGGTGGTGACATGCGCGTCTCCCAGGGGCATCACCAGCTTGGTGTCCAGCACGAGATTCTCGGTCTCCAGCGTGCGCGGGCTGCCCGGGGTCTTGCCGGGGGTACCCGGCGGTATGAGGCGGCCGATGGTCTCCGTGGTGGAGCGCATCAGGCTCGTCTCCAGCGTGCCGAAACCGAAGCGGCCGGTGTGGCCGATGCTCACCTGGTCGCGCTCGAAGCGCAATTCCTCCGCGTAGCCGCCGGCGCCCAGGGTGCCGAGCTGGCCTTCGGAGTTGTCATAGGCCTGGCGGCCGCGGTCCAGGTCCAGCCACAGGTCGTGGTTGTCGTTGGGCGTCAGGGTGAGGCGGGCGCCCAGATTGTAGATGTCGGCCTCCACCGGACTGGGGCCGCGTGGATCGACCTCAAGCGGATCGCCGTTGATGTCAGTGTAGGTGAGGCGCGACGCCTTGCGATCAAAGACCCGGCCGCGCAACTGCAGGCCCAGCCGGTCCTGCACCAGCGGACCGCTGGTGTACAGGGTGGCGCTGCGCAGGTCGCCGAACTCGGAGTCCTCGTGTACGGTGCTGTCCAGCGTGATGGAGCTGCCCCAGGTCCGGCCGACCTTGCGCGTGATGATGTTGACGACGCCGCCCATGGCGTCGGAGCCGTACAGCGTCGACATGGGGCCGCGCACCACCTCGATGCGCTCGATGGCGGAGATGGGCGGCATGAAGCTGGTCTGTGTCTCGCCAAAGCCGTTCGGGGTGACGTTGCCGGCGGCATTCTGGCGGCGGCCGTCGATGAGGATCAAGGTGTAGTCGCTGGGCATGCCGCGGATGCTGATGTTCATGCCGCCGGTCTTGCCCACGCTGGCCTCCACGTCGACGCCCTCGATCTCGTCCAGCGCCTCGGCGATGCTGCTGATGCCTTTCTGCTGCAGCTCTTCCCGGGTGATGACGGAAATGCTTGCCGGCGCCTGCGCGAGCTCCTGCTCGAAGCCGGCCGCGGTGACCACCTGCGTGTCGAGGCGTACGGCGGCGTCGGCGGTTGCCTCAGCAGCATGCGCCAACGGGGTGAGACTTGCGGCCACCGCGGCGGCGAGCACGCGGCGCGTGAAACGGACGGAAGGGTGTTTGACCATGCATGTACTCCTGTTTGCGTTGCATTTGGAATGGCTGGCTCACAGGAGTACTGCTGGCTGGCTCAAGTTGTCAGGGAACTTTCGGCTACATCGGGTGCGAAAACTTGCCGGTGGCTCCTTCAGGAATCCGGCTCGGTGACCAGGCCGAGGCGGGTAATCCCCGCGCGGTTCGCCTCCGCCATCACCCGCGCCACCACCCGGTAAGGCGTGGCGGCGTCGGCCCGTACCTGCACCACCGTGTTGGCGGCGACCGCGGCGAGGCGGGTCGGCAAGACGTTTTCGTCCACAGGCTGATCGTCCCAGTACAGATGTCCGTCCCGATCGATGGACACGGTGACGGTTTCCGGATCGACCTGGTTCGGCTGGCTGCTCGCCTTGGGCAGGTCGAGCTTTACGGCGTGGGTCATCACCGGCGCGGTGATGATGAAGATCACCAGCAGCACCAGCATGACGTCCACCAGCGGGATCATGTTGATCTCCGATACCGGCTCGTCGCCGCCTTTTTCGAAGTGTCCGAAGGCCATCAGCGCTGTCCTCCGTTGTGCAGGTTCGTGCCGGTAGTGAGGAAGGCGTGGATGTCATGGGCGAAGGCGTCCAGCTCGTCGACCAGCACGCGGTTGCGGCGGCTGAAGGCGTTGAAGGCCAGCACCGCGGGAATGGCCACGGCGAGTCCGGCGGCGGTGGCCACCAGCGCCTCGCCCAGCGGACCCGCCACCATTTCCATGGAGGCCGAACCCTGTTCCGAGATGCGCAACAGGGCGTGATAGATGCCCCACACGGTGCCGAACAGGCCGACGAACGGGGCGGTGCTGCCGATGGAAGCGAGCACGGTCTGGCCCGCCTGGAGGCGCGCGCCCTCGCGGTTCAGGGCGTTGCGCAGCGTGCGGACCAGAAACTCGTCAGTGGAGCAGGCGTCGCCCAGGCGGGTGTGGTGGCTGTTTTGGAAATGGCGCAGCGCCGCGAGCCCTGCGTTGGCCAGGCGCGCCAGCGGGGCGGGCGAGGAGGTCGCGAGGGCCTGCGCGGATTCCAGGCTTTCCGCATCCCAGAACGCGGCGGCGAAGCGGCCATTGGCGCGGCGGATCTGCACCAGGCGTATCGCCTTCAGGAACACGAAGTACCAGGTCAGCACCGACATGGCCACCAGCGTCAGGAAGACGCCGAGCAGCACGAGATCATCTTGTTGGAATACGTAAGTCAGGGACATTCAACTCTCCAGTGTGAACTGAACGGGAACGATCACCCAGGCCTCCACCGCCTTGTCGCCGCGCTGCGCCGGGACGAAACGCCAGCGGCGCACCGCGTCGAGCGCGGCGCTATCCAGCACCGGGACGCCGCTGGAGCGGGCCACCGCCAGTTCCGCGGCGGTGCCCTCCGGCGAAACCCGGACCCGCAATTCCACCGTGCCCTCCTGCCTGAGGCGGCGTGCCACGCGCGGGTAGACCGGCGGCGGATTGTGCAGGTAAGCGGCATCGAAAACGGGCGGTGTGATGGCGGTCTCTACCGCCTCCTGGGTTTGGTCATCCTGGCCGGCGTCGGTGATCTCCGGCTGTACCGGCGTCGGCGCAGCCTCTGCCACCTCCGCCTCCGCCGGTTGCTCCACGGGCTGCTGCACCGGTTTGGGCGGCTGCTTCGCGGGCTTGGGCATGGGCGTCGGGCGCTCGGTTACGGGGATCGGCTCCGGCTCCGCCACCGGTTGCGGTGGCTCGGGCTTTTTCACGGGCTGCGGCGGTTCGGGCTCGGATTCAGGCGCAGGCGCTAGGCTGGCCGCCGCCTTTTTCTCCACCAGGGCCACGCTGATGACCTGCATGGTGGCCACTGGTGGCTGCTGTTCGTCCTGGGCCAGCCATGCCAAGGCCATGCCCCCGTGCACGAGCAAGGCGGCGCCGGCGGCCAGGAACCGTG
>JBAYZB010000239.1:0-4662 GCA_041672765.1 Gammaproteobacteria bacterium | reverse complement strand
TTGGCTGAATGGATCAGGACGATATTTGATGTTTGCTAAAGCCATATAGCACAACATGCTAGGCAAGTCGCGTATGCTTAATTTGATTGTCTCAATACTGGAGAGGTTGTTATCAGGTACTGGGGGGGGGGGCTAAGCAAGGGCGAGTAATATTTGCTCAAAAACCAATGTCACTAATAGTCCACTACCTGTATCAAGAATGAATGAAGCTTATGTACAAATAGGTCATTATTGAATACAACGTGACAGATTACCCCGTTAATGTGATCGGTAAAGTCTGCTTGGGATAGTATATTATGGGAAGAGGGTTTCTGTGCAGTATTAACTCCAGTGATATCACTTGAGTCAGCATGATGACTATAGCAGGGTAAAAAGAAGTTTGTTGAAGAAGGCTTCAACGCTGTGATGAATCCAAGGAAATCAAAGAAATTATATGTAAAGAAGTTCAGTGGCGAACTTGAAGCACATTTGATCGCTTTTTGCTGTAGCAAAGCTCCAGATGGTTACGCAAAATGGTCTCTACGTTTGTTGGCCAACAAGGTGGTCGGACTGTATTACGTGGATGAGATATCCCATGATAGTATCCGGCAGATTCTAAAAAACGAAACTTAAGCCTTGGAAGAGCCAGGGATGGATGATTCCACCGAAGCAAAGCGGGCGAGTTTGCTACCCGAATGGAAGTGGTACTGGATGTTTACAAAAGGTCGTATAATAATCGGAATCCGGTAATCTGCATGGATGAAACACCCAGGCAATTGATTGGAGAAACAAGGGAGCCCACACCACAAAAACTTGGAGTGCCTGAAAGATATGATTATGTGTACAAGCGCAACGGCGTTTGCAACATCTTCATGGCCTCTGAGCCACTAACCGGGAAGCGCTATCCAAAGGTTACGGAATACAAGACAAGAAAAGATTGGGCAAAGTTCATGGCAGAAGTTGCTGGATTGTATAGCGAGTCAGATAAGATAACAATGGTAATGGATAATCTCGGAACCCATACAATCGGCTCATTCTACGAAGCATATCCACCCGAGATAGCGAAGACGTGGATTGATAGATTTGAGTTTGCTCATGCACATGGGCTCGTCTATTGCCTGATATGATCCAAAATCCAGCAAATGCCTATCTATCAAGTAGTATACTGATATCCGAAGCCTACTATCGACACCTATATGGTCAAGATATTACACGGACAAACAAAAAAGTAATGCTTTATTAATGGCAGCAAGCTTCGCAAGAATCAGGGGGCTATTTAATGCAAAATTAATCGTCAATTCGGTTGATAGATATATAACAAGAACATTAGTTTGCATACTATTAAGCATCAAGGAGAACAGATGAAAGTGATTATTCTAGCAGGTGGTTATGGGACCCGCATGGGTGCCTTATCTGAAGCGATTCCAAAGCCGATGATTGAAGTCGGAAGTAAACCAATTATTTGGCACATAATGAAGCTTTATGCTTCGCAGGGATTCACCGACTTTGTGCTTGCTTTGGGGTATAAAAGTCAAATGATTAAAGACTTCTTCTATCATTACAATTCAACATCTGACTTTACCATAAACACTGGAGATGGATCGATACAACTTCACGGAGATATACTCGAAGGCTGGAATGTTACTTGTATTGATACCGGGTTAAACACCTTAAAGGGAGGAAGAATCAAGAGACTACAAAAGTACCTTGACGATGATGTTAACATGTTAACATACGGAGATGGTGTTGCCGACATTAATCTTTCAGCTCTTGTTGGGTTCCACAGGACTCACAACAAGGTGTTAACTATAACGGGTGTTCGCCCACCTTCTCGGTTTGGAGAGATAAAGCATTCTGATAACAAAGTTATTTCCTTTGAAGAAAAGCCACAGACTTCTGAAGGGCTTATTAATGGTGGATTCATGGTCTTTAATAAGGAGCTTTTTAAGTATTTATCCGAAGATGAAAATTGCGATTTTGAGCATGGTCCCGTTGAAGTGTTAGCCAAGCAAGGTGAGGTTATGGTATTCAAGCACGAAGGCAGTTTTGAGTGCGCCGACACAGTAAGGGAAATCGAGCATTTGAATAAGCTGTGGCAAAACGGTGACGCATTTTGGAGGAAGTGGTGATGTTCAGTGATGTATATAGCAAGTGTAGGGTTTTAGTGACTGGTCACACTGGATTTAAGGGATCTTGGCTTTCTTATTGGTTGGTCAAACTTGGTGCTGAAGTATCAGGCATTTCTTTGGCACCTACTTCGTCTCCTAATCATTTCCAACTGCTTAATACCGAGATGAAGTCATTGATCGCAGACATCAGAGATTTATCCACTGTCAAGAAAGCCATTCTCGATTTTAAGCCAGACATAGTGTTTCATCTTGCCGCGCAAGCATTGGTTGGATTTTCATATAGAGACCCGGTGAGCACATACTCAACTAACTTAATAGGGACGCTCAATGTCTTCGAAGCATGCAGGGATGCAGGATCAGTCCGAGCAATTGTAAACATTACAAGCGATAAGTGTTACGAGAACTTAGAACAAATTTGGGGTTATCGAGAGACTGATCGCATGGGTGGGTACGATATGTATAGCTCATCGAAGGCATGTTCCGAGATAATGACAAATTCGTACCGGAGTTCTTTCTTAAATATTGAAGAATTTGGAGTCTCTCACAATACATTACTTGCCAGTGCAAGAGCCGGTAACGTAATTGGGGGAGGTGATTGGGCTTGTGACCGGTTGATTCCTGATCTTATGAAAGGAGCAAGCGCAGGAGAAATTGTAGTGATTCGATCCCCACAATCGACTCGGCCATGGCAGCATGTACTGGAGCCCTTAAGTGGGTATTTGTTGTTGGGGAGTGAGTTGTTGAAGGGTAATGTGTCTGTTGGTGATGCATGGAATTTTGGACCAAGCGATGCCGGCAATCTATCTGTTCAGGAGCTAGTAAAAATTGTTAAAAAGTATTGGACTTCGTTTGAATATAGATGTGCAATAAATCGTACCTTTCATGAAGCGAAGTTGTTGAGACTGGACTGCTCAAAAGCATCACACTATCTCGACTGGAAACCGACTTGGGGTATTCAGGAAACCATTCAAAAGACTACAGATTGGTATAGATTGTTTTATGATGATAACCATGTTAATACTGACAACGATCTCAAATCCTATATGGAAGATGCCAAGTCAAGGGGAGCTGTCTGGACAACATGAAATTATTGAGGACAAATATACATGATGTCTGTATCATTGAGAGTTTTCATGCTGTTGATGATAGAGGGTACTTTACGAAGACATTTAACAAAGAGTTTTATAAGCAGTTGGGAATTAATGCCAAGGTATCAGAGGTTTTTTTTTCTAGCTCAAAGAAGAACGTAATTCGCGGTATGCATTACCAATGTCCTCCATATGATACTACAAAGATAATCTCTGTTATAAAGGGATCAATAATTGATGTAGTATTGGATATAAGACGAGGATCACCAAGCTTTGGATCATATGTAGAGATTGGGTTAACCGAAATGGATCACAGATCCCTTTATGTCCCTTCCGGGTTTGCTCATGGATTTCTCAGCCTACAGAATGATACTATGGTGTGTTATCTGCAATCCAGAGGATATCAAGCTGCTGCAGATGAAGGGATTCACTATGCATCGTTTGGGAAAGAATGGAGTATACATAGCCCAACTATTTCAGTGAAGGACAACCAATTACCAAATCTATATGATATCCAATCTCCCTTTATCTATTTGGAAGGAGAGAATTAATGAGAATACTAGTTACAGGTGCTACTGGATTTGTTGGTAGTCACCTAGTCCCTCGACTTATTAATGATGGTGCTACAATTCTCGAGATAACAATTGACCCTGTGAGGTCGGCTGAGTTGTATGGAGACAGCATTTCCCGGTTTGTATATGAGGATAATATCAATGACTTGAATTCGATTGTTGGTCAGTTCAATCCCGAAATAGTCATCCATCTCGCATCTTACCTTACATCAGCTGACGATACAGATAGCATGAAAAAACTAATCCAATCCAATGTACTTTTTCTGTGTGTGGTCCTTGATGCCTTAAAACAAACAAGCCTTAAACTGTTCGTAAATGTTGGAAGCTTTGCAGAATACTACCGAGGAGATGGCGTGCTTTCTCCTGCTTATCTTTACACTGCAACAAAAACTGCATCTCGAGCATTTGTGGATTACTATAGTGAAGTGTATGGCTTCAACTACGTCACCGTTGTTCCTTATACAATCTATGGTGGAAAGGATAGCCAGAAGAAAATCATTGATGTTTTGTACGATTCATTGTACTCAAGGGATCCCGTGTCTCTTTCAGGAGGCGATCAGATACTTGATTTTATCCATGTAAACGATCTCGTTGATTTTTTTATGACCATAGTAGATAATATCGAAGTTGTCGTTAATAAGTCTGTGTTTCATGTAGGAAGTGGTGTTGGTCATTCTTTGAAGCAGATCGCACACATCATAGAAAGCATAACCAACAAAAAAACTTGCGTACTATGGGGAGGTATTCCCTATCGGCCAAGGGATGTCATGTATGCAGTTGCAAACATAGCGGAACAATACCACCAGTTTAGGTGGAGGCCAAAAATATCAATTGAAGAAGGAATACGGATTTATGTTCAGAAAAAAGGGGACAATTAATTGATGAATAGGGTAA
>JBAYZB010000238.1:0-4671 GCA_041672765.1 Gammaproteobacteria bacterium | reverse complement strand
TTCGGTTTGCCGACCTATACTTAGGCGACATTCGGAACGAGGAATGCACGGTGGGATTGAGCCATGCTCTTGTCAGCAGCCGAACTGGTGGCGGCCAAAGAGGCAACAGGAGCCCTGTTGGATGAGTTGGGGCTGTCAACTTATTTTTTTGAAGTCGAACCGCAGGAAAATACCTGGCGCATCAAGGTGGATTGCGCCACGAAGGAGGGCTGGCAGTCCCTTGCGCTGACCGTGGACAAGCAGACCCTGTTGCAAAGCCAAACGGATTCCGCTGTCCGCTCCCACCTCATGGACGTCTTCCGCAAGCGCCTGTCCGACCGCAGACCCAGGGCCAGGAAACGGTCCTGATTTGCGTGGGTGGGCATCGCTCACCGGGGTTTTAACGCAAAGACGCCAAGGGCGCAAAAAGAGATAACGGCCTTTGTACGGGCTGGCCTCCCGGCTCCGGCACACTTCTCGGTTCGTCCGTGTGGCAACCCACCCAGGCTGCCGTAATTCTCCATGAATGCTCTGCGCCTTCGCGTTGTAACTTTTCAGCCCGTAGGGTGGTGGGCACCGCCCGCCCTTGTACCGGCCGACAGATGCCGCCTGAACCACTCCACCGCAAGCCGCGCCACTTCCTCCAGCGCCCCAGGCTCTTCGAACAGGTGGCCCGCACCCGGGATGATCACCAGCTCCGCCTCAACCTGCAGTTGCGCGTAGGTCTGGCGATTCAGATCCAGCGCCGCCTCATCCCGCCCCCCAACGATCAGCCGTGTGGGCGAGCGCACCTTGTCGAGCGTATCTGCCGTCAGCACGGTGCGTCCGCCGCGTGCTACCACGGCGCGGATCTTCGTACCCAGTTCGGCGGCTGTCTGCAGCACGGCGGCGACGCCGGTGCCGCCGCCGAAATAGGCCAGGTCGAGGTCCCGGGTGCGCGGATCTTCCATGGCCCAAAGGGTGGCGGCAAGGAGGCGATGGGTCAGCAGTTGGCCCTCGAACCGCGTTGCATGGGCTTGATCTTCCTGGCCGGTCATCAGATCGACCAGAAGCGCGCCCATGCCTGCCGCCCGCAGCGCTTCGGCGACGTACCCGTTGTGCGGGCTGAGACGGCTACCGCCGCTGCCATGGGCGAATAGCACCAGGCACTGCGTTCCCGCCGGAAGCACGAGCAGCCCCTCCAGCACGGCGTCATCCGCCGGAATCTTTACCTGATGTGCCGCCATCTCACCCCTGCGCACAGGCGCCGGCTCAAAAGCGGTAAAACGAGATGTCAGGCCCGCCTCTCGCCGCGGCCTTGCCACGACGGAGGGAAGCGGCCAGGACCTCGCAGAACACGGGTTCGTACGACATTAAAGCAAGCCTAGGCTGGGCACGGGGAAGCGCAAGCCGGAGGGCTGCGCGGCCGCGCCCCTCACGCCACCTTCCGGCGCGCCTCGCGCACGTTCGGCAACTGGGCGATGCGGTCCAGCACCCGACTCAACTGTCCGATGTCGGTAATTTCGATGCTCAGATCGATGCGCGCGGTCAGCGCGTCCTTGTCCGTGGAGGTGGTGAGGGCAAGGACGTTGATTTTCTCGTTCGCCAGGATGGAAGTGATATCGCGCAGCAGGCCCGGCCGGTCGAAGGCCTCCACCTGGACATCCACCGGGTAGGCGTTCTCGGTCTTCGAGCTCCAGCTCACCTCGATCAGGCGCGCCCGGTTCTCGCCATCCAGGCGCAGCACGTTGGGGCAACCGCGGCGATGGATGGTGACGCCGCGGCCCCGGGTGATGTAGCCGATGATGGCGTCCTCGGGCACCGGCTTGCAGCATTGGGCCATGTGACAGAAGAGATTCCCAACTCCCTGTATGTGTACTTCGCCCGGCCCGGCGCCTTCGCGCGCGGGCTTGGTGCTCGGCGCCGGCTTCTCCAGCGGCACCGCCGGGGTCACCAGCGCGTGGGCCGCCGCGGCGATCTGCGCGGGCAGGACGGCGCCATGCCCGACCGCCGCAAGGAAATCATCCAGCTTCTGGTAATGGAACCATTGCGCCAGTTTTTCCAGGCTCAGTTCGGTGATGCCGAGCCGGCGCAGTTCCCGGTCCAGGGCCGCGCGCCCGGCGGAGATGTTCTTCTCGTAATCCTGCAGCTTAAACCACTGGCGCGCCTTGGAGCGGGCGCGGGAGGTTTTGAGATAGCCGAGGTGGGGATTGAGCCAGTCGCGGCTCGGCCCGCCGTTGCGCGCGGTGAGAATCTCCACCTGCTCTCCGCTTTTCAGCTCATAGGTCAGCGGTACGATGCTGCCGTTGACCTTCGCGCCGCGGCAGCGGTGTCCCACGTCGGTATGGATGTAGTAGGCGAAGTCGAGGGGCGTCGCCCCCTGCGGCAGATCCACCACCTGCCCGCGCGGCGTCAGTACGTACACCCGGTCCTCGAACACTTCGGCCTTGAACCGGTCGATGAAGTCGCGCGCGTCGGATTCTTCCTCCTTCCACTCCAGGAGCTGGCGCATCCAGGCGATCTTCTGCTCGAACCCGGCGTCGTAGCGCGCACCCTCCTTGTAGCGCCAGTGGGCGGCCACGCCGAATTCGGCGTGTTGATGCATCTCGTGAGTGCGGATTTGCACCTCCACCGTCTTGCCCTGCGGGCCGATTACCGCGGTATGGAGCGAGCGGTACAGGTTTTCCTTGGGAGTGGCGATGTAATCGTCGAACTCACCTGGGACGTGGTGCCAAAGGGTGTGAACGATGCCCAGCGCGGCATAGCAGTCGGCCACGTCCTTCACCAGAACCCGCACCGCCCGGACGTCGAACACCTGATGGAAATCGAGCCGCTTGCGCTTCATCTTGCGCCAGATGCTGTAGATGTGCTTCGGGCGGCCGGTCACTTCCGCTTCGATCCCGGCCTTGTCCAGCTCGCACTTCAGCTTCTTGACCACCTGCGCAATATAGCGCTCGCGGTCCACGCGCCGTTCGTCCAGCCAAGTCGCGATCTGCCTGTATGTAGCGGGTTCCAGATAACGGAAGGCGAGGTCTTCGAGCTCCCACTTGATCTGCCAGATGCCGAGACGGTTGGCGAGTGGAGCGAAGATGTCCAGCGTCTCCTGCGCGATGCGCCTGCGCCGCTCTTCGTCAAGGTACATCAAGGTGCGCATGTTGTGCAGGCGGTCGGCGAGCTTGATGAGCACCACCCGCACGTCCTCCGCCATGGCAAGCAGCATCTTACGCAGGCTCTCCGCCTGCGCCTTTTCCTTCCTGCTCTTGTCCCCCGGCCCCTGAAATTCACGCAGGACCCGCAGCTTGGTCACGCCGTCCACCAGTTTGGCGATGGCCGGGCTGAATTCCTTTTCCAGATCCTGCAGCGTGATCTCGGTATCTTCCGCCACATCATGCAGGATGGCGGCGGCCAGCGTTTCGTAATCCATGCGCAGGTCCGCCAGGATCTCGGCCACCGCCAGCGAATGGCGCACATAGGGTTCGCCGGAGGCACGGGTCTGGCGCAGATGGGCACGGTAGGCTACCGCGCAGGCGCGACGCAGGATGTCAACTTCGTTGGACGGCTTGCCCTTTGCGATGGGAGCAAGCCAGGCATCGAAATCGGGCGTATCCGCTTCGCGAACGATGATCTCTTTTTCTGTCGTGTCTTGCATATAGTTTTATGGATGAGGGCACCAAGCGGAAAGTTCAATTTCTCTCGCGGCTTGACCGCTCACCCGCACCCGCTGCCATGTGGCGCCGCGCGACAAGCGGGGGGCATGCGTGACCGTAAAGCCTGGTTTACTTTGCGCTTAAATCGTTAGACATGCAAATGTGGAAACGCAATCCCCACACCTGCGGCTTCTGAAGACACCGGGCTGCCCCGGCGGAAACAATTGCTTGTCACATCGGCACTTGGGCGGTATCCGGACGCACCACTCTTCATTCCCGCATTCTCTACCCCACCCTTCCCTTGTCGTCAATTGGTAGAATTCTGCCGATGCAGGCGTGAGCCGGGAGGCAACCATGGGCAGCGAACGGACGGTAATAATCACCGGCGGCGGACAGGGTATAGGCAAGGCGCTGGCGCGGCGTTTTCTTGAGGAGGGCGCCGGCGTCGTCATCGCGGAAGTCGACATCGAGGCGGGCGCGGAAACACAGCGGGAACTGGCGGCCTACGGCGATATCCGCTTCATTGCAACGGATGTCTCCCAGGAGGACTCCGTAGCCGCGATGGTCGAGCAGACGGTGAGCGCCCGGGGCCGGATCGACGTGTTGATCAACAACGCCGCCGTCGCCTGCAACAAGCCCCTCACGGAACTGACGTTGCACGAGTGGCGGCGGGTGCTCGGCGTAAACCTCACCGGCCCGTTTCTCTGCGCGAAGCATTGCGCGCCTCATCTACGCCTGACCCAAGGCGCGATCCTGAACATTGCATCGACGCGGGCCCTCATGTCGGAACCGGACACCGAAGCCTATTCGGCCTCGAAGGGCGGCGTGGTGGCATTGACCCATGCCCTGGCCATGAGCCTGGGACCCGAGGTGCGGGTCAACTGCATCAGTCCCGGCTGGATCGAGGTGAGCGAGTGGAAGAAGAGCGCCATCAGGCACACGCCGCAGCTTACGGAGGCGGATCACACACAGCATCCGGCCGGACGCGTCGGAATCCCCGACGATATCGCCTCCCTGGCGGTGTTTCTGGCCTCCCCCGCGGTCCGATTCATGACCGGCGCCAACA
>JBAYZB010000237.1:0-4701 GCA_041672765.1 Gammaproteobacteria bacterium | reverse complement strand
GCGTCGGCGGCGTCCGACACCGCCGAGGAGCAGCGCAACCTGGTGGCCTACGCGCCACTGGTCAAGCGTATCGTGCGGCAACTCGGCGCCCAGGCTAGCGCGATCATGAGCCGCGAGGACATGGAGCAGATCGGATTGCTTGCGCTGCTGGATGCCTTGCGCCGGTTCGGCCGCCCGGATGAAAGATTCGGCGCGTATGCGGCGACCCGCATCCGGGGTGCCATTCTGGATGAACTGCGCCGCCAGGACTGGCGTCCGCGCACCGTCCGCCAGGACAGTCACCGCATGCGTGATGCGATACGCGAGCTGACACGGCTGCTTGGGCGCGAGCCTACCGAGGCCGAGATTTGCCAGAAACTGAGCATGACTGCGGAGGCTTACCAAAGCTATCGCATGAATGACATGGCCGAGGAGTTCGTGAGCTTCGACGAGCTGATGAGTGGCCGGGGCGACCTGCCGGGCGACGGGCCGACACCAGAGGCGCAAATGATCCTGCGCCATAGCATCGAGCAGGCGCTGCGCAGGCTTGACGAACGGGAGCAGCGCGTGGTGCAGCTCTACTATGAATTCGAGCTGAGCCTGAAGGAAATTGCCGCGGTGCTCGATCTGACCGAGGCGCGTGTATGCCAGATCAACAAGTCGGCATTGGCGAAGATGAAAGCTTTTCTGCAGCAGGCATAGAAATGCAGCGGGAGCGACCGTAATGCAAGCAGTCCTGGGGATCGCCATAGTATTCGTTTGCGTGTTCGGCGGCTTCGCGCTTAGCGGAGGAGCCTTCAGCGTCATTTGGCAACCGATGGAGCTGCTGATCATCTCCGGAGCGGGACTTGGCGCGATCGTGCTCGGGAACCCGCGTCACGTGCTGAATGAAATGATGCTGCAACTGCGCCAGATATTGATACTGCGCAGGCAGGGCCTGGAATTTCAGCGCCAGTTGCTGCTGCTCATGTACGAATTGCTGCAGACGGCGGCCGGGGGGCTCAAGGCGCTGGATGCGCACGTCGAGGCGCCCCACAAGAGCGAGCTGTTCCTGCGGTATAGGTTGATCCTGCAGGAGCCGAAACTGCTGGCATTCATCGTGGACAACTTCCGCCTGATGGCCATGGGCAAGATCAGTGCCCACGAACTCGAGGGCGTGCTGGACCAGGAGCTGGAAGCCATTCACGAGGAGTTGATGCAGCCGTCCAGGTCACTCAGCCGCATCGCAGAAGCGATGCCGGGCTTCGGCATCCTGGCGGCGGTGCTTGGCATCGTCATGGCGATGACCTCGGTGGGCGACGGGGCAACCTCCTCGACGGTGGCTGCCAAGGTGGCCGCCGCGATGGTAGGGACCTTCATCGGGATCTTCTTCTGCTACGGCGTGTTCGATCCGCTCAGCAACATGATGAAGCAGTTGGTCAAGCAGGAGATGTCGAAGCTGGAATGCGTGAAGGTGGTGTTGGTGACGCATGTGGCGGGCAAACCGCCGTTGTTGGCAATCGATGCCGGGCGCCGCTTGGTTCAATTGAACATCAAGCCCAGTTTCGCTCAGCTCGAAGCATGGATCGGGGCCCTGCGCATGGGGCGGCGGAAGACCGATCCGCAGCCAAGCGTATGAGCGGGTAGGTGAGTATGACTCAGGTCGCAGCCAGACAAGGCAAGCAAAACGATGCGATCGTCAAGCGCGTCGCCCGCAAGCAAGTGGAGGAAGGGCATGGCGGTGCCTGGAAGGTGGCGTTCGCCGATTTTTGTCTCGCGTTGATGTGCCTGTTCCTGGTGCTGTGGGTCATGGCGGCGCGCGACAGCGAGGAACTGGCTGCGTGGGCGCGCAGCCTCGAAGGCAGTGTGCTCGACGAAGGCGTGGGCCGTCTGATGGAAGCCTTCACCGGTCCCCGCGGCAGCATGCTTGCGCGCGAGCCTCTGCCAAGGGGCGAGCCGGGCGCCAAGGATCCGGAGCAGAAGCTGCTTGTGACTAAGAAGCGCTTGGAATCGCCGGAAGATCTGCTGGAACTGGCGGAGACGATGGTGCGCCTCAGCGAACAGGTCGGGCTGGCGGGCAATCTGCAGACGGTGGTGATGCCGTATGGCCTGCGCGTGATGCTGCACGACACGGATCAGCAAGGAATGTTCGAACGCGGCAGCGCCATGCCCACCAATCGCTTCCGGCAGTTGTTGCGCAAGATGGGGCTTGTGTTCGCGCAGATCGAAAACCAGATGCTCATCATCGGACATACCGATTCGGTTCAATACGTGAATCAGGACGAAATGATTTTTTCGAACTGGACGCTCTCAAGCCAGCGGGCCGTCTCTGCACGTGCGCAACTGCTCGACGGCGGAATGCCCAGAGGCCGGGTGCTGCAGGTCGTGGGCATGGCCGACCAGGCACCGCTCGATACGGAGAATACGCGCGCAGGGGTGAATCGGCGGGTCGAACTGCTCATTCTGACGAGCCGCCAGGCACGAGCCGTAGCGGAAATGTTCGGAATGCCGCGAACGAGCGAGTTCTTGATCGACGGAGTGCGCGCCGTGGTGCCGGACGCCTCCGCGCTGTCCCGGCTCAAGGAGCAGTTGCGCAATGCAGGAAATTAGCCATGTACAGAGCGGAAAAGGGCCGCGTGCGGCGGCAGGCGTTTTGGGGATGCCGATGCCGCGGCGCTTGAACTGATTGCAGATCCACGCGATGCGTACCAAATCGAGAGGCGGGCACATGAGAATCTGTAACACGGGTCCAACGACCATGCCGGCTGCGGAGGCAGCATCCGCCGGGCATGAAACGAAAACGTCGGCCCCTGTGGCCGGAGTAACGGTGAGCGCGCGTCAATCCGCGCTGCTGCAGCCCGCCAAGGAGGCGCTGCGCGAGATGCCGGAGATCGATCTCGCAAAGGTGACGGCGTTGCGCGAAGCGCTCGCCCGCGGCGAGATAGGGCTCGATACGGAGCGGCTGGCCGAAATGATCGAACGATACCATATGGCGCGTGGCTGAAAGGGTGGACATGGAGCTGACAGACCGTAGGCGTACGCAGGATCGGGAGACGCCATGCCGAGTTCGATGCAAGGCGCGGGGAATGTGCCCGCCCGCCACGCGTGACGAGGCTTGCTGAAGATGCGTATGACGCGCTCGGATTGCCTTGCCCGGTTCGTGAAAGGCGTGCAGATGGATTTGGATGGTTACCGGCAGTTGCGGGCGTTGCTGGACGAGCAGTTTCAAGCCGCATTGCGTCACCAAGCGGAACCGCTGCGTGATATCGCGCGCCGGATCGAGGCGCTGGTCGATGCCATGGAGGCACGGCGCCGGGAACGTGTTGCGTTGGTCGGACATCTGTGCGGTGCGGCAAACAGCGGCGCGATCCAGCAGGTTTTCGCGATGCTGCCGGAGAGGACGCGAGTTAAGGTGCAGGCCTGGTGGGATGCGCTGGATGGATTGGTGCGCGAATGCAAGACGCTGAATGCGCGTAACGGGCGACTGCTAATGGAGCAGTACGAGATCATGCGGCGCCTGATGGGGGAGGAATCCGATATCTATGCTCCGGACTGAGTCGTTTTCGTCTTCGTTCGCATCGTTGACCGATGGCTGGTCGTATGCACCGCTTACGGCGCCCGCGCGGATGGGCGAGTTCGCGTCGCTGTATCACGACGTGCGCAACGAAATCATCGACTTCATCGAGCACGGTTCGGGGCAGATCGGCGCCATGAGCGACGAGGGGTATGTGCGGCTGCTGCCATCCCTGTACACAGCGTACACGGCGCCGTCCCTTGGCGCCGCCCACTCGCCGGAGCAACGCGCGTTCCTGAAATCTATCGCCCCCTGGGTGCAGGGAGCGGCGAAACGGTTGGGGGTGGCGGCCGAGATCATCGCAGCGCAGGCGGCCCTGGAGAGTGGCTGGGGGCAGCGGACGCTACGCCGCGAGGACGGCGCTGAGACGCACAACCTGTTCGGACTCAAGGCCGGGGGCGGATGGTCGGGCGATGTGGCGCTGGCGACGACGACCGAATATGTGGATGGGGTGGCGTTGAGGAAAGTAGAGCGTTTTCGCAGCTATCCGAATCTCGCCAGCGCCATCGACGACTTTACGCGGCTGCTGCTGAATAGCCCCCGGTATCGTTCTGCGTTGAACACCGGCAGCGATGCGCGGGCCTATGCGCTTGGGTTGGTACGAGGCGGCTACGCAACCGATCCGTCCTATGCGGATAAGTTGGTGCAGATCGCCAGCCGCCTTCAATACGGAGACTGAGGAGACGTGGCTAGCGGGATATCAATCGGCTCTACGGTGGCGCGGCCCGTGACACGAGCGCGGATGACTTTGCCTGTGCCGGCGTTGCGTACGCGTACGATCGCGCCGCTGCGCCCCGCGTCCAAGGCCTCGCCCGCCATGCTGACCATGACCGGACCGCTGGTGGCGACGATGGTCACCACCTCGCCGCGTCTTACCAGCAGGGGAGCCATGAGCATCTGCTTGCGTATCACCTGGCCGGGACGCACCGCGCGGCGGAGGATAAGCCCGACGACCGCCTGCCGCTCGGACAGCGGGCCCCGCAGGCCGGAAACGTCGCGCCGTTCCCGCAGGAGGTCGTTGTCCTCGATCACATGGCCGGCGGGCAATGCGCGCGCGGCCACGATGATTTCCGCGGAGAGTTTGGCGCGGGCCACGAACTCATGGCGCTTGCCGTCCGCGCCTGGGCAGCGCAGCGCCACGCGCATGCGTGAAAGATACCGCATGTCCA
>JBAYZB010000236.1:0-4715 GCA_041672765.1 Gammaproteobacteria bacterium | reverse complement strand
CGTCATCGTCCCCATGCTGACCTTCGTGTTCCATGGGCAGGGCTTCGCGGAGCAGTTCATCGTGCATCTGGCCGTCGGTACCTCGCTGGCCACCATCGTGTTCACCTCCATCTCCTCGGTCCGCGCCCATCACAAGCGCGGCGCGGTATTGTGGCCGGTGGTGCGACAACTTACACCGGGCATCATTGTCGGGTCGTTGGCGGGGGCGGCCATTGCGGACGCGTTGCCGGCAGCCACACTGGCTACGGTGTTCGGCATATTCGCGCTCGCGGTGGCGGTGGAGATGGCCTTCGGCCGCAAGCCCGCGCCGCATCGGCAGTTGCCCGCGCTGCCGGGCATGTTTGGCGCCGGGGGCGTGATCGGTGTTGTATCGGCCATTGTCGGCATCGGCGGCGGTTCGCTGACCGTGCCGTTTCTTACCTGGTGTAACGTGGCCATGCGCAATGCGGTGGCCACTTCCGCGGCCTGTGGACTGCCCATAGCGCTGGCCGGGGCGGTCGGTTTCGCAGCCACCGGCTGGAATGAGCCCGGACTACCTGCCTGGAGCACGGGTTATGTGTACTGGCCCGCGCTTGTCGTGGTGGCGTTGGCGACGATCGTCTTCGCCCCCTTGGGCGCGCGCCTCGCCCATACGCTTCCCACGGCCACGCTCAAGCGATTCTTTGCCGTGTTTCTCGCAGTCCTCGGAACCAAGATGCTCATCGGGTAGGTGGTCGGTTTTTTTCAACACAAAGGCGCCACGACGCGGTCCTTTGTTCGCATCAATATTGGCCCGCTATCAATGCCTTCCTGACAACCAGCGTCCAACTGCAGCCTGTCTGGCCTCAACAAAGGCGGTTGCGCAGTGCAAAATCTTAGCGCCTTTGCGCCCTTGCGTTAGAGATGTTTATCAAACCATCAGCCGCCGGTGATGGACATGAAGCGGATGGTTTTGTGCGGGTTTTCCCGGAACTCGTGGCGTTCCGGTTTCAGGCGCAGCGCCTCTACCAAGGCCTCTTTCAGGCCGGCATCGCTGATGCCCTGCCGTAGCAGCGGGCGCAGCGCGACGCTGTGGTCTTGCCCCAGGCAGAGATACAGCGTGCCGTCCGCTCCCAAGCGGACCCGGTTGCAAGTGGCGCAGAAGTGCTGCGAGATGGGTGTGATGAATCCCACGTGGAGGTCGGTGCCGGCCACGCGCAGGTAGCGGGCCGGGCCGCCGCCGGGCAGTACGCTCGAGATCAACTCGAAGCGGTCGGCAAGCCGTTGCTTCACTTCCTGAAGATCCAGGTAGCGACCGTAAGCGTTGCGGCCGGTTTCGCCTGTGGGCATGGTTTCGATGAAACGGAGGTTGAAGCCGTGCTCGACGCAAAAGGCGAGCATCTCCTCGACCTCATCGTCATTGACGCCCTTCATGACCACCATGTTGATCTTGATGGGATGGAACCCGGCTTCCTTCGCGGCCATCAGGCCGTCCAGAACCTTGTGCAGTTGGCCCTGGGTGATGGCGGCGAACCGTTCCGCCCGCAACGTATCCAGGCTGACGTTGATGCGGTTGACGCCGTTGCGTCGCAGGTCCGCGGCATGCTTGCGCAGTTGTACCGCATTGGTGCTGAGGGAGAGGTCTACGATGCCGGGCAGTGCCGCGAGCAGGCCGGCGAGTTGCGGCAGGTCGCGGCGCGTGAGGGGTTCGCCGCCGGTGATGCGCACCCGGCGCACACCCAGTTCCGCGAACGCGCGGATCACCCGTTCGATTTCGTCAAAGGTCAGCCAGTTGTGCGGCGTGTCGAAGTCTCGGAACCCTTTCGGCAGACAGTACACGCAACGCAGGTCGCAGCGATCCGTGACGGAAAGCCGGACATAATCGATCACTCTGCCGTGAGGGTCTGTCAGCTGCACAACGGTTGCACCACCCGTTCAAAGACGAAGTGTCACGATACGGCATTTTGCCGCCATGTGCATCCGGTAATGGTGCTCGTTGGGTGATTCTTTGGAGGTATCCCGGTTGGATAAGGAGTGCGTGCGCCGGATTGGCAATGGGTGGAACGCCGCGGACAGGGCGAGGCGCGTGCCGCCAAAAGCAAACGGGGCCCGAGGGCCCCGTCTGCTGGCACGTCATGCGTCGGGCTGTCAGCCGAACATGTCGTGGGTCAGGTTGGCGAACCAGCTATAGGCATAAGCCACCTCGCGCTTGCGCACTTCCGGACTGGCGTCCTTGGGCGACAAGCCGCCGGCCGTCTGCACGATCTTCTGCACGCCGTCGCCGCCCACTTCGAGGCGGTAGACCGCCGCCACGGAGATGCCGTGATCCGGCGCGATGATGGAGTAGCAGGTGTTCACGTAGGACGGAGTGCCGGGTTCGCGGCCGTTCAGGGCATCCACAATGGCCAGGGCCGCGACCTTTGCCTGGGAGTTGGCCGCATAGCCGGACTTCGGCATGTCGGTCGCGATGGCGGCGTCGCCGATGATGTGGATGTCCTTGTGCTTGGTGGACTCGAAAGTCTTCTTGTTCACCGGGCACCAGCCCTTCTCATCCACGAGATCCGCCACATGGGCGATGTTGCCGGCCTTCTGCGGCGGAACGACGTTGACCACATCGCCCTTGATGTTCTCCAGCAGCGCCTTCACGGTCATGGTCTTGGTATCGACGCCTTCCACTTTGCCGCCCTGGGCGCCGGATACCCACTCGATCATACCCTTGTAGTACTGCTCCCAGCCCTGGGTGAACAGACCCTGCTTGGAGAAGCTGTCCTTGGCATCCAGGATGATGACCTTGGACTTGGGCTTATGCTGCTTCAGATAGTGCGCCACCAGGGATGCGCGCTCATAGGGCCCGGGCGGGCAGCGGAACGGGTTCGGTGGAGCCACCAGGATGAACTTGCCGCCGTCCGGCATGGCTTCGAGCTGTTTGCGCAGCAGCGCGGTCTGCGGACCGGCCTTCCAGGCGTGCGGCATGATCTCGCTCGCCGCCTCATCGTAGCCTTCGATGGCGCCCCATTGGAAGTCTATGCCGGGGGAGACCACCAGACGGTCGTACGCGAACGTCTGTCCGCCCTGAGTGGTAACCTTCTTGGCCACCGGATCGATGCCCGTCACGGTGTCGTGCACCACCTTGACACCATGCCTGCCAAGGCCGTCATAACCGAACTTGATGGAGTCCAGGGAACGTACGCCCGCCAGCACCTCGTTGCTCATGAAGCAGGTGTGGTAGTGCTGGTTGCGCTCGATCAGAGTGACTTCGATGGACGGGTCGGCGCTACGGATGTACTTGGCCGCGGTGGCGCCACCGGGACCGCCGCCGATCACTACGACGCGGGCCTTCGTGGCGGCTGCGCTTGCACGGCCTGCGGTCAGGGGCAGGCTCGCCGCGACGCCGGCGACACCGGCAAATTTCAGGAAATCTCTACGATTGAACTTCGACATAAGTTGCTCTCCCTCCGCTTATTTCTGCTGGCTGCCGTAGTAATGGACCAGCGCTTCGATATCGTCCTTGCTCAACTTTTCCACTCGCGACGCCATCTTCTTGTCCATCGGGCGCTTTCCGGAGGTGAAGTCTTCGAAGGCGAAGGTCAGGTAGGGCATCCATTGACCGGCCAGGATACCGGCATCCTCTTCCGTAAAGCGGCCGCCTTCGCTGTGGCACTTCTCGCAGGCGCGCTCGTGAATCTTCGCGCCTTTTTGGGCCTTGGCGTTATCGAAGGTCTGCTTGGCCGGGATGTAGGCCTTCTCGGCGAAGAATTTGGCCATGATCTCGAGTTCTTCATCGCTGTAGCCCTTGGCGATGCGATCCATGACCGTGGCGGGGCGTTCGCCGGTCTTGAATGCCTTCATGGCTTCGACGAAATACTCGGTGGGCATGCCGGCGATGCTCGGAGTGGCAGGTCCGTTGCTCACGCCGTCATAACCGTGACATGCGGCGCAGGTGAAGCCCAGCATTTCCGCTGAGGGGGGGGCGGCGAGTACTGAGCCGGTGGTCAGTAGCCCGCATGCGAGCAAGGCAGCCGTAATGGTCTGTCGTCTCATGAATCCTCCTTAACAACAATTGATGAAGCAGACTTTGATAAGTTGTGTTAATGCATCCATTGATTTAATTTTTCCTGGGTTCCCTCTTGTGCATGTGCAAATATTCCTGAGTGCGGCATGTGCAGCAAACGGATTTGCTACATGCGCCCTATCCAGGCTACAGGGCAATGCTCTCCATAGCCGATACTCACTCCTCCTCGGGCCTGGTGCATAAATCCCTGGTCCTTGGCGATAATGCGACCTAAGGCCTTGTTGTAATTATTACTGCAAACCCATTGCATCGGTTGGCGGGCTTGCTGTGGGTATCGGCATTGAGAGATGTCAATAAAAAGCCCGGCAACCGTCGTGATTTATCATTGCATGATTGCGGCCCCTACTCAATTGGTTTGCACGAACTTGCACAGAAAAATGTGCGGCCAACCCCGAACGTTTTGCGCCACTATGGATTTATTATTTTTATGCTGAGTCTCAATAGCGGCGTTGTAGAACTGGTCCAAGAAACTGCCGGGTGAAGAGAACTTAAAAGGCGATGACGAGGAAGAGGCCCGATGCGCGTCACGGCGTCATCGGGCAGGCGACGAAGGAGATTCCTAGCAGGCTGTTGAAAAAGAGCCGATTTTCTCGAGACCGCTGCCTGTGTGACGAAATTTCTAATGAGTAACGTGCTTTTCTGCGCTGCATTGGCCCGGCACTCTCGGCGTTTTCGCCGAAGCGGC
>JBAYZB010000235.1:0-4720 GCA_041672765.1 Gammaproteobacteria bacterium | reverse complement strand
TTCGTGTTCGCGGCCTATTTCACCCGCGCCGTGGCCGAGGATGAAAGCGTCGGCAGCATGCTCTGGGGCAACGCCCTGGGCATCGCCGGCCTGCTGGTGGCGGTCGCCGGTCCCATCCTGGGCGCCGTGGCGGATCAGAGCGGGCGGCGCAAACCCTGGGTTCTGGCATTTACACTGCTGTGCGTCGGCGCCACCGCCCTGCTCTGGTTCGTGCGTCCGGCGCCGGATTATCTCTGGCTCGCGCTGGTGTTGCTCGCGGTGGGCACCGTGAGCGAGGAGCTTGCCGTCATCTTCTACAACGCCATGCTGCCGCAACTGGTGCCGCAGTCCCACATCGGCCGCTGGTCCGGCTGGGGCTGGAGCGCGGGTTACGTCGGCGGCCTGCTCTGCTTGGTGGTGGCGCTGCTGGCCTTCGTGGAGGCGGACCATCCCTGGATTCCGCTGGACCGCGAATCGGCGGAGCACGTGCGCGCCACGTTTCTGCTGGCGGCGGGATGGTATCTGGTGTTCGCGCTGCCGCTGTTCCTGTTCACCCCCGACACGCCCCGCACCGGCAAGCCCGCCCGCGCCGCGGTGCGCGACGGCCTGCGGCAACTGCGCGAGACCATAGTGCACATCCGCCGCTACCGCACCATCGTCCATTTCCTCACCGCGCGGATGATCTACATCGACGGGCTGGCGACGCTGTTCGCCTTCGGCGGGGTCTACGCGGCCGGCACCTTCGACATGACGGAATCCGACGTGCTGCTGTTCGGCATCGCCCTCAACGTTTCGGCCGGCCTCGGCGCGGCCGGCTTCGCCTGGGTGGACGACTGGATCGGCAGCAAGCGCACCATCCTGCTCTCGCTGGTGGGTCTGATCGTGCCGGGCACGCTCCTGCTGCTGGTGGAATCACAGGCATGGTTCTGGGCCCTGGGGACACTGCTCGGGGTGTTCGTGGGCCCGGTGCAGGCGGCAAGCCGGTCGTTCCTCGCACGCATGGCGCCGGCGGAGCTGCGCAACGAGCTGTTCGGCCTCTATGCGCTGTCCGGCAAGGCCACGGCGTTTGTCGGGCCGCTGCTGGTGGGGTGGTTTACCTTTCTGTTCGACAGCCAGCGCATCGGCATGAGCGTCATCATCGGCCTGTTCCTGCTCGGCCTGCTGCTGATGCTCACCGTACCGGAGCCGTCCAGACACTCCGCGCCGCCGACGTAACCCCGGACCTCCCCTACTCCCTCAATCGCTCCCGCAGGGCAGGCGGGGCGGCCACCTCGGGCCCCGTGGGCGACGGATTGCGCAGGAAATCCGAATAAACGGCATCATTCCTGCCGCCGCGCGGATGGGCAGGGCCTGCCCACTCCGGGCTTTCGAACGCGGCGAATTCGCCCGCATCCAGCGCGCCGTCCTCGGTACTGTCGTGCGTCAGGAAATAGGTCAGCAACTCCTCCTGGGTAACGGCCCCGTCGCGGTTCTCATCCACTGCGCTGAAGAGGATCGACTCTTGTCCCTGCACCCCCGCAGTGGCGGATTCATCGGAGTTCCAGCCGAACGGCGCGCATGCAGCCAGTAGGAGACCGGACAGTGCCGCCATCATCAGCCCCGGCAATGCACTCCACCTCATGCCACACCTCCATGATTTCCCGGAGTCTTTGCGTATCTCAAGATATGCGCATGATCCGGCCATCGGACAACACGATGCAGCGCATGCAACCCGGTTATGCACTGTTTGATATAAGCAATGCAGATTCGTTTCAATCGGCCGCCAGCGCATGGCGTCGGGCCGGAAACGGTCGCGGATCGGTCCGCGACAGGCCGCGGTTACGCTAGAGTAAACAACAAGCCCGGCCTATCCCGCACCCAAAGCGGGCAACGGCCGCAACCAGCAACGAACCTTGCGAGATTTCCGCGCAGGAGACGAGACATGACCCGCAAAGTCACCAAGTCCGACGAGGAATGGCGCACCCAACTGACGCCGGAGCAATACCACATCACCCGCGAGGGCGGCACCGAACCGGCCTTCACCGGCAAGTATCACGCCCACAAGGGCAAGGGGTTCTACCACTGCGTCGCATGTGACGCGCCGTTGTTCAGTTCCGACCATAAATACGATTCAGGCACGGGCTGGCCGAGCTACTGGGCACCCATGGCTGAGGACGCCGTGGAGACCGCGCCCGATTACAGTTATGGCATGACCCGCACCGAGGTGAAATGCGCGACCTGCGGCGCACACCTGGGCCATCTCTTCGACGACGGACCGCAACCCACCGGCCTGCGTTATTGCATCAACTCCGCGGCGCTGCAGTTCAAGGACAAGTCCGGGTAAGCGCCGATTTGCGGCGGGTGCGGACATCTTTGAGGATATTCCTGATCTATTCTGTTATCAGGACCAGGCATTAATGGCGCATCGACCGCCGCGCTCGCCTATACGACGGAGGACACGGAATCCATGATCAAGGTAAGCGTTCTCTATCCCGCCAAGGAAGGCAGCAGATTCGATTTCGACTATTACTTCAACACGCACATGCCGATGGTCGCCGAGAAGCTCGCGCCGGCACTGCGAGGCGTCATGGCGGACCGCGGAATGAGCGGCCCGCAACCGGACTCGCCACCGGCCTACGTCGCCATGGCGCACCTGCTCTTCGATTCGCCGGAGGCATTTCAAACCGCCTTCGGCCCCCATGCGGATGCGATCATGGGAGACATCCCCAATTACACGGACATCGAGCCCATCATCCAGATCAGCGAAGCGACAATCCTTCGATTGTCGTGATAGCGGGCTGGCGCGTTCCGAGGTCTTACGAGGCCGCGCCTGCGCAAGGCGCGGTCGGTGGACATAGGTCCCCGATCCGACAGGCCAGCCAAACCGGTGCCCTCAGCCCAAACTTTGTGGATTGAGCCGCCACACCGCATAGTTCAGCATCGCGGCATAGCTCACCCACAGCAGATAGGGGAGCAGCAGCACACCGGCGAGCACCGACACGCGCCGGAACGCGACAATGGTCGCGGCAATAATTACCCACAAGAGCACTATGTCGGCAAATGCCAGCGCGCCGCGCTGCCAACCAAAGAACAGCCAGCTCCACAGCCCGTTCAGAGCAAGCTGCACAAGAAATAGAGACAACGCCCCCCGCGCCGCACGAAAGCCGCCAACGCGCCAAACCAGCCACGCCGCAACACCCATCAAGGCGTAGAGCATCGCCCAAACGGGCCCGAACACCGATGACGGCGGCGCCCAGTCGGGACGTACGAGTTCGGCATAGAACGTTTCGGCATGGATCGACGCCGCAGCCCCGACCGCCGCGGCGGCGAACGCGATCGCGAGCCATACAGCAAGACCGAGAATCTGCCTGGACATGTGCAGACAATACAGCGTCACGCCTCATAGGAGGACCGACGGATTGAATCCTATTCCCTCGGTCCCGTCCTGTTTGCCAGCTCGCGGATAACCGAGCAGGGATTACCCGCGGTAATTTCCGCGCCAAATTAGAAATCAACTTCTACGCTGAGTTTCAACGTATGCTCCGGCGTGTTGTCATTGAGTCCTTCGAGCAGCCCGATCCCGATGGTCAGGCTCGTGCCTGATTCGTTCCGATCGTCCGATTGAGCGGCATAGCGCGGTCCGCCGAGACGGGTCGTGTAATACAGCACCGGTCCGAGACGATGCTGGTCGAAGTCGCCGAACAGCCGGGCCGATTCCGACGGGTGACCGGTGCGGCCTAGCCGTTCGACGGTTCCGTAACCTTCGAGCGCGAGCTTCCAGGTGTCGGAGAACGTGTACGCAAGCTGCGTGGCGTAGGCGAAGTCCCATTTGTTGTCGAACTTCCCGCCGTCCTCCGCTTCTCCGCCGAAGGCGTGGACCAACGTTGGAATGGCGGCCGCGAACCAGCGCCCCGATTGGAATTCGAAAATAGGGCCGAGGACCAGATGTCTCGCCTCGTCCACGGGCCATTCCAGTTCGGCCACGATGCCGAAGCCGAAGCCGTCTTCCTCCCGCGGGACAAGTATCGCGATGAGCTCGGCACCGAATTCTTCCAGGCGCATGGATCCGAAATCGTTCGCCTGGCGAAGCGTCTCCGGCTCGTCGATCCGCTCCTTCTCCAGCTCGATACCCACCCGCGTCTTGAGCCTGCGGGTGATTCCGGCCTCCAGTTCGAGCGCATGGCGGGATCGGATGACGCTGTTCTCGTCGAACACGATTCCCTCCGCCCCGGTTGCGCTTCGCCGGCGAGGCTGGTTCCAGGACCAGGCGTTCTGGCTCTGGAACTCGAACCGGCCCGGCTCGCTTTCCAGCGTCTTGAGCTCGAACTGGCCGATGTACGGCTCCGCCTTTACGGTCGAGACGATCCAGCACAGGGCAATCCCGGCCAGAATCGAAACTTGGAGATCGGATCTCGCAATCACACATGCCCCCGGCAATCCCTGGAATCAGGCATGAAGGCTTGCACGTCCCGATCCTCTCCCATTCGCGGACCTCTCCCATCGCATCGATGGCGACAGAGCCTGTATTCTTCGGCGTTGTCTAGACAATATTTAGCACCATCGCCTGAATCACGCGCATGAGCGAGGCGGGATACACGCCAAGCCACAGGAGCAGCAGCGTCAGCACCGCGAGCAGCAGGCTCCCGGCGGGCGAGATGGCGGGGACGTGGAGTACGAGTCCTTTCTCCTGTCCGTACATCACGGCGACGATGCGCAGGTAGTAGAACAGCCCGATCACGCTGCCGATCACCAACGCGGCCAC
>JBAYZB010000234.1:0-4720 GCA_041672765.1 Gammaproteobacteria bacterium | reverse complement strand
TTCCTCGATGAAGCTGATGTCGATGCCGCGCTCGATGGCGAAGTTCACCAGATCGACCACCTCGTCGTGGTTGCGGTTCTTGAGAATGACCGAGTTGAGTTTGACGCGCTCGAAGCCGGCGTCCAGCGCAGTCCGGATGCCGCGCAATACCTTGTGCAAATCGCCGTAGCGCGTGATGCGGCGGAAGCGCTCCGGGTCGAGACTGTCGAGGCTGATGTTGACGCGCTTCACGCCCGCCGCGCGCAGCTCGTGCGCCGCCCGCTCGAGTTGCGAGCCGTTGGTGGTCAGCACCAGTTCCTTCAAACCCGCGAGTTTTCCGGCTTCCCGGAACAGCCACAGCACGTTCTGGCGCACCAGCGGCTCGCCGCCGGTAATGCGCACCTTGGTGACACCCAAGTCGCAGAAGGCGCGCAGCAGGAACAGAATCTCTTCCAGGGTCAGGATCTGCGCCCGCGGCAGGAAGGTCATCTGCTCGCTCATGCAGTAGACGCAGCGGAAATCGCAGCGGTCGGTGACCGAGACGCGCACATAGGTAACATGCCGTCCGAACCGGTCGATCAGTTGGGCGGGAGCGTGGGGATGAGTTGATTGTTCGAGTTTATCCATGGCGCGGCCGTGGCGATTCGACTGCATGGGCAGGAACTGCCTGGTCTCCGGCGAAGGAGAGTCGTGTTCGTTCCCGCGGATTGTTCTTCTGTCCCGTCTGTATTCGGGGACATACCGATAACTGTAGCCTGGATTTCGCACTGCTCCCACGCCGGCGCGAGCACGGCGGTACGGTCGGTAATCCGTTCTCCTGCGCCCCCTTGGGGTGTGTGCTATTGATAAGGATAGCGTGCATGAAGGAAATGACCGGAGCTGTGATGGAGGCGCCATGAGGACAACGTTGCTGTTTGCTGCGGTGTTGACACTTGGTGCAGCGCCGTTTTGCCGGGCGGAACAGGTGACCATCCAGATGCACAGGGTGGAGGCGACCGGGATCGGGGCAGCGATCGGTACGGTAAAGGCGGAGGACGGCCCCGAGGGCCTGGTGCTGACGCCTAACCTTGCCGGTCTGCCGCCCGGCGCGCACGGGTTCCACGTGCACGAGAAGCCGAGTTGCGCACCGGGGGAGAAGGACGGCAAGCCGCAGGCGGCGCTTGCCGCCGGCGGACACTACGACCCGCAGAAGACCGGCACCCATGCCGGCCCCACGGGACAGGGACATTTGGGAGACCTGCCGGCGTTGCGGGTGGCGGACGACGGCACGGCCGGCCAGGCGGTGGTGGCGCCGCGGCTGAAGGTGGCGGATCTGAAGGGGCGCTCCGTGATGATCCATGCAGGCGGCGACAACTATGCCGACACGCCGGAACCCCTGGGCGGTGGGGGAGCGCGCATTGCCTGTGGGGTCATCGAATAGCCGCGTTTCATATAGCGGGGTGCGCAACGGAGGTCCAGGAACCAGTGGGCGTCGGCCGCGAAGGCTTTTCTGATATACTCGCGGCTGTATTCCGATGCGAGGGGCCTGACGATGCCGATCCATGTGAAGTACTTCGCTAGCCTGCGCGAGCGTATGGGCCGCGCCGAGGATGTGGTGGATGCTTTGGATGTCGATACGGTGGCGGATGTCTGGGCGCACGTGAGCGAAGGGCTGGACCTGCCGGGCAACGTGCTGGTGGCCGTGAACATGGAATACGCCGACCCCGATCATCCGGTCAAGGACGGCGACGAGGTGGCCTTCTTTCCCCCGATCACGGGAGGATGAGCGTGCACGCGGAGCTGCGCGACAGCGGTTTCGATCCCTGGGGCGAGGTGCAGCGTTACCAGGATGAACAACTTGGCTGCGCGGGACGGTATGGCGCTACCGCGGTCTTCGTGGGCACCATGCGCGAGTTCAACGAAGGCGATACCGTGCATGCCATGACCCTGGAGCACTATCCGGGCATGACCGAAAGGCATCTGCGCTACATCGGCGAAGAGGCCGCGCGCCGCTGGGACATTTTGGACAGCCTCATCATCCATCGCATCGGCGAGGTACGCCCCAACGATCCCATCGTGCTGGTGGCTGTGTGGTCGGCCCACCGTGCCGCCGCATTCGAAGCCTGCCGTTATCTCATGGAAGAACTCAAGTCGCGCGCCCCTTTCTGGAAAAAGGAGGAATTGGAGAAAGGAGCCAGGTGGGTGGAGAAGAACACGCCCGGGTATTGAGCAAGGCACAGCGCCTTCCGTGTCTTCACCATAGCCTTCGTATGAAAGTGGTTATGGGGCAGGTTGCCGCGAACGGTGCGGTTCACTGCATTCACCGTACCCTGCCCATCGTCGAGCCAATACCCGCTCTGCGGCAAAACGGAAAGAAAATGGGGACACATCATCCACGGATATCTCGTGGAAAGCGTGCCCCCTTTCAATTCGTAGCGATGACTGGTTCGGTCGCCACCCGTACCGCCAAACTGCCGCGGCACGCCCAGGTGGCGTTCTCCCCGTCAAGCCGATCTTGGCTTAATACCGCGGTCTGCGCGTCGGGCCATCGCTGCGCGGCTTGGCCTGGTTCACCTTGATGGCGCGCCCTTTCAACTGGGAGCCGTTCAACGCCTTGATGGCCTGGTCCGCCTCGGCGTTCCGGGGCATCTCCACAAACCCGAATCCCTTGGACTGGCCCGAAAACTTATCGGTAATGACCGATGCGCTGGCCACTTCGCCGAACGCGGCGAAAGCGTTTCTCAAATCGTCTTCCGTAACCGTATAGGACAGATTGCCGATATATATATTCATAAACGATACTCGGTACGCTGTGCGTTGATAGAGAATTCGCCACCGTGCAACCAACCGCACAAATTGCATGCCGGCGTTCGGCCAACGACTGGCCGATCCACTCCATCCGCGTCCTGCGAATCCAATACCCGCTCATGCCGCGGCGCCGCATCTGTTTCGCGAGCAAGCTTCCATTCATGCCGGGTGCCTTCAAACACTCAAGTATAGACGCTGCTCCAGCGCGCCTGAGAACCACCTGTGTCACAGGATCATGGCGAAGGCAACGACTAATTATTGTTTGATCTGAAACGGATGAATGCGGACGCCAACCGGCGCGACCATCCGGCGGTTCCCTCGCTCCGGCATGATTCCTCCCCGACCGCGGGGCTGAAAGGCCGTCGCGCGTTGCGTTCGCGCCCGGCGTAATCCATCCTTTTCGAATACCCGCAGCCGTGGAGCGCAACCTGTACCGGGGAGCTTTCATGTCCGCCGCGCCGAACCGGAAGGTTGCCGAACTGCTGCTCCAGGTCGCCGGCCTGCCGACGGCACCGGCTTTGTAACGGCGCCGCCGCCGATGGTCGGAGGCGGCATTGCCAAGAGCGGATTGGCATATGTGGTTGCTAGACCAGATTGCCGAGGCACGCATCGCGGAAGCGATGGAGCGGGGCGAGTTCGATAACCTGCCGGGGGCGGGCAAGCCCCTGGAGTTGGATGATGACTCCATGGTGCCGGAAGAGTTGCGCGTGGCCTACCGGATTCTCAAGAACGCCGGCTACGTGCCTGAGGAGGTGTTGATCCGCAACGAGATCCGGCAGGTGGAAGACCTGCTGTGGAGGACGCATGACGGGGATGAGCGGCAGCAGGCGCGCAAGCGGCTCGAAGTGTTGATGTTGCGCCTGAGCCTGGCGCGTGGCGGCCGACGCAACCTGCAAGTCGAAGCCGCCTACTTCGAAAAATTGCTCGACCATTTTAATGTTCCGTGATTTTTACATTTTAATGACAAGCCCGATATAATCGGCCCGCCCTGCGAACACCCCGACACCACGGTGAATAAAGAAATGCGGGATCCTGGCGAGACCAATTCTGATCCAGGAATCGTCCCGCCGACGGTCGTGTGGTCGGGGTCTCCTGTTTCCGGACTATGTGCCTGGCACGCTTCGCCTGCGGCAGGCGGTTGGGGTGTGGAGGAACGGGCGCCGGCACTGCGGCTGTGGGGGCCGAAGCGGCGCGGCGCGTAACGAACGTGGTGCAAACCGCAAAGCATTGCGGCGAGCGGGCGAAAAGGCTGTCCACGGTTCGCGGTTCCGGGCAGGTGGTGGGGACGATTGCCGAAATCAACGAATAAAAGAAAGGCGCAGTCGTGGAAGATATCGAAGCACTGAAAGCACGGCTCCTGGACTTGGAACAGGCGCAGCGGGATTGGCAGGCGGCGTTCGACGCAGTCGGTGATCCTGTCTTCCAGCATGACGCGCAGTTCCGGGTGGTGCGGGTCAATCGTGCCTATGCCGAACTGGCGGGCAAGCCTGCGGAGGCGATCATCGGCAGGCCCTACTGGAAGGCATTTCCGAGGGGGCAGGGTCCGTTGCCGGGCTGCCGTCAGGCCATGCTGCAATGCACCATAGACCAGCATGTCGATCAGTTCTCTACAGAATCGGGCCAGACATTCGTGTCCCGCAGCTTCCCGATATATCGCCTGGATGGAACGCCTGCGGGGGGGGTGCATGTTCTCATCGACATCACGGAAAATCTGGCGATAGAACGGGAGCGGCGCATCCTCAGCGAGGCCCTGCGCCAAGCCTCCGAAGCGGTGGTCATTACCGATTCGCGGCACTGCGTCCAATACACCAATCCAGCCTTCTGTGCGCTGTTCGGTTATGCGCAAGACGCCTTGCAGGGTCAACGGCTCACCCTTTTGTGGAGCGCCGAGGGAAACGCGGCGGACTCCGGCGCACACCTCATCGGGCAGTTGAAGCGGCACGGTAAATGGACA
>JBAYZB010000233.1:0-4723 GCA_041672765.1 Gammaproteobacteria bacterium | reverse complement strand
ATCCCCTCCCTGGGATTCGCCCTGCGGGCCATGCTGCGCATGTCCCACATCGCTCCCGGCGATGTGGTCGCTCCCGGCGAATTTGTCTTTGCTTGTCCAAAGAAAGTAGGCAAAGAAAGGACACCCCACGGAGCCGCCCCTGTCGGGGTTCCCTGCGGGCGGCTTGTGCCGTGCAAATCGGCGTTCCTGCCGATTTGTCTCGCCCAAAGCGGGGGTCGCCCGACGGGCCATCCCTGTCCCGACGTGCGCGCCCGCCCTGACCGAGAAGCGCAGGGGACCCGCAGGGCGCGGCATCGGGGCGGCCTTTCTTTTGGCTACTTTTCTTTGGCCGAACAAAGAAAAGTAGCCCGCCCGCGGGGGCGGATTCCCCGCATCAAAAATCAATCTTGCGGCGATAGCCGCGCAAAACCTATACGAAACAGGTCTTAAAGGCAGGTCAAAAATTGAAAGTCATGATCCTGGCCGCCGGCCGCGGCGAGCGCATGCGGCCCCTCACCGACCACACGCCGAAACCGCTGCTCCAGGCCGGCGGGCGCCGGCTGATCGAATACCATCTGGACGCGCTGGCCCGGGCGGGATTCGTCGATGTCGTGATCAACCACGCCCATCTTGGCGCTCAGATCGAACAGGCGCTGGGGGACGGCAGCCGCTACGGCGTACGCATCCGCTATTCGCCGGAGGGCGAAAAGGCGCTGGAGACGGGCGGCGGTATCTTCCGCGCGCTGCCGCTACTGGGGGACGGGCCGTTTCTCGTGGTGAACGGGGACGTGTGGACGGATTATCCCTTCGCACAGATCCCCCGGGAGCCGGCGGGTCTCGCGCATCTGGTACTGGTGGACAATCCGCCGCAGCACCCGCAGGGGGATTTCGCGCTCGTGGGGTCGCTGATGCGCAACGATGGTCCGGAGCGTCTGACCTTCAGCGGCATCGGCGTGTACCGGCCTGAGCTGTTCGCGAACTGTGCGCCCGGAGCCTTTCCGCTGGCGCCGCTGCTGCGCCGCGCTGCGGAGGCGGGGCAGGTCGGCGGGGAGCATTATCGGGGGAGATGGATGGACATCGGCACGCCGGAGCGGCTGGCCCAGTTGGACCGGTTGCTGCGCGCAGGCGCATCCCGCCCGCGGGGTTGAAAAACGGTCCGGAGCGGGCGACGGCGATCTTCCGCGGCCTGACCGCGATTTCTGGCATTCCGGCAGGGGCTGCTTACACTCTTGGAAGACCACGAATGCGCGTGGTCCGATCTGCTGGACTCCCAGTACAGCGGCGTGGAGGATGAAGCGGGCTCCCGAGCCATGGGCGAAGAGATCCCAACCACCCGATTCTTGCCCCAGGACTTCGAGCGGTTTTCCCGGCGCCTGCAGCAGGAGACGCAACTGCTGCGGCAGTGGTTCCGGGAGGGGCGCTTCGTCGAACACGATCCGGTGGGGGGATTCGAGCTGGAGGCCTGGCTGATCGATCGTGAACAGCGGCCGGCGCCGATCAACGACCGCCTGCTGGAACGTCTCGACACCTCCCTGGTGGTTCCGGAGCTCGCGAAATTCAACTTCGAAGTCAACAGTACGCCGCAACGGCTGCAGGGCGATGCGCTGCGGCGCATGCAGGCGGAGCTCGAATCCACCTGGGCTGCGTGCCGCGCGGCGGCGGCCGAGCTCGACGCCGATGCGCTCATGATCGGCATCCTGCCCACGGTGCGCGAGGACGAGCTGGGGCTGGTCAACATGTCCAGCCTCAGACGTTATCGCGCGATCAATGACCGAGTGCTGCAAATGCGGCAGGGAAGCCCGCTGCGGGTGAACATCGCGGGCGATGAGCGGTTGCGGGTCACACACTACGACGTGATGCTCGAAGCGGCCACCACTTCGTTCCAGATCCACCTGCAGGTGCCCCAATCCAAGGCCGCGCGCTATTTCAATGCCGCGCTGATCGTTTCGGCGCCCATGGTGGCGGCGGCGGCCAACTCGCCATTCCTGTTCGGCAAGGATCTGTGGGACGAGACGCGCATCCCGCTGTTCGAACAGTCGGTGGAACTCGACGGGGTCGCGGCGCCTGCGCAAATGCCGCGGCAACGCGTCACCTTCGGTTCCGGCTACGTGCGGGAATCGCTGGAGGAGTTCTTCGTGGAGAACTGCGCAGCCTATCCGGTGCTGCTGCCGATCGAACTCAACGACGATTCGTCCCGCCTGAGCCATCTGCGCCTGCACAACGGCACCATCTGGCGCTGGAACCGCCCCTTGATCGGCTTCGACGCCGAAGGCCGTCCCCATCTGCGCATCGAGCATCGCGTGGTGCCGAGCGGCCCGTCGGCGGTGGACGAGATCGCCAATGCCGCCTTTTATTTCGGCCTGAGCGAATTCCTCGCCACCCGCACCGTGCCGCCCGAGCAGGAACTGACGTTCGCCCAGGCGCGCGACAATTTCTACGCCGCGGCCCGCCACGGGCTGCATGCAACCGTGGTCTGGCTGGACGGCAGGGCGGTGTCGGTGCGCAACCTGATTCTGGAAGAATTGTTGCCCATGGCGCGGCGCGGGCTGGAAGCGCTGAAAGTCGCTGGGGAAGATGTGCAGCGTTATCTCGATGTCATCGAAGACCGCGTGACCTGCGGCTGCAACGGCGCCACGTGGCAACGCACCTACGTGGAAAACAACGGCCGCGACATGCGGGCGCTCACGGCCGCCTACGCCGCGTGCCAGCGCCGGGGCAATCCGGTCCACGAATGGGGTGTGCGCCCATGCTGACCGTTCTCGATTCGCTGCCTTCCGGACTGCTGGAAACGGATGCCGCCCAACTCCACCGGATACTCGCCGGCCCGACCTTGATCCATCTGCCGGGGCGCCGCGCCGAGCCGCTGTTCGCTGCGGTGCTGCTGCACGGCAACGAGCCCGTCGGTCTGGACGCGGTGCGGGTATTGCTGCGTGGGCACGCGGGGCGTGAATTGCCGCGCGCCCTGTCCGTCTTCATCGGCAATGTGGCGGCGGCCCGCCACGGTCTGCGTGTCCTGGACGGCCAGCCGGACTACAATCGCATCTGGCCGCCCGGAGTCGTGGGCGACACGCCGGAGCACCGGATGATGCGTCAAGTGGTGGACGAGATGCGTGCGCGGCGCGTGTTCGCAAGCGTCGACATCCACAACAACACGGGGATCAACCCGCACTACGCCTGCATCAACCGCCTTGGGCAGCGTTTCTTGCACCTTGCCGCACTGTTCAGCCGCACGGTGGTGCATTTCATCCGTCCGCTCGGGGTGCAGGCCATGGCCTTTGCCGAGTTCTGCCCCGCGGTCACCCTTGAGTGCGGTCAGCCGGGCCAGGCATTGGGTATGGAACACGCGGCGGAGTACCTGGATGCCTGCCTGCATCTGGCCGAGATTCCAACACATCCCGTGCCGCCCCACGACATCGATCTGTTCCACACCGTAGCCATCGTGCGGGTGCCGGACACCGTGAGCTTCAGCTTCACCGATCCCGTCGCGGACCTGCGCTTTGTCGCCGACCTGGAACTGCTCAATTTCCGTGAGTTGCCCGCCGGAACGGTGCTAGGATGGGTGCGCCCGGACCGGGGCGTGTGCCTGGAGGCCCGGGACGAGCGCGGCCGGGACGTGAGCGCACGCTATTTCCGGTTGGAGGACGGCGCGCTCAGCACGGCGGTGCCCGTCATGCCCTCCATGCTGAGCCGCGACGAGCGGGTGGTGCGCCAGGATTGTCTGTGCTATTTCATGGAACGGCTGCCGGCGCAGGTCGTTCAGCGGGCCGGCGCGACCGTGCCGGCCAACGACTCACAGGAAACGGATTGAATGCATCTTCTCGTCGTCATTTCTTCCCATGGTTTCGGCCATACGGCGCAGGTGGCGCCGGTGGTGAATGCACTGCGCAGTCGGATTCCGGACCTGCGCCTGACCCTGCTCACCGCGGCGCCGCGCTACATCCTTGAAAGCCGCTTCGACGGGCCGTTCGAGCATATCCCGGAAGCGGACGACATCGGCATGATCATGTCCAGCGCAGTGGACATTCTGGCAGAGGAGAGCGCCTGCGAGTACGAGCGGTTCCACCGCGACTGGGACCGGGCCGTCGACCGCGTGGCCGGGCGGCTGTGCAGCCTCGCGCCCGATCTGGTGCTCTCCAACGTTTCCTATCGCGTCCTCGCGGCGGCGGCACGGTCGGGCATCCCGGCGGTGGCGCTCTGCTCCCTGAATTGGGCGGACATCTACGGCCATTACTGCGGCGACCGCCCGGAGGCCAAGGTGATCCTGCGGCAGATGCTGGAGGCCTACAATGCCGCGGACTGGTTCCTGCAGACCGAACCGAGCATGCCCATGGCGACCCTGCACAACCGCAGACCGATCGGCCCGATCGCCCGCCTGGGGCGCAACCGGCGCGCGGAAATCGACGCGGCGCTGGGTCTGGGCGAACGGGACCGGCTGGTGCTGGTGGCGCTGGGCGGCATCCCCATGCGCCTGCCCATGGAGGCCTGGCCGCGCCTGCCGGATGTGCGCTGGGTGGTGCAGGCGGACTGGGACGTCAGGCGGCCGGATGTGGTGTCGCTGGAGGCGCTGGACATGCACTTTACGGACGTGCTGCGCTCCTGCGACGCGCTGATCACCAAACCCGGCTACGGCAGCTTCGCCGAGGCGGCCTGCAACGGGACCCGGGTGCTGTACGTCAAGCGCCACGACTGGCCCGAGGAGCCTTTCCTGGTGGACTGGCTGCATCGCCACGGGCGCTGCCTGGAG
>JBAYZB010000232.1:0-4786 GCA_041672765.1 Gammaproteobacteria bacterium | reverse complement strand
TGCGGTCATGTCCTTCTTCGGCCAACCTGAGCGCGCGATGGAGCTGGAGCTGACTCCCGAGCGACGGCTCGCCCGTGCCGATGCGGCCGAGGTCATCGCCAAGCTCAACGAGAACGGCTTCTACATCCAATTGCCGCCGCCGGATCCGTTGCTCTGAACGGGAGAGCGAACGAGTAAATGTGACAGGTTCATTATCGGGTCAGCGTAAAGAGTCCGTTGTCTTTTCCCCTACTGTTCCAACCCCCATGCACTGTTCCCACTACGCCGCGGGCCGTTGCCGCTCCTGTTCCCTGATCGAGCAGCCCTATGCCGAGCAGTTGGCCGCCAAGGCGGCGCACTGTCGTGGGCTGCTGGCTGCCTATGACGAGGTTGAATGGCTGTCGCCGATGGCGAGCGCGAAGGCGGGCTTTCGCAACAAGGCGAAGATGGCGGTCAGCGGCAGCTACGAACGGCCGGTGCTGGGGACCGTCGATGCCCGCGGACATGGGGTGTCGCTGGTGGACTGTCCGCTCTACCCGCCGGCGTTGCGGGACTGTTTCGCGCCGCTGGAGGCGTTCATTCGCCTGGCCCGGATCGCGCCTTACGACATCGCCGCTCGCCGTGGCGAGCTGAAGCATGTGCTGGTGACGCTGGCGGAGCATTCCGGCGAGCTGATGGTGCGGTTCGTGCTGCGCTCACAGGAGTCGTTGGGACGCATACGCAAGCACCTGCCGGAGTTGCAGGCCGCGCTGCCGGGGTTGCGGGTAGCGTCGGTGAATCTGCAACCCGTGCACAAGGCGGTGCTGGAGGGCGACCAGGAAATCGTGCTCACCGAGCAGGCGAGCCTCACCATGCGGCTCAACGGTATTCCCCTGCACCTGCGGCCGATGAGCTTTTTCCAGACCAATACCGCCGTGGCCGCGGCGCTTTACCGCCAGGCGCGGGAGTGGGTGGAGGAACTCGGCCCGGACAGTGTCTGGGATCTGTTTTGCGGGGTCGGCGGTTTTGCCCTGCACGTGGCCGACGGCCGCCGCAAGGTTACCGGCATCGAACTCAGCACCGAGGCCATCGCCAGCGCCGAGCAGAGCCGCAACGAGATCGGCCTTGAGCGGGTCCGCTTTCGCGCGCTGGACGCTGCCGACTTTGCCGTGTGCAACCCGGAGGTGCCGGACCTGGTGATCGTCAACCCGCCACGGCGGGGGATCGGACCAGAGCTGTGCGACTTTCTCGATCAGTCGGCGGCGGTGCGCTGGGTGATCTACTCCAGTTGCAATGCCGAAACCCTGGCGCGGGACCTGGCGCGGATGACAAGCCTGCGGTTGCGCCGGGCGCGGCTGCTGGACATGTTCCCGCACACCGCGCACTACGAGGTGATCACCTTGCTGGAGCGGGTGGATCAGGGTTTACGAGCGGTTGGCAAATCGTGACCATTGCAGGCGGGGCTTTGCCCAGAACCGGCGGCAGGTTCGCGGCGCAGCCACTCCTGCAAATCTCTCGGCGCCTTGGCGTTGATCGGGCCTCATGCCACGCCGAAGAGTTGCGGTTGATGTGGGTCGAGCTGGCGCAACGCAACCCGGCAAAGCGTTTACTCATCGCGGTTGTTCGCCAAGTCACGCCCTGACGGGCCAGCCCGACCGTCTATTGCCTGCCACCTACTGCATGCGGCGCCGCATGCGATACACCACCTCTTCCATGGCGGGAGAAGTGTGCGCTCTTCAAAGCGACTTCAGATACTCCACAACATCGGCTATTTCTTGTTGGCTGAGCCACAGATTTCCGAAGGAGTCGTAGTGGTTCACCACCTCCTCAAGGCTCGCGAACCGCCCGTCGTGATAGAAACCACCCTTGGTATGAGTCCAGAGACCTTTGAGTGGCGCGGTCCGGTAGCGCTCGTCCGGGGAGCGGTTTGCCTGAAAGTCATCGATGCCGATTTCCTCCGGCGTGTGCATGTTCCAGCCCGGCTCGGTAAAAAGGGGCGGGACATGACAGGTGGCGCACTGCGCCTTGCCCTCGAACAACGCCTTCCCGCGCGCTGCCGCTGCGGCATCGAAGCTTCCTTTCGGCGGACGCGGCGCAGGGATCGAGAGCTGGTACAGGTGCAGCGCCGCGAGTTTCGCGGTGATGAGGTCCGGATCCGCGCGCACGTTGCCAAAACCGTTTGCCGCCGCGATCGGGAACTTGACCTCATCATCAAGCCGCGGGTCGAAGAACGTGCCCTGCCCGTGCATTTCCAGCGTTGCCACGAACGCGTTCCAGTGGGTGACCGAACCCCAGCCGGTCCAGGTGTGCAGGTTCACGCCGGCGAGCCCGAAGGCGGGCGGTAGCAGCGTCGCGGCCGGTTTGCCGTCGGGACGGAACGCCTTGCCGTCGAGGACCAGCTCTGCATCGAACTTGCCGGGCCCCCAGGAACGCAGCACGGTACGGACTGTCTGCTGATCCACTCCCAGCAGGGTTGCGAAAGGATTCAAGTCGGGGGCCAGTGCCACGATGGCGCCCACGTCTAGATCACGGTTTGCCCATCCATCCAAACGCTTGCCGATGCCGGGCGCGAACGAGTTGTCCACTACGGAGTGACAGAGTGCGCACTGGGTGCCGACCGAGGTCAATTGACCGGACGCATCAAAGAACCCCTTGACCCCCACCACCGCGTTCAGCCGCAACAAGGCCACTGTCGTGGCCGGGTCCTCAAGATCCACCCGGCCGCGGCGAAGGTCTTTGCGCAAGGAGCGCGGCAGCGCGTCCACATCCACTTTGAGGCCAAGCTCCAGCGCCGCGGCAGGTGTCAATCCCGGCCCTACCCCACCCAGCGCTTCGCCTACGATCGCCTCGTGCAGCCGCAGTTGTCCGCCCCAGAAGATTTCGCTGCCAAAGGTATCGAAACGGAAGATCTGTCTTCCATCATTGATAGTACGGATAGCATTGGTTAGGTTGCGTGCGTCGTTTTTGTTGTCGATGCCTTTGATAAGGCCTTTCAAGGCTGCTTCATTGACCGGAGCGGTTGCCTGTATATAGGAGAAGCTACTACCCAACGCGACCAGCCCAACCAAACCACCAAGAACCAGACTTTTCCATGTCATGGCGCTCTCCTCGGTTGATTGACCTTCAAGGTTGGCGCAGCTTTTAGCAGTAATGAAATATTTATATTTCAAAAGATAGCCCTGCGTGCGCGTATTGCAAGACTGCTCAAAACGCGGAGGCGGCCATGAAGAATCCAGTTCAGATTCTGACAGGCCGTTGAAAAAGAGGTTTATCCCTTCTCCCTGCGGGAGAAAGCCACGACGGCAGGAATGTTAGAGGTACACCCCCAGAGTTGGAGGACGCCTAACAATGATGTAGGCGGTAGACGAGGTCGGTAACAACCCGCCGCGGCGGGGGGTCGTGTCAGAGCTGTGCGGCTTTCTCGAACAGTCGGCAGTGCGCTGGGTGATTTACCCCAACTGTAATACCAAGACCCTGGCGCGGGACTTGATGCAGATGCCCAGCCTGCGACTGCTGGACATGTTCCTGCACACCGTGCACTACGAAGTGATCACCTTGCTGGAGCGGGTGGGCCAATAAGCCGTTGTAAGCCTCTGGACTTGACGCGATCCATGGCTCTCTCTCGACAACACCAGGGCGCAAAGCGATTCCTGCCCCTTTGCGCCCTGGCGCCTTTGCGTTGGGCTTACTTTACCCGGCCGCCTGCAGCGCCTGCTCGATATCGGCGATGATGTCGTCGATGTGCTCGAGCCCGATGGACAGGCGCACCATGTCTTCCGACACGCCCGCCTTCTCCAGTTCTGCCGGCGAGAGCTGGCGGTGGGTGGTGCTGGCCGGGTGGCAGGCCAGTGACTTGGCGTCGCCGATGTTCACCAGCCGCACGATGAGCTTGAGCGCGTCGATGAACTTGGCGCCCGCCTCGCGCCCGCCCTTGATGCCAAAACTCAGGATGCTGGAAGCGCGACCGTTCATGTACTTGTCCACCAACGGCTTGCTGGGGCTGTCTTCCAGGCCCGCATACTGCACCCAGTTCACCCGCGGATGGTTGCGCAGGTAATTGGCGACGGCGAGCGCGTTGTCGCAATGCCGGTCCATGCGCACCGGCAGGGTCTCGATGCCCTGCAGGATCAGGAAGCTGTTGAAGGGCGAGAGCGCCGCACCCATGTTGCGCAGCGGCACCACCCGCGCCCGGGCGATGTAGGCCGCGGCGCCGAAGGTGTCCGTGTAGACCACACCGTGGTAAGACACATCCGGCTCGTTGAGCCGGCGGAAGCGCTGCTTGTACTCCTTCCAGGGGAAGTTACCGGAATCCACGATGATGCCGCCGATAGTCGTGCCGTGCCCGCCCATGTACTTGGTGAGCGCGTGTACCACGATGTCGGCCCCGTGCTCGAACGGGCGGCACAGATAAGGTGTCGGTACCGTGTTGTCCACGATCAGCGGCAGCCCATGCTCATGGGCAAGCTGCGCCAGGGCGCCGATGTCCACGACGTTGCCCAGCGGGTTGCCGATGGACTCGCAGTAGATCGCCTTGGTGCGCTCGTCGATCAGCGCCGCGAAGCTGTCGATGTTCCGGTAGTCCGCAAACCGCACGTCAATGCCATACTGCGGCAGGGTGTGGGCGAACAGGTTGTACGTGCCGCCGTACAGGGTGCTGGAGGTCACGATGTTGTCGCCCGCCTCCGCGATGGTCAGGATCGCATAGGTGACGGCCGCCATGCCCGAGGCCAGCGCCAGCGCCCCGACGCCCCCTTCCATCGCCGCGACCCGCTTCTCCAGCACGTCGTTGGTGGGGTTCATGATGCGGGTATAGATGTTGCCCGGCACT
>JBAYZB010000231.1:0-4820 GCA_041672765.1 Gammaproteobacteria bacterium | reverse complement strand
CTCACAGTTAGCTGATGAAGGAACGCCTTGTCTCGTGATTGACTATCGAGTTGCCCCTAGATATGAATACCACTGATAATATTAACTTCGCGAAAAAAACATGTTCTTTAATGGAAGAACATATAAAATATTTCTATATTTGAAAGGGGAAAAGAAAATGAATACTAACGAAATCATGGTAAATGGAGAGGTTATCGAAGTGACTGAGGAAATCGCAACAGCGAGTTCTGGAAAGGGTTTTAAGGTGGCAGCAGGTGTCGGTTTGACAGTTCTTGGAAGTGTAGTAGCTTACAAGTACATAATAAAACCGATGGTGGCTAAAATCAAAGCCAAGAAGGAGCAGCAAAGGATGGATGCAGAATTTGATGAATTCGAAGATGATGAGAACGATGGGTCAATTGATTAAACCAAGTAAATAGAAAGACAGAGTTCTTTAAGAGGGATAGTGCCTTTAACAAGGTGCTTTCCCTTTTTCTTTTTATGAAAGGAGAAAAAAACAACGATGGATCAATACAAGCCAAATTCCCACAAATCCAAAGAAGAACGGCGGGAATCTGTGCCAGAAAAGAAAGTGGAAAAAGTGATTGCTGGAACGGTGAAGTCCAAGAAGAAAAACGAGATTCAAAAGTTTACAGACATATTTATCTCGGAAGACGTTGGTAACGTAAAGTCTTATATTTTGCTAGATGTGTTAGTTCCTGCAATTAAAAAAGCCATTTCGGACATTGTTACGAATGGTATCGATATGATTCTCTACGGGGAGACCGGTAAGACAAAAAGCAATTCCACCGCTTCTAAGGTATCTTACAGAAGTTATTACGATAGAGGAAATGACCGTAGAGACTATAGCTCGGCTAGGACAAAGACCGGTTATAACTACGATGATATTATCTTGGATAATCGCGGAGAAGCCGAAGACGTCCTATCAAGAATGGATGAGCTAGTTTCCACTTATGGTCTGGTTAGTGTAGCCGATTTGTACGATTTGGTCGGTATTACCGGCAATTATACGGATAACAAATACGGATGGACTGATATTCGAAGTGCAGCTGTAATTAGGGTACGGGACGGCTATATGCTTAAACTACCTAAGGCACTTCCGCTAAATTAGGAGGATTCAATATGAAAGGATATTTAACATCATATGGCTACATGGGTTTTGTGGCTAGACGTTGGATGTTATTTACAACCGAATCCGAGTATTACGAATATTTTAATACTGTTAATTTTAAAAAAGAAAGGGAGAATATCTAATTATGAAAAAAGCAGAACTTATGACGACTGTAAGCAGTTCGTTTAATAAGATGGGTTTTAAACTCAAGAAACACAGCCCTGAAATTCTTGTAGTAGCGGGCGTAGTTGGGACTGTAGTAAGCGCCGTTATGGCTTGTAAAGCCACTACTAAGGTGAGTGGTATTCTGGAAAAAACCAAAGAAGATATTAATTCTATTCACGATTGTGCAGCTAACGAATCTTTAGCAGAGGAATATACTCCTGAAGATGCTAAAAAGGATCTGGCAATTGTTTATGTTCAAACAGGTGTTAAGATTGCAAAGCTTTATGCTCCGGCAATAGCTCTTGGAGCCCTGTCTCTTGGAAGTATACTGGCGTCAAATAATATACTTCGTCAGCGTAATGTAGCTCTGGCTGCGGCTTATGCTACAGTGGATAAAGGATTCAAAGAATACAGAAATCGGGTGGTTGAGCGTTTTGGCGAGGAAGTAGAACGCGAACTAAGACACAATATTAAAGCTAAAAAGATTGAAAAAATCGTCGTTGGCGAGGATGGAAAGGAAAAGAAAGTTAAAGAAACCATCCAAGTAGCCGAGGACCCTAATACTTATAGCGATTACGCTCGGTTTTTTGATGATGGTTGTACTGGGTGGGAAAAGGATTCGGAATATAATCTAATGTTTCTTCGTGCTCAGCAACAGTATGCGAACGATAAACTCAGAGCAACCGGTCGCCTTTTCTTGAATGAGGTATATGACATGCTTGGTATTCCCCGGACAAAAGCTGGGCAGGTGGTTGGTTGGGTTTACGATGCTGAAAATCCGATTGGTGATAATTATGTTGATTTCGGTATTTATGACGTCCACCGGGAAACGGTCCGTAATTTCGTAAATGGCTACGAACGGACAATTCTTCTCGATTTCAACGTCGACGGCAACATTTGGGATTTGATGTAATACGAAGACTGCTATTTGAAACTTTGAATCTGTCTCAAGAGTAGTCTTTTTTATTTTAGGAGGCCTTATGTGTGTAGACTAAGTAAAATAATAATTATTATCTTCCTGATCACGGTCGTTATATTTGTAGCCTATAGTAATTTCATTGCTAACAATACAGAAAAAGAAACGGTGGCAATCTCTAAACCGATTATTACAGTTTTACCAACTGCTACATTCTCAAATGGAGAAGTTGAAATAATTGCTCAAACACTAGCAGGTGAATGTTACGACGATAAATTATCAGATAAGCGTAATGTTGCCGAAGTGATTGTTAACCGTGTATCAGATGGAGGATTTGGGAGAAATGTTATTGAGATCGTAACAGCACCTGGACAATTTCGTGGTTACTGGTATCAAAGTCGTCCGGTAAGTAAAAGCGATATTCAAATCGCAGAAGAGACTTTAAATGATTGGTATGCGAATGATTGTAAAGCTTTATCCGGGTATCTATTCTTTTGCGCAGGATCAAATAGAGAAAATGTTTTTAGATCGGAATATTAAAATTGAAAGGAGATAAAAACAATGAAAAATGCATTAGCGCTTATATCTTATACTCTTTCCGCGATGGCGGGTATATGTTTTATTGGGGGTATTGCCATTTTATCTGGCGGGAGGAGGTAAACGCATTATGGAAAGTTTAGAAAATATGATATTTATACTCGATAATGTGTTAAATACAAATCGAAAAAGACACATAGCAGGGGGTATTTTATTGAGTGTTTCTATGTTATTTGGGGGATTAGCTCTAACCGTTATGACAATAAAATGTGAGGAGAACAATGATGAGTAAAAAAATAAATTTTATGATGTTTATTCTAGGTGCAGCCGTCGGCTCGATAGTTACCTGGCGCTACATCGAGAAAAAATATGAGCAAATTGCTCAAGAAGAAATCGATTCGGTGAAAGAGGTGTTTTCTAAAAGAGAAATGGATTTTGTCGAAGAAACCGAGGATGTAGATGTCAGAACAAAAGCCGACAATGCAAAAGAAAAACCTAGCGTTGTTGAATACGCCGCTCGGTTGCGTGAACAGGGCTATACAAACTATTCGGATATTGACACAGAAAATAAAGAAGAGGTGGAAAAGGAATCTATGGCAGTAGATAAACCTTATGTTATCGCCCCAGAAGAATTTGGCGAGTTTGATGATTACGAAAAAATTAGTCTTACTTACTACGCCGATCATATTCTGGCTGATGATAACGATGAAATGGTAGACGATATTGATGACGTTGTTGGATTCGATTCTTTGAATAGTTTTGGAGAATATGAAGATGATTCAGTGTTTGTTAGAAATGATCGACTGAGATGTGACTACGAAATCCTGCTGGACCAGAGAAAGTTTATGAGTATTCGTAAAAGAAAGCCGCATGAGGTGAATGATTAAATGACAAAAAACGAGCTGAACAACGAATACTTTGAATGGATGTACCAGCTCGTATGCAATGAAAAATATTCTAAAAGGCTATCCTATCGGAAGCTTTTGGGTCATCTGCATAGTGTAGAGTTTACCTTCACTATAGGAATGGATGCTAACAGAGCCGAAGATGGAATAGATCTCCGATATCGATTTGGATATGAGCGTCAATACGAACGTTCTATAATTACAACATATTTGGATAACCAGTCTTGCAGTGTTTTGGAAATGTTGACAGCCCTTGCTATTCGTTGTGAAGAACACATTATGGACGATCCCGATGTGGGTAATCGAACAGGTCAATGGTTTTGGAACATGATTGTTAATCTCGGTTTAGGTTCTATGAACGACGTTAAATACAATAAGGACTATGTAGATAGCGTTATTTCAAGATTTATGAATCGAAAATACAAACGAAATGGTGAGGGTGGTCTATTTACGGTCAAGCACTGTAAATACGATTTGCGAACCGTTGAGATTTGGTACCAGATGTGCTGGCACTTGGATGACGTCCTATTATATTAGGAGGAATAAATGACTCACAATAAAGTTTTTGAATGGTTTAATTTATATTTTCCAATCTATGCTGGAGATAAGATCGATACTTGGTTCCCGAATGGTAAAAACAGTCTTCGTGTAAGACAGACCAATGGCCAAGAATTTATATTTACTTTTAACGGTCATAAAGATTGGAAATTTGAAACAATCGACAGTTTTATTAAACATGCAACGAAAGGAGGAAAAAGCTAATGGTTGAAAGAGTTAACTATATTTTTGGTAGTCTACAAATCCCATCAGATACTGTTAAAAACATTAGAAAGATATTCCGACATCAAGCAAGATTCAACCGAACGCTAACCGCTTTCGCATTCACTATTACTACTTATGCGCTTATGGTGGAAATCCATAATCACGAACAAAACAATAAAATTGAAGAACTCAATAAAGAGATTAAGGAGCTTAAACGCATGAAAGGAGAATAAAATGCGATGATTGACTTTCTAATGATTTCAACACGCAGTACAAAGCGTGGTGTAATAGAAATCTATCCAAAGTTCATCATCAAAAAAAGCTCAGATCTCATGATTAGAGGCGGTGATTTTTACGCTATCTGGATTGAAGAACGCGGTTTATGGTCTACAGATGAGCATGACGCTTTACAGCTGATAGATCG
>JBAYZB010000230.1:0-4844 GCA_041672765.1 Gammaproteobacteria bacterium | reverse complement strand
CATGCCCATCCGGGATTGGCGGTCGGCACTCAACCAGTTCGTCATTCTGTTCGGCGAGCGGGTGCCGGTTTGAAATCAGTTACACAGATTACTTGACACCCTCATATTCCGCGGGAAATACGCTCGTGTTGGAGTCGTCGCGCCATTGGTCACTACTATTTCAGAGCTTCCCTAAATCGATGATGCGATATCCGGATTGATCCTTGATTGTGAGCGTAGGGTTACAGTCATCGTCACCAAAATACCACCCAATATACATGCGCCTTTCATTGATCCGTTCGAGTCTAACCCCGAATCTATCTACGTTCTCCAACCGTTCTGCCTGCTGTTCCGCAACAGCCATTACCTCAGCACGAGACAAGCCGCCAGGAAGCCGTACTACTTGTCCATCGTCCAGAAAGATTACTGGAGCCCACGTTGGGCCGGATGGCTCGCCATTAAGCACAAGAGGGTTGATGGTCGCAGGCTGTTGAGTATGGGGTTTGGGGATACTGTTAGGTGTAGATTTTGTCTTAGCCATGCAGGAACCTCCTAGTCAGGTTTCGGTGTGGTCAGGGGCCGGGGGTGTTGCGAGCACCCCCGTACCCGTCTTTGCTTTACTGCCGGTTACTTCGGTTCTTTGGCCTTGGCAGTCAGAGCCTCGATTACTGCGCCTCGATCAATCCCTTTCGCTGTCGCCAAACGGTCCAGCTTCTCCGTTGTTGCTTCATCAAGCCAAACGCACACACGGCGCCGGCCGGATTCCCGCAACCGTTTTTCATAGGCGCGCTGCTTCTCTGTCTTGGTCGCATATTGCTTCTTTCTGGGTGCCATGCGCATACCTCATTAGTCAGTGCATGACTTTTGTCAAGGGGCATGGCGGGCACCCCTGGAACCAGCGAATTGTTAGGATGAATTTAGGGCGGTTTTACCGGTCACATATCAAAAACGCGGGTAACAGGGGTAGCGCGGGTAACAAGAGACGGGAAGCCTGTTGTTATGCGGGTTCCGGGGGTGGGCATGCGTTACCCACACCGGGTAACGGGCCGGTAACAAGGGGTAGCAGCGGAGGAGCGGTGGATGGGGACGGAGCGTTCTACCAGCGCAGCAAGCGGCCGATAAAACCGGCAACGCCAGCGAACACGGCAAGCCCCAGCGTCAGCGTAATGGCCGCCGCGGCGGCGATGGCCACCCATTTGAACAGCCATCCGCCCACGTTGCCGTCATGCGGGGCGAACAAGATCACACCGATCCAAGCGGCAACGATGAGCCACGGGAAGTATTGATCGATCATGCCTGAAAGTCGTTGGATCAGCAGCCGCAGCGCTTCCATAGTGGCGGGGCTCCTTGTGGGGGGTTCCTCCAGCGTCGCCGGTACTGCCGCACAAGTCAAGCCTGTGCGGCCGGGGCAATGGCGGCGTCAGGCGTGCACGTTTGTTCGGGGTGTCTTCCTTGGCTGGGTAGTGTTCCGATTGTTGTGCAAAACCCTGAACGGGGTTGCGTGAAGGGGTGGTCATAGTAAGAGGTTGATTGCGCAGATCGACCTTGACCCCTGAGGAGGGCAAACCATGACCACGAAGCAGAAGGGTAATACGGTGGCGCTGTCGGCGAAAGAGTGGGTGCTGGGCGACCGGGACCTGATGAAGGAAGCGCTCGAGGAGATGCTCGAAGTCGAGATGACGGAGTTTCTCGGCGCAGCGCCGAACAAGCGCAGTCCTACGCGCAACGGCTACCGCGCGGGCTACTACGAGCGCGGGCTGGTGACCCGGATCGGCAAGCTGGAGCTGCGGGTGCCGCGGGATCGTCACGGCGAATTCTCGACGGCGCTGTTCGAGCGCTATGCGCGCAGCGAGAAGGCGCTGGTGGGGGCGCTGCCGAGATGTACGTACAGGGTGTTTCGACCCGCAAGGTCAAGGCGATCACCGAAGAGCTGTGCGGACACAGCTTCTCGGCCTCGACCATCTCGTCGATCGACAAGAGCCTGGACGAGGCACTCGCGCGCTTTGCCAACCGGCCGCTGGAAGAGGCGTATCCGTACCTGATCCTGGATGCGCGCTACGAGAAGGTATGCGAGGACGGCGTGATCCGCTCGATGGCGGTACTGATCGCCATCGGCATCAGCTGGGAGGGGCAACGGCAGGTGCTGGCGGTCGAGACGGCCAACCGGGAGAGCCACAGCAGCTGGAAGGACTTTCTGCTGCGGCTCAAGGAACGGGGGCTGACGGGCGTGGAGTTCGTTCACGCGGGCCTGAAGAAGGCGATCGGCGAGGTCTTGTGCGAAGCGGCCTGACAGCGCTGCTACGTGCATTTCCTGCGCAATGCGCTGGACTGCCTGCCGAGGAAAGCCGATGACGATTGCCTGCAGGAGCTGCGCTGGCTCTACGATCGGCGCGACCTTCAGGAGGCCCACCGGGATCTCGCAGCATGGATCGCGAAGTGGCAGGGCAAGTACCCGAAGCTGGTCGACTGGGTCGAGAACAACATCGGCGAAACCCTGAGCTTCTACCGGCTGCCACGGGCGCACCACAAGCACCTGAAGAGCACGAACATGCTCGAGCGGCTCAACGAGGAGATCAAGCGGCGGACACGGGTGGTGTGGATCTTCCCGAACGCACAGTCGTGCCTGCGGCTGATTCGGGCACTGGGCGTAGAAACCCACAAGGCCGTGCCGGTTCGAGGCTGGCCACCCGCACCATCAATATCAATGGCTTACATTAACATCGGGGGCGCGGCGGACACGACGCCGTTTTTATGTCGCGCGCAGGTCTCTTCGTGATTACCGCTTCGGCACGATCTTCCAAAGCTCGCCGTTCTTTTCGTCGGCGACGACGTACAGCGCGCCATCGGGACCTTGGCGCACATCGCGCACGCGCTGGCCGCGGTCGGCGAGAAGATGTTCCTCGCCGGTCACCCGATTGTCTTTGAGGGTGAGGCGCACCAGCCGCTTGTCCTTGAGGGAGCCGATGAAGAGACTTCCTTGCCATTCCGGAAAGGCGTCGCCCGTGTAGAACTGTGCGCCGGAGGGCGCGATCACCGGGTCCCAGTAATAGACCGGCTGCTCGTAGCCCGGACGGTTCGTGACCGCCCCCGGTATCGGTTTCCCCGAGTACTCCTCGCCGTAGGCCACGATCGGCCAGCCGTAGTTTTTGCCCTTGACGATCAGATTCAACTCATCACCGCCCTGCGTGCCGTGCTCCACCACCCAGTAGCGCCCCTCGGGATCGAAGGCCGCGGCCTGCACGTTGCGATGGCCGAGGGTCCAGATCTCCGGCAGCGCGCCGGACTTGCCGACGAAGGGATTGTCGGCGGGGACGGAACCGTCGGGTTTGATGCGCACGATCTTGCCCAGGTGGCTGTCGAGCTGCTGCGCGTACTTGCGCATGGGCGTGTCGGAGCGCTCGCCTAACGTGATGTAGAGCATCCCGTCGGGGCCGAAGCTGAGTCGCGAGCCGTAGTGCTTGGTGCCGTCGTAGGTCGGCTGCACGCGGAAGATCACCCGCACCTGTTCGACGCTGCGCCGGTCCTGCGATAGCACGCCGCGGGCGACGGTGGTGCCGTTGCCGCCCTGGCGCGGCTCCGCGTAGCTCCAGTAGATCGTTCGGTCGGACTCGAATTCAGGGCTCAGCGCCACATCCAGCAGCCCGCCCTGTTCGCGGGCATCCACCAGCGGCAGGCCGGCGATGGGATCGCCCAGTTCCCCCTTAGCCGAGACGATGCGCAGCCGGCCGGGTCTTTCCGTCACCAGCAGATCGCCGCCGGGCAATGGCTCCACGGCCCAGGGGTGCACGAGCCCCTTGGCGAGCACGACCACATCGAACGCCACTTCCGATTGAAGGGCGCAGGCGCGGGTCTGGCCGGGAAACGCCGGGCGCTGATCCGGGGCGTTCGGCGGGCGAGTCTCGATCGGCGGGCACTCGGCAGCGTAGGCCGTGCCTGCAACGGCAAGGAAGAGCAGGGCGAGTGACGCTGAGTGGAACATGGACATGTGACCTCCTTGAAAGCTGTCAGCCGACAAGATCGATCTCTTCTCCCGGCGGGGAGAGAGCGCCGTAGGGCGGCACCATCCACCATAGTATCGCTGAGCCGAGGTATGTACGGATGCTAAGCCAATTCGGGTCGGGTCAGTGTTAGCGTAGCCCGACATGGAGGGTATTGATCGGGCTATGGCCTGGCGGCCTGACCCGATCAGAAAGAGGGAGAAGACCATTCCATCGACAATGAATAACGTCATTACCCAGGCAGTCGCCGGGTTGCTCCCTGGGGACTCACTTAATATCACCCGCTATTTTTGCCTGAATTGCGCCACGCTGACGCTATATCAGGTTAGGCAATGGCATTACAATCGGCCGGACCAAGCGCTGCACTACCGGAGGTTGCCCTATGAGACCCAGTCCGAGAACGGTTTTTGGCGGCATCGCGCTTTTTTGCATCGGCCTGTTGGCCGTCGGGTTGTTCCTGCAGCATGTGAAACAACTGGAGCCATGCCCCCTGTGCATTCTCCAGCGCTACGGCTATGTGTCCATCGCCGTTCTCGCGCTGGCGGCGTTCGCGCACAATCCCCGCGGGCTGGGACGGGCCGTCTACGCGGGTTTGATCACGCTGGCCGCACTTGCCGGCGGCGGCGTCGCACTGCGCCAGATCTGGCTCATCCGCCATCCGACGCTGGCCATGACCTGCGGCGGCAGCCTGGAGTACTACCTCGAAACCTTTCCCCTCAGCAAGGCCCTGCCGTCGATCTTCCGGGGCGCGGGCGACTGCACGGCCGACACCTGGCAGATGCTCGGGCTGCGAATACCCGAATGGTCGCTGCTGGGGTTCGCGCTCGTGGCGGTCGCAGGAGTGTTTATGATCTTTGCAGGGATAAG
>JBAYZB010000229.1:0-4855 GCA_041672765.1 Gammaproteobacteria bacterium | reverse complement strand
ATCTATTATAGGATCAGCGATGTTTTGAACATCTGCATAAGTATGATCGTTCAGTATAAACGAAGGCTTAGCATCGAAGAAAGACGAGATCTTTGGCAGTTGAAAATAAGGCTCGATTAAAATGGGGGAATGCGAGATAATAATTAAAAGCTTGACAGAATATCGATATCGAAATAAAAGAAAACAAGAGTGTTTGAATTGCATTGATTTCAAGAGGATAACTTGAGATTAGAGCGAGGATAGATGTAAAGATATCTGCCAATTATTAGGAACAAGGAGCTAACCATGAAGTATCCTTTATTAGTACTACTATTACTACTGGCAGCTTCAATCTACTGCTATGAACTGACCATCGGCTCATTTGTACCCAAAGGCGTTTTCTGTGATGATCTTGATAGGGATGGAGATGTAGATTTATTGGTGATAGCACAGAATATTAATGTGCACATATTACATAATAACGGGGACGGTACTTATAGCAACACTATGCCACTACCAGTTGGTAAAACAAAATCATTTACACAGAAGTTATATGATTTTAATAATGATGGTTGGACTGATATAGACGGCTTTTTTGCCACAACAGATGAAAACGGGAACACAGAGACCACACTCCGCATTTATTTAAATAGTGCCGGGGTCTTTAACGAAAATGCTTATATAGACTTGCCTCCGATGCCTCAAATGGATAGACACTGGGTGTTTTATGGTGATTGGAATGGTGATGCTTATACTGATGTTCTGGTATGGGATGATGACATGTATTATCTGGTTCTGAATAACAGTGGTGTGTCATTTACTGCAACTGGCGAAACCATAGCCGGGGTGGGTTGGGGTGGATTCAGGGACATGGATTCTGATGGAACCGACGAATTGTTTCTTTCAACTTCAGAAGGGCTACATGTTTATAAGTATCCAGATCTTGTCAGTCCGTTTCTTGTCCTTCCCAATAGTGGATACTTCAGAACTGTCGAAACTGAAGACTTGGATCGTGATGGAGACTTGGATATCTTTATCTCGTTTTGTGATGGCACCACATACTCCAGCATATGCATCTATGAGAATATCGGCAATTATAACTATTTGGCTCATAATAACATCTATCATGATAATCGGGATTTAGACGGGGTATTGTTAAGGGATGTAACCAACGATCAATATCTGGATGTAGTCAACTACGCTTATGTATCACCTTATAATCCTGTTGGCTTTGATTATCCTTTCAGCCTTTTCTACTTCCTCCCTATTAGTATGCCTAATTACAATATTTACTCTGAGTATTCTGGATTCGACTACATAGATGTTGATAATAACGGTTTTCTTGATTTCGTCTTAGTTTGGAGGCAATCTGGAGCGCGGCTCCGGGTCTATTACAATGACGGGATGGGCAACTTCTCGGATAATCCGGTCGTGTCAAATGAAGATGAGCTAGTTCCTAATCCGGAAATTGAACTATCAGTATATCCAAATCCTTTTACCGAAAAAGTGATTATCGAATACACTCCCTGCACAACAGGAGAGATGGTGTTGAGCATATATAACGTTAAGGGGCAAATCGTCCGATCATACCATGAAGTAGCCAGAGCCAATGAACCGCAACATATTCAATGGGCTGGGAACGATGAAAATGGCAAAAATGTTTCAAAAGGTATCTATTTCTGTAAAATCAACATGCCTAACAACAAGCCAATGGTAAAAAAAACCATAAAAATGTAGAAATAATCCACAAAAAGGGAGGTTTACGATGAACCACAAGATTCTTCTTGCAATGACGATTATCACATTGACTATGATATCGTTCAATTTGTCAGCGTTGATAATAAACAGGTCAGAAGCAGATAGTTTAGTTCTGCAATTACTTGGTAATCAGGCATACCCCCAAAAAACCGGGAAATGATGTGGGTAACCACAAGACTTATACACATTTAGATGCTGCAAATGTCTAAGGATTTGGTTTTCTCGAATCTTGATTTAGACTTATCCACATGATGGCGGAAGTAAACTAAGATGAACTGTGGATTATGACTTCAAGAAGTTGATTATGGCACTAGATTAAGCTCGAAACCCCATAGACGGCAAAAATGATTCAGTTCCATTTTTCTTGCTTCAGAAAGCGTTCTACGCAGCCAAAAACCGAGGAAAAACGAGACATAAACATATTTTAATGAATTGCAAAATATATCTTTACAAAAACGACGCCCCTAATAATGTTGGTCTACCAAAACGACAATAAAGGAGCGTCGATATGAGTAACACAGTAAATGAAACCCGCAATTTTGTGCAAGGTAAATTAGCAGAGTTCTGCAAAAAAGTTAGCCGGGGACAAACCAGACCCGTGCAAAAGTTCTACTATGATGTGCTGATGGGTCTATGTGGAACCGGATCTCCGTCCCTTCACAACATAGCCAAGATGCTGATGGACAAGGTTTCAACGAAGAAAACCAGTGAACGTTTATACCGTAATATGCGTAGAGAGGGTTTGGCCGAAGAAATCGATAGAACCCTCATGGAATTGATCAGGCCGCAGGTGACCAAAGATACCTTGTTCATAGTTGATGAGAGTGATATCGAAAAGCCTTATGCCAAAAAGATGGAAGGTTGCCAGCTGGTGCACAACGGGAGTAAGGGGAAGAATACTAATGGTTATCTGCTGCTAAACATCATGGCCATGCTGCCCCAGGAAGCAGGTTATAAGCTATTGCCCGCCAGCAGCATACTTTTCTCATCCAGCATGGAGATCGACAGCCGGAAGCAGGTACTACAGGATAAGATAGTTGATCAGGAAGTAGCATTCTGTGGCAAGGGCACCTATGTGTTTGATCGAGGCTATGACGATCGCAAATTGATTGGCTTTCTGGTTGATAATGGAGTCTCCTTTGTGATTCGGGGAATGGGAACCAGGGCTGTTAAGGAAGGCATTCCTGAAATAAACTTCAAGGAAATCGTTAATAAAATGGACTTTAGACATGAATTCCCGGGCAATCGGAAGCTTGAGAGTTTCAAGTGTGCCACTCGCAGAATCGGGGTTCGTACTGAAGATCATTATAGAAAGTATGCTAACAGCGTAGAGGTCAGCTTGGTGGTGGTCCGCAGGTACCAAAATGGAACTCGCAAAGGGAAGGACTTCTATCTCTTATGTGACTTTGATGATCCCAATATGACAGAAACCGAAATCATCACTAAAGCAATGGACACTTACCGGAAACGTTGGTCCATCGAAGAAGTGCATCGCCAAATGAAGCAGAGCATGAAATGGGAAGGTATGCGGCTGGCCAGCTATCAGGGAATGAAAAACCTCAATGCTTTCATGGCTCTGTCACTGTACTTCATCTACAAGTGTAAAGATTACATCCACATCCTGGCGCTTGGCTTCCCTAAACTGTTACAGTACGTTAAAAAGGACTGGACTAAGCCCAAAGACTTTATCTATTATAGGATCAGCGATGTTTTGAACATCTGCATAAGTATGATCGTTCAGTATAAACGAAGGCTTAGCATCGAAGAAAGACGAGATCTTTGGCAATTGAAAATAAGGCTGGATTAAAAAATGGGGGAATGCGAGTGTCACATTGATCTTGACAAAAATCATTGCAGTATTTATTGGTGGAATATGGAAAATTGAAGCGTCTGGAGGATCAATGTGCTTTACGATGATAGCGTTAGCACTTCGGGGCATTCATAAGGCTTGTGGTTGGCCTTCGGGGATCTTTAGCTATTCTGAGGGCAGGTAAAATGGAATGTATAACAAATAATCCATTCAGAATCTTGGGATTATATGCCAACGCCAACGCAAGAGATATGCAGAAAAACCTCTCCCAGATCAACGCCTTTCTGAATGCCGGAAAGCCTGTTGTTTTCGGAGTTGACTTTCCTTTTTTGCCGAGGATCGACAGAAAAACGGACCTAGTTGATTCTGCCCTGGCCAAGATCCAACTCAATCAGGACAGAGTACTACATTCGCTGTTTTGGTTCACAAATTCTAGTCATGTCGATGAACCCGCTTTCAACGCTCTGGAAAAAGGTCAAATGGACAAAGCTGCCGATATCTGGTCCAAAGTTGCCAACAGCAGGGAGTCGTTGCATAATTATAGTTCTGCCTTTAACAATCTCGGTACTCTAAAACTAGTCAAAGTTTTTTATAGTGGCGCACTGGAAATAGATGGTATATCGGAAGCGATCCGAATTAAGCTGAGCCTGATTTCGTCAGATTATTTTCAGGAGTACGCCAAATCGATTACCGACGAAACCTACAAACCAGACAGTAAAGAGATAACGAAGCTTTTCGCGAATTCGCTGCTTCAAAATCTGGAGATATCTCTGGCCCAGGGGAAGACCACGCCCCAAACAATGGCGAAAATGTTCAGTATGGCAGATCCAGAAACCCATGACCATATCATCCAAAGATTAAGTTCACCGCTCAAAGACCGGCTGAGTAATATGATAGATAAATCTCGGGAAAGAAGGAAAACCGACACCAAAAAAGCCCTGGATTGGGGATCCTTGCTGTTCAATGACTCCCTGAATGACCTGAAAGCATTTGGGGACTTGGTTGGGAGCAATAGCATTGAGTATCAGAACATCGCTGATAAACTGGCGGATGAAATTCTCCAGTGCGCAATAGACCATTTCAACACTTACAAAGACTCCGGCGAATACAGGTTTCTGGACAAATCCAAGGCTGTGATCGACAGCGCCAAACGTCTGGCTGTGGGTCCCATGGTAAACCAGAGGATAGATGAGAACAGAAGAGAACTGATCAAATGGGTGGAAGAAACCCCGGACAGGCTCAAGTTCGAGAGCATTAAAGATGACTTCCTCCATATACTGGCAACCGTCGATAAAGCAACTAAAACTG
>JBAYZB010000228.1:0-4869 GCA_041672765.1 Gammaproteobacteria bacterium | reverse complement strand
GTCTAAGCAATGCCGGCGGCGGCAGGATCTTCACGTATCCGCCGGACGAACATGCAGGGCATTGGGCGGAACACGACGCCGAATTCGTCTGCGACACCTGCAGCGGCGATGTGGAGAACTGCTTGCGCCTGTGCTGGAAGAACAAGGACGGGATGCGGACGCTGACGGTGCCGCTCAAGGACCAGGAACACACCTACGGCGTGCTGCTGTTCCAGCTTCCCGAGGATTCCGAGCTGGCGCCCTGGCAGACGCAACTGCTGGAGGCGGTCGGCAGGCATGTGGGCATCGCCATCGGCACCAGCCACCGCGCCATCCAGAACCGGCGGCTGGCGCTGCTGGAAGAGCGCGCCGTCATCGCCCGCGAGCTGCACGATTCCCTGGCGCAGTCGCTATCCTACCTCAAGATACAGGTGAGCCGGCTGCAATCCCTGCTCGGCCACGACGCGGACACCGCCGAAGTCAACAGCGTGGCCAACGAATTGCGCGAAGGACTCAACGGCGCCTACCGGCAACTGCGGGAATTGCTCACCACGTTCCGCCTGAAGATGGACGGCAGGGGGTTGGTCCGCGCGCTGGAAGAGACCGTGGAGGAGTTCCGGGCGCGCAGCGGAATCACGCTGACGCTGGACAACCGGCTGCTGGGCTGCCAGCTCACCGTGAACGAGGAGATACACATCCTGCAGATCGTGCGCGAGGCGCTGGCCAATGTGGCGCACCACGCGCACGCCGAGCACGCGTGGGTCACCCTGCGGTGCGACGCGGAAGGGCGCGTGACAGTGCTGATCGAAGACGACGGCGTCGGCATCGAGCTGCCGGAGGACCTGCCCTACCATCACGGGCTGGTCATCATGCAGGAGCGCGCCCATGGACTGCACGGCGAGATAAGCGTGCGGCCGCGCCCGGAGGGCGGCACCTGCGTGGAGTTAAATTGCTTGCCGACCACGCAAAACAGTCCAGCATGTGACATACCGGAAGAAGAGGAACAGGCATGAACGCAGCGCAACCAGAAACAGTTCTCGTCATCGACGACCATCCGCTCTTTCGCAAGGGCGTAGCGCAGCTTCTCGCACTGGACAGCAGCTTCCGGATGGTTGGCGAGGCGGCCTCCGGGCGCGAAGGGCTGGAGCTTGCGCAGCGGCTGGCGCCGGACCTCATCCTGCTCGACCTGAACATGAAGGACATGAACGGGATCGAGACGCTGCGCGCCATCCGGGCGGCGGATCTCGATGCGCGCGTCATCATTCTCACCGTCTCCAACAACCAGGAGGATCTGGTTGCGGCGCTGCGGGCGGGCGCAGACGGGTATCTGCTGAAGGACATGGAGCCCGAAGACCTGCTGGCGAACCTGCACGACGCCGCCCAGGGGCGGATGGTGCTGAGCAGCGCGCTGACCGGCATGCTGGCCCACGCGCTACGCCAGGACAGCCAGCCCAAGCCGCCGGATCAGGCGGGACTCACGGAACGGGAGCGGGAAATCCTGGCGTTGATCGCCGCCGGCATGAGCAACAAGCTCATCGCGCGCGAACTCAACATCACCGAGGGGACGGTCAAGGTCCACGTGAAGAATCTGCTGAAGAAGCTCAACCTGCGCTCGCGGGTCGAGGCGGCGGTATGGGCGGTCGAGAACAGACATAAGGGCTGACGCCGCACCCATGACCTTGGTTCGCAAACAGGTCCTATGCTATGCCTGCGCGCTGCGGTACACCTGCACGCCGCCCCACAGGTTAGCCCACAGCATGCCGCAGGAGAGCGCGAAGACCAGGGCGGCGGGATAAAGGAGCACCGCCGGCCACCATGGCGCCGCAAGCACCAGGACCAGAGCGGCCATCTGTACCCGGAACTGATTGCGCGTGCGCCGCTCCGGAATGACCTCCTTCATGTTAGGCACGCGACCGCCGGTCTTCCCGCCCATAAACCGCCTCATGTGCAGATGCAGCCAGACCAGGAACGGCACGATCTTGTACAGCATGCCGTTGATCACCGAGAACCCGAACCCGAAGATCATCAGCATGCCCGGCATGAGCCCATACGCCTGAACGCCGCCGAGCCCCGGGAATGCCTGGCCCAATACCCAGACTGCGCCGGCCCCGAGCAGGCTGATCATGCCTACGCGCCAGAACAGCAGCGTGATATCCGGAATACGACGCCGCCGCCGTTGCTGCAGGCGCAGGGTCACCAGCGCGAACAGACCGAACCCCGCGGCCAGCAGCAGCCCGCCAAGGACAACGGGGGCGCGCAGTCCCCCGTAGAACAGCACCGCCTGCCCCAGGCTCCAGGCGACAAGCAGCCCGAAGAGGGTGCGGCCGAGCCAACGCATGAGGGGCGCGGGATAGTCGGGCGTCACCTGGAACATCGGCACCACCTGATAGGCCACCCCGGCGACCAGAACCCCCATCCACCCCAGCAGCCCCCAGGACATGTGGGCATCCGTCAGCGCCCGGTACGGCCCCGCGCCCCAGCCGTAGCCGGCCGCCAGATGCAGCCCGAAACCGGCCGCCACCGCCAGCCCCGTCAGCGCCCACCCCCAGGTGCGTACCGAGGCGTGAGTGGAACGCGACCGGCGCAGGCAATACGCGGCAACGAGGACGAACAGCCCGACGGCAAGGGCGAGCAACACCGTGGCGGCGCGCATGAGCCCCGCCCCGCCGCTGAACAGGCCGGCACTCAGGCTCACGGTGCCTGCCGCCAGCAACCCATGGAGCAGCCCGCTCACCAGCCTCGGGCGCGGCACGGGCGAACCCGCCAGCACCGGCAGCAGTTGCAGCATGGCGCCGAACATCACCATGGTGAGAAAACCGAGGGTCATGAGGTGCGCGGCGGCGAGCATCGGCGCCGTCCAGCGCGAGGCGAGGGCCGCCGGCCCCGCCCAGAGCAGCAGCAGCGCCGCGGCGATGCCGAACAGCGGGGCGGTGAGGAAGAAACGTAGCGGAACGGACAGCGGCGGGGTCTGGTCCAGGGACAGCCCGGCGTAGTTCACGGGGCGATACCTGCGCGCTGCGCGGCCTCCTCTGCCAGCGTGTCGCCGTTGCGCCAGATCAGGACCTCGTAGGCCGTGGTCTTGCCCTCGCGCATCCGCCAGGAAAAGCCGCGTTGCTCCAGATAGCCGAACAGCAGGCAGGGCTCGCGCCGATGGAGCATGCGCAGGTATTGGCCCTGCGGCAGCCGTTCCGCCGCCGCCAGGGTCAACACCAGCGGCTCCGGCGGTTCCAGGCCGCTCACGTCGAGGATCACTTCTTCCGGCACGCGGCCCGGCGCGGTGGCGGGGTCCAGTTCCGCGACCGCGTCGAAATCAACCTTGCAGTCCAGCATCCGCGCCCCCCGCCAACGCCGCCTGCGCCTGCTCCACCAGACGCTCCCGTTCCGCCCCCATGGCACGGTCCATCAGGGGATACAGGATCTGCTCTTCTTTCAGGTTGTGCTGCTGCATCATGACCAGCAGGGTTTCGGATAGCCCCAGGAAGGCGTCCGCATCGCGGTCTGTCACCGCTTGCGCCATTTCCTCGAAGAGGTCGCGCATCTGCCCATGCTCCAGGCGCATTACGTTGGTCGGTCCGGTCGGCCCGCCGACCACCCCTTCGTAAGCCGGGAACAACAGGTTTTCTTCCGTCGCGAAATGGCGCTCGATGCTCCGGCGAAAGGTGTCGAAGCGGGCAGCCATGTCGTTCCAGTCCTTGTTCGCGACGCACTCTTCGGCGGCGACGAACAGTTCGTCGCAGTGCTTATGGTCGGCCGTTAGCAACTTGCTTATCGTCTGCATCGGGGGTCTCCGGGAAATATATCGGGAGGCCATTCTCACCCATCACGCACAGGATTTATTTAACCTGGGTCAAAGACCCGCACAAACCGCACCCCGGTCCCGGCGCGTGGGCGGCCCGGCAATGTCGCATAAGGCGACCATGGCACATGACACACCACTCCTTGCAGGATATAGTCTGAGAATTATCGCTGGAGTGTTGCGCGGCTTACTTCATGGAGCTGAGATGAACGACACCATCGACAACGATCTGCGCAGAATCTATCTGTTCGCCGCGTTGAACGACCGGCAACTGGCCACGGTACGTCAGGGAATGCGCATACTCTCCATCGGCGCGGGCCAAAGATTGTTTGACCATGGCCAGCATGCGGATCGGTTTTTCTGCGTCCATAGCGGGCAGATCAAGTTGTTCCGGCTGTCGGCCGGCGGGGTCGAAAAGGTCATCGAGATCGTGCGGCCGGGGCAGACCTTCGCCGAGGCGGTGATGTTCATGGAAGGCCGGTGTTATCCGGTCAATGCCGAGGCCATCGATGACAGCAAGGTGTGGTCCTTCGACAGCAAGGCCTTCCTGCAGATCCTGCGCGAATCCAGCGATTCCTGCTTCCGCCTGATGGCCGACATGAGTCAGCGGTTGCACAGCCGTCTCAACGAAATCGACCACCTCACCCTGCAGAATGCCACCTTCCGCCTGATCAACTACCTGCTGCATGAGATGGACGAAAAAAACCAGACGACGACGGACATCCATCTCGACACGCCGAAGAGCATCATTGCCTCCCGCCTTTCCATACAGCCCGAAACCTTCTCGCGCATCCTGCACAACCTGACCCGCGAGGGGCTGATCAGCGTCGAAGGCAAGACCATCCACATCCACGACGCGCGCAGGCTGCGGTCGTATGGTCAATAGGAGGCAGGCTCGCGGCCCGGTCCGGATGAGGCGCGGCTTTCGCTTTCATTGCGGCTTGCGTCGCGCCGAAGCGGGTGTCCGAACGTTCCTGCGCCGCGTCGCATGGAGCCGCGGCGCAGGTGATCCGAGCCGTTAATCGTCGACCAGGTGGGAGACGTCCTTGTGGGCGATGCCCTTATGGCAGTCGATACAGGTCTGCCCCCTTTCC
>JBAYZB010000227.1:0-4883 GCA_041672765.1 Gammaproteobacteria bacterium | reverse complement strand
GAGGCCATCGAGAGCTACCGCTTCGACCTCGCCGCCCAGGCCCTGTACGAGTTCACCTGGAACGAGTATTGCGACTGGTATCTGGAGCTCTCCAAGCCGGTGCTCACCAACCCGCACAGCCCGGCCGCCCAGCAGCGCGCCACGCGCCACACCCTGGTGCAGGTGCTGGAGGGCCTGCTGCGCCTGATGCATCCCATCATGCCCTTCATCACCGAGGAGATCTGGCAGCGCGTCGCGCCGCTGGCGGGCAAGACGGGCGCCACCATCATGCTTCAGCCCTACCCGCAGCCGGACCCGTCGAAGGTCGACCTGGAAGCGGTGCGCGAAACAGAGTGGGTCAAGAACTTCATCCTCGGCATCCGCCGCATCCGCGGCGAGATGAACATCGCCCCGGGCAAGCCGTTGCCCGTGCTGCTGCAGGGGGGCGATGCCGCGGACCGGGAGCGGGTGGAGAAAAACCGTCTGTTCCTAGGAACGCTCGCCCGGCTCGAATCCATCACCTGGCTCGCCCCCGACGCCACCCCGCCGGCGGCGGCCACGGCGCTGGTCGGCGAACTCAAGATCCTCATCCCCATGGCCGGCCTGATCGACGTGCAGGCGGAACAGGCCAGGCTCAACAAGGAGCGGGACAAACTGCTGCAGGACCTGACCCGCATCGAACAAAAGTTGGGCAACCCCAATTTCGTCGAGCGCGCGCCGACCGATGTGGTCGCCAAAGAGCGGCAACGAATGACTGAGTTGCGCTCGGCGTTGGACAAGCTGGACACGCAACTGGCCCGCTTACGATCGCTGGTCTGATTTTGTGCACGCCGGCCATGACGCCCGGGCGCGATTGGCTGGGCGATACGGCCGGGAGTTGCCTGTTGACATGGCGCGAGCCGCCGCCGGAACTTTTACCGGCGCGGTATCCGGCCGGAACCGTCGTGACGTGTTCCGAGACGGCCGCTGTCATGGCCTGACCAAAAACGACAACGGATAAAGCACTGCGGGTTTCACGATGCCTTCGGAAGGCCACACGAGGCCAACGCCTGACCATGGAACGACGCCCAAGGGGAATGAAACGGTGCGCCCCATGTCATCATTCCAGGCGCTTGTGGAACGGTTGCGGCAACGCCAGGATACCGAGCACGAGCAGGCGCTCATCAGGCTCGTCATCGGCCTGCTGTTCTTCGCTTACCTGGCCGTATCCGCCGGAGCCGATGGCGTCGCCGATGCCTCCGAAACGCGACTCCTGACGGCCACGGCCGTTTTCCTGCTGTTTTCGATCGGCATTCTGCTGAGCATCGCCATCAACCCACGAATATCGCGTGCGCGCCGCGTGCTCGGAATCGTTGGCGACATGCTGGGCACGAGCTTCGGGATGTACATGGGCGGCGAGATCGGCAGCCCCCTCTTCGGCGTGTATCTGTGGGTCACCTTCGGCAACGGCTTTCGTTTCGGACCGGCCTATCTGTACATCGCGATGGTGTGCAGCGTGGTCGGCTTCGGCACCGTGATTCTCACCAACAGCTACTGGCACGAGCACCACGTACTCGGCTTCGGACTGTTGCTCGCGCTGATCGTCCTGCCCCTCTACGTCGCCGTCCTGCTGCACCGCCTCCAGGATGCCGTTGCCCGCGCCGAGGAGGCCAGTCAGGCGAAAAGCCGGTTCCTGGCCAATATGAGCCATGAGATCCGTACACCGCTCAACGGCATCCTCGGTGTCAGCGATCTGCTCGCCGGCACTCCTCTCAATCCGGAACAGACGGAACTGGTGCATACCGTACAGGCATCGGCACGCACCCTGCGCTCCTTGATCGAGGACATTCTGGACATCTCCAAGATCGAGGCCGGCAAGCTCTCTATCGAACATATCGACTTCGATCTGCACGCCTTGATGAAAGCCACGGTCTCGATGCTCGCCCCGCAGGCCCAGCACAAGGGCCTGGCGGTCAATCTGCACATCACGCCTGAAACACCTTTTCTGCTCCGCGGCGACCCGCAGCATCTGCGCCAGGTATTGATCAATCTCATCGGCAACGCGATCAAGTTCACCGAACAGGGCGAGGTTGACATCAAGGTCTTCCTCCTGGGACAGGACAACGGCCGGGCAAGACTGCGATTTGAAATCACCGATACGGGGATTGGGATTCCAGAAGAAGTCCAGGCCAGGATCTTCGAGCGCTTCACTCAGGCGGACGAATCGACGACACGCCGTTACGGAGGAACGGGACTGGGAACCACGATCGCCAAACAACTGGTGGAATTGATGGGCGGACGCATCGGCGTGTTCGGCAAGGCCGGCGCCGGCAGCACTTTCTGGTTCGAATTGCCGTTCGATCGACAATCGGAAGACCAGCACCAAGCCGCACTGCCCAAAGCCCTCAACGAGACCCGGGCACTCGTATTGGGGACCGACGCCTCTCAGTCGGAGGCGCTCCGCGACCACCTTGACGGCTGGGGCGTCGTGGCGGAGCACGCCGCCACCGCCGCCCAAGCCTTTGCACGATTGATCGCCGCCGCACAAAGCGACCAGGCGTTCCACATCGTGCTCGCGGACCAGCACGGCATGGACATGGACGCCGTGCAATTCGCCCACGCCATACGCAGCGAACCGAGTCTGCGCCATTTGTCTTTGATTCTGATCCGTTCCACCGCGCCGGGCTGGAGCACCAAGCATCTGATCAAGGCCGGTTACACCAGCCTGTTACACACCCCCTTGGACAAGACCCTGCTGTTCAACGCACTACATGCCGCCTGCGCAGGGCCTCCCGTGGACGATGCGATACCGCGCCTTTCCGAGCGCCGCACGCGACCGGAAATGCCGTGCCAAGGACTCGCGATCCTGGTGGCGGAAGACAATCCCATCAACCAACTGGTCATCACCAAGATCCTGGAACGCGCCGGCCACCACGTCCATGTCGCCGAGGACGGAGAACGCGCGCTGGACATGCTGGAAGCACACTCCTTCGACCTTGCCATCCTCGACATGCAGATGCCTGGCAAAGGGGGGCTCGAGGTGATGAAGCTCTACCGCTTCCTGCGAGCGCGCGGCCCACAGATCCCGTTCATCATCCTTACCGCCAACGCCACGATCGAGGCCAAGCGCGAGTGTGAAGAGGCCGGCGCAGCCGCCTACCTCACCAAACCCGTCGATGCGCAAAAGCTGCTCGACATCATCGCGACCTTGAGCACCGCACCCCGGCAGGCCGCGGAATACAACGGCACGCCCACGCCGCAGCCCGCTCACCCCCTTGTCGACGAAGCGATCCTGCAGGAAATCGCTGAACTCGACCCCGACGACAAGCTGCTGGAACGCCTGCTGCACAGTTTCATTCATGACGCGGAAACCACACTGGCAAAGATGCGCGCAGCCGTCGCCGCGCAGGAACACGATGCGTTCAGGGATCTTGCCCATGCCCTGCAGGGAAGCGCCGCCAGCGTCGGCGCCTCCAGACTTCAGCATGTATGCGCTGCGGCGGTTCGGCAACCGCGGCATGCACTGCCGCAGCATACGGCCGTTCACCTTCAGGATATCCTGCAGACGTTCGCTAGAACCCGTGCCGCCCTGCTTGCCCAGTTGAACCGCCGCAGCGCATCCCCTCTTTAAAGCAGTCCACGGACTGCCTGTCGGTGGACTACGCGATTTTCGCGTCTTCCAGCGCCAGCGTATCCTCCTCCCTCAGCCGATCCTGCGCCTTCACCAACCGCTCCATCACCCGCAGATCCTTCGGCTCCAGCCGAAGCGCGGCATCCACCCAAATGGCCGTTATGTCCATCAGCTCGTCATACGTAACCGGATTGAAGCGCTGCCGGACTTTTTGAATCGCCTGGTAGGTGTTTTGCATGCGCTTGTGCTTGCGTATGTAGCCGTAAACCGCCTCTTCGCCGGCGCCGTCTTCTGCCAACACATCCACCACACCCATGTCGTACAGCTCTTCCGCCGAATAGATTCGCCCGCTCAGAATCATCTGTTCCGCGCGCGCCCGATCCAGACGGCGTGCCAGCAGACTGTACGCTCCCATACCCGGAAAGAGATTGAACAGCACTTCCGGCAGCCCCATTTTTGCGCTGCGCTCCGCGATCAGCACGTTGCTCGAAAGCGCCGCCTCGAAGCCACCGCCGAGCGCCTCCCCTTGCACCAGCGATATCGTCGTAATGGGCAGATGATAATTGACCGCATTGGGATACAGCACGTCGATGCAGGCCTTCGCGTAACGGTAGAGCGCGTCCCGATCGCGCGACTGGATGAGGCGGCTGAACAACTGGAGGTCGCCTCCCAGGTTGAATACGCCGGGCAGCCGCGACGCCAGTACCTGATAGCGCACCTGACAATATTGCCCGCCACTGACGAACGCCCCTCCCGTACCTTCCAGTTGCTCTTGATAGGCGCGCACCTCCTGCAGGAGCCTCGGAGTGAAACATGGCCTTGGGGCCGGGCGCATGTATAACCATACAATGCCGTATACGGAATCAAACCGAGTAATCAATTGTGAATCAGTTTCAACACGCGAAAGCACTTCCTGCGTAATTGCGTTCATGATTTTTCCCCTTATCCGTTGTCAACTGATTGTGACCAAATCACGCATCGCTCACATGCGCCCGGACTGGACCCGCCGGGCTATATGGCAACGACGTGCATTTGCCCGCGAAAGATGAGCCGTGTCATCACGGTCTTTACACTGGCACAGGCAAAAGATAGCGCCAAAACGCTTCGTTTAGCACGGATGCGCTTCCGCCGGCTCCGCGCACAAGCACGCCGGATGTGAACTCACTGCGAAGGCAGCGCAGGGAAGAACTCAGAGCGATGAAAAACACACAGTGACACCCAAGCAAAATCGAACGTTGTGTCAGATATATCGCACGCATTAATTCTCTTTTTTCGCAATCGATGGACTTGATCT
>JBAYZB010000226.1:0-4891 GCA_041672765.1 Gammaproteobacteria bacterium | reverse complement strand
CTGCCCGCCGTCGGCCGCACCAATTGCAAGATACCCTTGCCGACCGTCGTCTTGCCGCAACCGGATTCGCCCACCAGCGCCAGGGTGCGCCCCCGACCGATCCTGAACGAAACGCCGTCCACGGCCCGCACATGCCCCGTCACGCGTTTCAACAGGCCCTTGTGGATCGGGAAATGGACCTTGAGGTCTTCCACCACCAGCAGCTCGCCGTCGGTAGCCACTGCGTCCGGCCGGCCTTGCGCACCGGGCACGGCCTCGGCCGCGACCGTGCCTGACGCAGCATCCCGTGACGCGGCGCGGACCGGATCGGCCAAATGGCAGCGGACACCCTGCCCTTGTCCCACCATCACCCAGGCGGGAGCGGTCTCGTGACAGGTCCGCCAGGCATACTCGCAGCGTGCGGCGAAGCGGCATCCCTGAAACTCCTGATTCAGGTTAGGCACGGAACCCGGAATGACGCTCAGACGGCCGCCGCGTTTTTCCATGTTGGGCAGCGATTCGAACAGTTTACGGCTGTAGGGGTGGCGCGGGGATGCGAAGAAGTCCTTGCGCGTCGCCTGTTCCACGATCTGACCGGCGTACATCACCGCCACGCGGTCGGCCATCTGCGCCACCACACCCAGATCGTGCGTGATCAGCAGCAGCGCCATGCCGCGTTCCCGCTGCAGGCTGCGCAACAGTTCCAGCACCTCCGCCTGGATGGTGACATCCAGGGCGGTGGTGGGCTCGTCCGCGATCAAGAGGTCCGGCTCGCCGGCAAGCGCAATGGCGATCATGACGCGCTGCTTCATGCCGCCTGAGAGTTGATGCGGATACTCGCCGTAGCGGCGTTGCGGATCGGGGATGCCCACCGCATTCAGGAGTTCCAGAACGCGGGCGCGCTGCGCCGCCCCCTTGAGGCCGGCATGACGGCGCAGACTCTCGCCGATCTGGTCCCCAATCGTGAGCACGGGATTGAGCGAGGTCATGGGCTCCTGGAAGATCATGGCGATGCGGCTGCCGCGTATGCGCCGCATCGCCGCCTCCGGTAGCGCCAGGAGGTCCTGCCCATCCAGCAGCACGCTGCCCGCGACGATACGGCCTGCCGGCGCTGGCACAAGCTGCATGATGGAAAGCGCCGTCATGGACTTGCCGCAGCCCGATTCGCCCAGCAGCGCGAAGGTCTCGCCGCGCCGGATATCGAAGCTCACGCCGTCCACGGCGCGCACGACGCCCCCCCCGGCCCCGAACCAGGTCCGCAGATCCCGCACGCTCAACAGCACTTCGTTCATACGTCCATACGTCATTCAGAAATCTTTAAACGCACCTTAAACGCAAAGACGCAAAGAGCGCAAAGGAATACGGGGTATGGCATCCAACAAGCACTACCGCAGCCTTGTTTCACTTTGCGGCCTTTGCGTCCTTGGCGTCTTTGCGTTTAACACATTCAACATCCGCGGCCTGTTTCCAGCATCGGGGCTAGACCTCCTTGCGCAGGCGCGGGTCGAAAGCATCGCGCACCGCATCGGCAAACAGATTCGCCGCGAGCACGAGCACGAACATGAACATGAAGGCGGCCGCCAGGGACCACCACACGATTGGCTCGCGCGCCATTTCCAGGCGCGCCCGGTTGATCATGTTGCCCCAGCTGTTCATGGTGGGATCGACGCCCACCCCCACGTACGACAATACCGCCTCGGCCAGCACCAGTGCGCTGAAATCCAGCACGACGATGATGAGCACGATGTGCATCACGTTGGGCAGGATGTGGCGGGTGATCAGCCTGAAGTGCCCGGCACCCAAGGCGGCCGCCGCCTCTACGTAGGCCATCTCCCGCAGCTTCAGGGTCTCGCCGCGCAGCAGCCGCGCCAATCCCGTCCAACTGGTGACGCCGAGGACGATGCAGAGGAACAGCAGGCGCAGATCGGCGCGCGCCGCCACCGTATCGAACAGCTCCGGATGATTGGCCATGTAGACCTGCAGTGAAAGGATCGCTGCCGCGATCAGCAGCACGGCGGGGATCGAGTTCAGCGTCGTATAGAGGTATTGAATGACATCGTCCACCCAGCCGCGGAAATGCCCGGCCATGATGCCGAGCATCACCGCGAAGGGCAGCATGACCAGGGTGGTAAGCGTGCCGATGACCAGGCCGGTGCGGATGCTCTTGACCGACTGATAGAACACATCCTGCCCGACCTCGTCGGTGCCAAGGATGTGATAGTACGGGCCGAGGCGCGCAGCGAATGCCACGAGCAACGCCAGAACACCGACAGTAAGCAACACCGGACGCCACGGAATATCCGTCTCGCCCCGCACGATGCGGCGCAGCGCAACCCGCAACGGCCAGGCGCGCCTGCGGGCGACCGCGGCCACGACCAGCGCCGCCATCAACACCCAGGCGATCATTCCATCCCGCGCCGCGACCGCCGTCCGGGCGGCGATGTCGCGCGCGCGCTCCCGTTCGGGCACGGCCAGATGGGCGCCGCCGTGTGCGAGCCGCGGATGGATGCGCTGCATCGAGCCGTCGGCAAGCTCCACCATTTCCTTCGCATAGAGATGGGTGGCGAACGGGGCCGAGTAGGTCTTCTCCACGCCGCTGCGAATCGGGTTCATCACCACATCGAGCAGGCTGAGCACCTCCACGCTGTATTGCTTCGGCGCCGCACCGTCCGGATTCGGCAGCGGCAGGCGAAAGTGCACCGTATCGAGCAGCCCCACCACCACATAGGCCGCCAGCACTACGGCCGACACGGCACCCAAGGGACGGCGAAACACCTGCCGCCACGCCGCCCGCAGGTGTTCGCGACGGCCCGCATAGACGGCAAAGGCAACCACCGCCAGCACCAGCAGGTAGACCAGCGCATCGGTCCAGAGTATGACGGGCTCAAACGGCATGGAAACGATTCAGCTTCCTCAACTCAATCGCACCCGCGGGTCCACCAGCGCATAGGAAATGTCCGTCAGCAGCAGTCCCACGATATACAGAAAAGAACCCAGAAACACGATGGCACGCACGGCGGCGAAGTCCTGCGCGTTGATCGCGTTGATGGTGTAGCTGCCCAGCCCCGGGATGCCGAAGAACGACTCCAGGATGAGGCTGCCCAGGAACAGCACCGGCAGCACCGCCACGGAATTCGTCAGGATCGGGATCATGGCGTTCTTGAGCACATGACGGAACAGGATGCGCGACTCCAGCAACCCCTTGGCCCGGGCGGTGCGCACGTAGTCTTTGTCGATCTCCTCCAGAAAGATCGTCCGGTACAAACGCACGCCCGCGCCAATGCCCGTCACGACACCGATCAGCACCGGCAGGATGACGAACTTGAGCGCGTCGATGCCGGTGTCGTAGCCGGAAATGGGAACCAGTTGCCACAGCTTCGCAAACAGATACTGCCCGCCGATGACGTAGAACAGGCTCGAAATGGAGATGAGTATCACGCATAAGACCACGACGCCTATATCCAGATAGGTGGCCCGGAAGGTGGCGACCAGCAGCGCGACCGTGACGTTGACCAGGAGTCCGATGATGAAGGTCGGTACCGCGATGGCAAGGCTGGGCCACATGCGCTGCCGCACGTCGTAGCCGATATCGCGCCCTTCGTCGGAGCGCCCGAACTCGAACACGAACAGCCCCAGGGATTTCTCCGCGAATATGGTCTCCGTCACTTTCCCCAGGCCTTCGGCCTCCGCGTTGAACAGCAGCGGCTTGTCGTAGCCTCGTTCCCGCTTCCAACGCTCCACCGCTTCGGGCGTCACGTACTTCGATCCCAGGTGCACACGCGCCATGTCGTCGGGCATGTTGACCACGAAGAACAGCGCAAAGGTAAGCAGATTCACCCCGACGAGGATCGGGAGGGCGTACAATATGCGGCGGACGATATAGGCGATCATCGTGCTGACGGCAAGGGCGTATTCAGGGTGGTTCTAGAGAATACCGGTTCAGGGATATACGGCATATCGTATCTCGCTGCGCTAGTTCTCCTTCACGCCGCGCAGCTTGGCCGCCTGATCAGGCGTCAGGCCGGCCCGGTCGCGCTGCACGCGTGGCACATATTCCTGGCGCCGGTAGATCAGCATGGCGGGCACGAGCACCGCGCCCAGCGCAACCACAAACAGGCCGAGCGGCCAGAGCACGGGACGGTTCCACTCGCTGCGGCGCTCGGCGCGCAGATCGGGATCGATGCGCAGATACTTCAGGGTATTGTTCGCCATCAGATTGGGCTTGGCGTTGCGCAACCAGCCGTGGTACAGCGTAAACTGCTTCGGGTGCAGCCCCCATACCCAGGGCGCGTCGCGCCTGGCGATTTCGAGCATGGCGTCGATGATCGCCTGGCGTTGCGGCCCGTTGTCCATGTTCTTCATGCGCTCGAACAGACGATTGAACTCGGGATTGTCGTAGTTGGTGGCGTTTTCGCCGCTGTACCGCACCTTGCCGTTCGGGCCGTACAGCAGGAACAGAAAGTTCTCGGGGTCCGGATAATCGGCGCTCCAGCCCCACTGGAACAACTGGGCGTCGCCCCGGCGCATCTTGTCCTGAAAACGGTTGTAGTCGGTATTGCGGATGACGAGCTGCAGTTCCAGCTTCTGCAACTGCTTGCTCATCCAGTCCAACCGCGCCTTGTCGTCGGGACCGGTGGCGGTCACGTCGAAATAGAGCAGCAGCGGCTTGCCGGTCTTGGCGTCACGGCCGTTGGGATAACCCGCCTCCGCCAGCAGCCTGCGCGCCTCGGCAATGTCCTTGCGCCGCGCCGCGCCGTCATGCCAGTCATGGGTATAAGGGTTGATTCCTTTGGCGCCCTCGACATAGCCGAATATACCCGGCGGGATCGGCCCATGCGCCGCGATGCCGCGCCCGTTCAGGAAGATGGAGATGAACTCCTCGTAATCGATCGCAATGGAGATGGCCTGGCGC
>JBAYZB010000225.1:0-4894 GCA_041672765.1 Gammaproteobacteria bacterium | reverse complement strand
GTGAGGTTGGAGTAACGGTTGTCGGTTTTGACACCGTTGATGTGGTGGACATGATAGCCGGGTTTGATTGCCCCGCCCATTTTGTTTGCGGCGGCAGCACGATGGGTGAATTGCCAGCCAGACCCAGAGTTGAATTGGCGATAGCCGTTGAAAGAGCGGAAGTGTGCCATAGAGCACCCCCATAGTTTTTTATTTACCGCAAACGCGGTATGCCAATACAATATGCAGATAATGTACCAAAACAAGCGACCGAACCTAACAGCATATAATAAGAATAAGATATGTCTTAATCTATATGCGTTAATAGTGAGATCAGGGTAAATAAATATACTTTCCATGCTCATATATATTACTTTTCCCGTATCTACTTTCTCTATCTGTTATCAAAGAGAGCTCTATCTAACATTGTACATGCTACGAATGGCTGAGTATTCTCGAACCTTCATTTGGAATATCTGATGTTCGGGAACGGTACCTGAAACAACTTTGACATATTTCATTGGGGCTATGATTTCAAATGTAGCAGGGAGATTGAATTGATGAGGTACTAACCTTACATGGGCTGCGACATGGACATCGATTGTGCCATTGTTTTCAATTATACGGTATGTAGAATATTTCAGACCTTGTTTTTGAAGAACTACTTCACCTCGATAGAAGTCCAAAACCTTATTAAGTCTTGATGAAAGAGCTTTTTCCAGCCAAGATTCGATCAATCCCATTGTTTCCTCCAAGTGGAATCACTCATGCGTGATCTCTGAAGCTTTTTGCATGTTAACTATCGCTTTATCGTACCATAAGATTACGTCACAAATCTGGTTCAACATAGATTTCATGGTGTGCTCAGTCAAATAATTGATATTGACTCCTTCAGGTGAAATGACTGTGTTTAAGTCATGAATTCCGCAGTCGCTACAGATCTCAAAGATAGATAAACAAGCATTACGCACTATTGAACTGTATCCTATAGAGTGTTTTTGATCAAAAACTGGAAGTCCACATGAGAACCTTCCCAAATAGTCATTGTCTTTCGCATAGAATCCCTTGATGAAGGTCTTAACTATTAACTGGTCAGGATTAGCCTTATTCCAGTAACTAGCATTGGGTTCATTCATTTTTCCAGCAATATGATGCATTAAATTATCAAGTATCTTTCTCAAGTATATGATAAACTCCCTCCTGCTATCATTATCATAATGCCTGATCATGTTAACGAATAGATCTACCTCGTCTTCATTTAGTCTATTCCTGAGTATTTTGACATGAGTTGCGAATCTGTTTTGAATACTGAATGATTCGAGATTAGCAACAATTTCAGTCAATACCTTATCCTTATCAGTTGTCTTTTCTATGATGTGGTTCCTGTAGAAATCATCGACATCAATAAGTGTTTCCAGTTCTGGAGATCCCTTTAACTCATCAATATTAGCCGTTAAATAGTAAATCTTGTTTTTATTATTGCGATCCAGCCTTAACAGTGCCAAAAGAATCAGATCACCCTCTCTTGTTGTATACATATCGATTTTCTTATCAACATCCGAAAATCCACACTTCTGCAAATATTCTTTAATGTCTTGCAAGTCCTCGTGGTAAGGAACTTCACTAAGATTTCTGTCGATGATGATGAGATCGTATTCGTTGTAGTAATACAGAGCTTTTGATAGTGCGTTAACGAACTTATGACAAATATCCAAGCATGATGTGCTACTACAGACACCAATGATTAGTTCTGGTGTTTTGTACTTATCGTTTTGGATGTTCTTCAGCAATGTAATCGTTCTTTCATCTTTGAAGATCGGCGAAAAAAGCTTGATGATGGTTGGGATACTACCTGTTAACTGATCTTCAATAAAAAGGATTCTACCCATTGTTACTCCAATAGTTCTTAAGATTGAGTGTTACTGTATACATGTTAGCTGCTTTTTCTGTTAAGATCTCACAGTCCAAGACCTTAGCAAAGTTCTTGATAATGACATTTCCAAGGCCGGTAGTTTTTGCCCTGACTTCTGGCTTATATGAGTTTGAGACTATCATTCGAATGAAATCAGGTTCATTACTCAGACTTATCTGTAATTTTCTTTGAGACAATGGGACAAAGGATGCGTATTTCACTGCGTTCAAGATGATCTCTTGAAGCAAGATTGTTAATTTGATGGCAGAACTTTTTTCATTACCTACAGTTAGTTCTGATCCGGAGTCTATCTCTAGAGTCAGATCGAATAAGTATTCTTCTGCAAATCTGATTAGTCTGCTGCCATCGCGATCATGACCAATGAAGTCCCATTTAAGTTTTGAATCTGAATAAGCTTGACGATCCTTGAAATAATTACTCATAAACTGAGGGTAATACTGGCTATCATACATATTGCTGATAGCATTTCTCAGGGATTGGGTGATCATTGCAGATATGCAGCTGGTGTCTTTTCCTGGATTGTGGATGTCATATATAAGGTCTTCTACACTGACAGTATAAGAGAAGTTAATTGAGTTCACCATCTCTCTTATCAGATTTGCACCTTTTATTGCATCTTCAATCACGGGCATCTTATCAGGGATATCCCTTTTTATGCTTTCAAGAGGGTCAATAACGGACCTAAGAAGATTCTTTATATTGTGAGATAGATCTGATAACACCTTATTACGTTCCTCTTCTCTTGATGACTCTACGATATTATTCATTTTGTCCCCCATTTTACGAGATGCTCCGATTACTATCGATAATGAAACCGCAAAGTGACTTGAACTTCCGGAAATGAAAACCATAGATAGATCATTGATCAACTCTACTTTCATTGAAGATTGGACATAAAAATCCTTGTACTTATCGTTATCAATATTGGTTGGTGAGTCAACACTCTGTCTTTCAACTATATCTGCATGAAGGTCAATTAGATTGGAGTACTGCACAGGGAATATTTTCTTCAGGACTTTGATAAACATCTCCCATGTTAGCATGTCATAGGGAAGATCAAATGGAAAAAGCTCTAAAATTGTTCTCAGATTGTTCGTTAGGTTATTAACATCGATTTCCTGTCCAAAAGCTTCCAGTTCCAAGCTATTGGATTTTCTTCCTGATTTAATGATCTCTTCAAGCCCTTGAGGGATTTCTTTTAATACTAATATGCCCTCACTTAGATTGCCTGATAATACCGCTATCCAAAATTGCATCCATTTAGCAGTTGCTGTCGTAGGTCTTTCAAGTTCAAAGTAATCCTGAAGCGCCGAATAATGCTTCTTGTTCCATAGCTTAATAATGAAGGCATATTTTGCTTCCTGGTTCCATTGAGTTATATCTACTAGAGTATCAGCGGTACACCTCTTGTTGAGATATAAATCTATACAGGCCTTATAAAAACAATAGAATTCCTGTTCCAACGTTGAAGCGTGTTGTTCAAGGATTTGCTCAGCCTGTGCCCAGTTCCCAATTGAGCCAAGGAATATTACTTTCTCTTGATTAGAAAGGGTATCGCTAGATAAGATATCTGTCATCAAGCTTGGATTTATGCTAATTTTAGCATCTGCAAAGAGATCAGTATCAATCAACCAACGTAAGACTTGCGATTTGTTAGGCTCTTGCATTGATATTATGGAGTCATTGAACTGAGGCTCTAATTGTGGAATCTTGATCTGGTATGTATTTGAGATTTGTAATGCGCTTGCCAAAAAGTTGATATCTTCGGTATGTACAAGATGATTATAATTATCTCGTATCCATAACATGTGGTCAATGCCATCAAGTATACGACCACTGATGAACATCATCTGGGCTTTTGCAACTTGGTAATAAGCACAGTCGTATATGGCTATAGCTGTTTCGATAGAATTTAGTGAGTCATCGAATCTATGTAATGAAGCAAGTAGCTGAGCTCTGAAAATGAAATATGAGTGGTTAGTATCCATTTCTATAGCTCTATTAATTGTATCTAGAGCTTTATCATATTCCTTTAGGTGATCTAACACTTTAGCTCGGTTAAAAAGAAGATTAGAGTCGGGTCTAAGTTTAAATGCTTTATCCATGTAATCCAACATAGTCTCAAAACGACCCTCTGATTTGCATTGAAGCGCATACTGAAGAAAAGCCAGAGCCTTACTGTCTTTCTTAGAAGTCTTACCACGGTTATTGTTAACGAATATAGTCATTCTATTTTCTTCCCAATAAAGATTCCACTAAGCTTCTCCATTTGTATAGATCAGGGGTTTGCCCATATACAAGAGCTTTGTTTATATATATGTATGCGTCATCGTACTTACGTAGTGAAGCATAACACATTGAAATATCGAAGTATATTAGAGGATCAGTGGGATTGAGTTTTAGCACTCTTTTGGAGTTTTTAATTGCCTTAGAGAATTCTTCCATAACCATCAGTATTTGGGTTCTGACACGTAGATTGCCAACTTGCTTGAAGAGCTTTAAACAGAGATCATTATTTCTAAGCGCTTCTTTGTGGCGTCCACATTCTATATAGATGTTCGTCAACAAATTGTATGTTTCTATGCATGGGAATGCTCTAATCGCAATTAATGATGATGTAATGGCATTCTCGAATCTACCTAGCTCTTTCAGAGCTATTGTCTCTAAAACGTAGATTTGCGGAGTTGTTTCGAATTTTTTAATATCCTGCATCAAAGCAAGAGCGTCTTCGAATCTGCCTTCATCAATTAGTTTTGTAACGGTCTCCATACGTTTATCCAATAAATCAAGTTAGGCGATGGTGGGTGTTTTCCACCCACCATCGATATTTAGGTTTATTTGTTGTGGATTTTGGCATGAGTAGATGCCGGAATGACAGTGAGGTTGGAGTAACGGTTGTCGGTTTTGACACCGTTGATGTGGTGGACATGATAGCCGGGTTTGATTGCCCCGCCCATTTTGTTTGCGGCGGCAGCACGATGT
>JBAYZB010000224.1:0-4923 GCA_041672765.1 Gammaproteobacteria bacterium | reverse complement strand
CGATAGAGGGCCTGGTATTCCGGCGGAACATGACCGACCGTATAGAAGATCGGGTTCATGAACATGTACAGCCTGAGGAACAGCTCCAGCAGATGCTGGGTATCGCGAAACACGACGTTCAATGCTGCGGCGAGATACGCGAGCCCCAGGGTATACAGGTATTGCACGGCCATCACCGCCGGCAACGCCGCCAAGCTCGCGCCGACGCCTCCGCCGCTCAGGAACAGGAACAGCGCCAGCACCGGAGAGGCGATCACGAAATGAATCATGTTGTTGGTTACGGCCACCGCCGGCAGCACCGCGCAGGGAAAACCGGGCAGACGAATCATGTCCCGATTTCCGGTAATGGTCGTAGCCGCCTGCATGATGGACGTCTGGAACCACGTCCAGACCAGCAGCCCGCTGAGCATGTACGCGGAGAAGCGCGGGACGTTCAGCGCCATCACCACCTGAAACAGGAAGTAAAACACGCCGAGTTGCAGCAACGGATTGAGCAGCGACCAGGCCATCCCCAGCGCGGAACGTTTGTACTTGACCTTCATGTCGCGCACGACCAGCTCGCGCAGGAGATCGCGCAAATACGTCAGGCGGCGCAGCGTGAGAAAAAAGGCTGGGTGTTGCGTGATCGACGTCCGCATCAGCGATTCCCGTTCCATTTCATGGTCCGTCCCTTTCGTCATCGCAGCCTGTTTCCGCAACCACGTGAAGATGTCCCGACCGTCATGACGGATTGCACGCCCTGCCCGCGCCTCATCCCGGCTCCTCGAAAAAGACCGCCCAAGGCGTAGGCCTGAACCGCTCTTTCAACTCGAAATAATTCGCTATGGCGTCCGCGAGCGGCTGATTTGCCTGTTTGTAGGTTGCCGGTTGCAGATTCTCGCGCTCGACTCCCAGAAAGTCCTGAACGCGCTTCATCTCATTACGATAGTCCGTCGCCAACCGTTCGTAGACGATCTCGAGCCGCGGGTGCGCTTGAAAGAACCGCGTGAACCGTTCCGCCACCTCCTGTTCGTGCGCGAACCGTCGCAGACACTCTTCATAGTCGAGGACGATCCGGCACCGCGGTTCCTCCGCGCCCGTGGTATTGGTCCAGTTCTGGGTCTTGAACGCCTTTTTTTCGGAGAGAATCATCCGCAGGGTATTGTTTCTCCTGAGATGGATGATCCTGATATCCCGACGCTCACGCAGCCATGTCCAAAGCTTGCGGCGCGAGTCCTCCTGCGCATGGTAATAGAACAGTTTGAACCCTACGGCGGCGACCTCCTTCGGGAACCTCCTGAAAACTTTTTTTTCGAGAAATCCCACGGGATCGTTCTGCATCATCGAGACTACGCGGGGATACTGCAAAAATCGGTCATAGTCGGGAAACTCCCAGCCGATCGAGTCATAGAATCGGAAAAGTTCGCCAAACGTGACGATCCGGCTGTGCGCGTTCAACAGACCGCGCAAAAAATTCGAGCCCGTCCTGCCGCGCCCGAGGATGATGAATCGGCAATACTCCGACCGCCCCGGCAAGAGCCCAAGATCCCGCGCCATGTTCTTCAAATGGAATCGGGCCGCACTTCCCAGGTTGGGCGCGTTCCATCTCTTCATCGGTTTTCGTTCCGTGCGGTACGGACTGGCCACCATCACACCCCCGCGCTGCGCCGTTCCTTTCCGAACAGCCCCTTGAGAGCCGCATAGACTTTGCCGCCCCGTCCCGGCGCGGCCCGCCTCACGTAGCGGCGGCACACCTTCTCCAACACCCCGGCCGCAGCGACATGCATCTCCGGCGAGGGGTAGTACCAGTTCGCCTTCCACTCCCCGCACCAGGGATCTCGCACGCTCGTCGGCTCGCCCGTGAACCTGTTCACCAGAACCTGCGGCACGCCTTTGCTCGAAACGCATTCCGCGTAGGCGTCGGCGTAGCGCCGCACCGCCTGCACCATGTCCGCGTTCACCAGTTGCGGAAATCGCCCGAACAGCCCGCCGACATGCTGCCAGGTCTCCCGATACCGCGGCCACCGCTCGGAAAACCAGAACAGGACCTTCGGCACGCGGATGGATTCCAGCAGTTCGATGTAGTTGTTCACCCAGTTCTGCCGGGTTTCCGCCACTATCCGTTCTACATAGGCCCGATCTCGCGTTGCCAGCAGCTCGCGGAAGGCCTCGTCACACCCTATTCCCGTCCCATCCGCGCGCCGCACGTAATAACCAAGCCCCTTGCTTTCGAACAGCGAATTGCTTTCCGACCGGCCGGCCATCACCTGAACCACGGCGAACCTTGCCCTGTTGACGTACTCCAGCAGCCGTTCATTCTCTTTCGAGAAAAACGACGGCCCCGCGCCGCCACGCCCCAGGTTCACCGTCTCGATGCCCAGCCGTTCCCGCAGCAGAGCCGGATACGGCTTTTCGCAGAACCGCCCGAAAGTCTGAGCAGCGCCGATGCACACGAAATAGCCGCCCTCTTCCAGTGACCGCGGCGCGGGCCCCCGCAGGAGCAAGGGGGCTCCGGTCTGGCGGTCCCGCACTTCCGGGTCCAGCGCGTAAATGTGGTAGTCCACCACCTCCCAATCCGGCTCGGCGTATTCCGCCGTCATCGGCCTCTTCCTCCCCTCAGTCCAACAAGGCCCGGCACTTCTTCCAAATCCTCAGCGGCAACCGGCCCAGCTTCCTGCCGCGAGGCGTGCCGACCGGCCTTCTGGTCAACGTCAGGTTGCCCAAATCGACGATCCGATCATCAAGGATCTCGTTTTGCAGCACCGCGACGAATCGCTGGTGCAGCGGATGCGCCGGAACATGAACCGCGCGGCGGGCGAATTCCTGGTCCGAGAACGTTCCCCAGTTGACCAACTGGCTGAAGTACACCTGATCGAACTTGAAACGTTGTCCGAGACGCACGAACGCGGGCATCTCCTCGAAGTTGTTGGCCTGCACCACCATGCTTATCTTCACGAACGTCAGCGGTCCCTCCTGGCGCAATCTGCTGATGAATTCCAGGTTCTTGAGCAGTTTTCCGAAATCGCCGCCCCTGCGGTTGACGGCATAGGTCTCTGCCGTGCCCGCGTCGATGGATATCTCCGCGCTCTTGATGAGCCGCCGTACATCTTCGGCCAGGGAACCCCACATCTTCGGGGTCCACAACTGCCCGTTGGTGTGCAGATGAATCCGCTGCAGCTTTGGCATGTCCTGCAACCTCATGCCCTGCAGCCAGCGCCTGAAGTAGGGGCTTCCGAAGGGGTCGCCCGACCCGGCGGCCAGCAGGAACTCCGCTTCCGGGAGCGCCTCATCCTGCAGCTTGTGCTGGATGCTCAATATCTCCTGCGCGTGTTCCCGTTCCACGATCAGTTTCGTTCGGCACGACGGACAGGACAGGTTGCAGGACTGGTCATATGTACAAATGATCTTCTTCGGCCCATAGGGCAGCACCGTCAGGCCATGCTGGATGACCGCCTTCAGTCCTTCGTCTGTCACCTCATCGACGGGTTTGACCGGCCCCGACCTCGTTTGCAGATAGGGACAGCGCACCCCATTGCAGTACCGGAACGAGCCGTCCAGAACCGAGCTACGCAGTTCCTGGGCAGCCGGGCTGTTCCAGATCGCGGCCACCGACTCGTGCCGTAAATTGCCGATGCTCGTATCCAGCCAGGACGGACAGCACAAATAGACCCCGCCTCTCCCGTTCAGTTGAGTCACCTCGAACCATTCGAAGGGCTTGGAGCAAAACAGGCGCTCACCGTCAGGCATCGGCATCCATTCCTTTTCCGCCACATCGTCGCCGTTCAATATCCCGGATAGTCGACGTTGATCTTCTGGCCGCGCCAATCCACCAGGGATTTCGGTTCCTGCAATTTTCTGAAGAAGGAGGTGTTCTGAAGCACCATCATCAGTTCCCACTCGTCTTCACCACACAAAAAACTGTGCAGCGTGTGAACGGACGGCATTCTGTAATCGTCGACCGCCAGCACGCCCCCCACCTTCAGCTTCGGCGCGGTGTAGTGCCAATCGATGATCGGCGCGGGAAACCCATGCGCGCCGTCGATCAGGACGAAATCCAGATCGGACGGTATGCGTGCGACATCGGGAAGCGCCTTGTCGGAACTTGCGATCACGAAATTGACGTTGTTCGCCACTCCCAACCGCACGCAGTACTGGCGTACCCGCTCCGCCTCGCCGGCGTCCGGCATCACGCAAGTGTGGCGTGCCCCTGCGATGGCAAAGACCACGGTGCTCTGTCCGCATCCCGTTTCGACTGTCTTTGCCTCCGGCGGCAACAGGCCGTAGATATACCGCAGGGTATCGGGCTGAATGGACCAACTGTTCGTCAGGCTCCCGTCCTGCATGTGAAAGCGCGGATTGTCTTGGAGCAACCGTTCCAGCAGCATCGCGCCTGCCCCGCCGGCTTCCCTCGCTTTGAGCGCCCTGTGCTGGCGCAGAAATCGGCGGGCGGTTTTCTTCAAGGTCCTTAACATGGAACATTCCCTATTCGTTGCGTAGTCGCGCCGACGCAGTCCTTCCCAGGGCCGCTCCGGTCATCGCACGCGCCCCTTATCACCGCTCCTGTGCCACGGTCGAGATTCGACCGGCAGCCGCGATCCGGAGATCATCGCCTCGTACAACCCGGCGAATCCGCGCGCCACGTTCGGCCAAGCCAACGCTTCGGCACGCAAGCGGGCGCGCCTGCCAAGTGTCAGGCGCAACTCCGGGTCGTGCTGCAGTCTTCGCAATGCGCCGATCAGTCCTTCCGCATCCCCGGGGGCGACCAGCAGGGCTCCCTGCCCGGAGAGGTGAAATCGCACGCCGGCCAGGTCCGTGGTTACGACGGGAAGGCCGCTGGCGATCCCCTCCAGCAGCGCGTTGTTGGCCGTGCACTCCGTCAGGGGCAGCAGCAGCACGTCGGCCCGACGATACAGTTCCGCCAGCCTGGCATCGGCTATCCCGCGA
>JBAYZB010000223.1:0-4959 GCA_041672765.1 Gammaproteobacteria bacterium | reverse complement strand
AGCGTCTTCAACGTTGAAATGCATCTTAAATATCCATACTTCAGCTGTCTCAGAGTATCCTGGTTCTTTAGTGATTAAGTCATCATTGATATATAGAGTTTTTATCCTGGTCTCAACGTCATTAATGCCAGTACCAACCTCTGATATGAATTCATGATCACCATCTAAAGATTTTATCTGATCAAGATCATCGATGACTCTCCAGACTTTAAAGCTAAGAGCTTCTTCAGGTAAGATAAAAGAATAATTGTTTCTATCTGATCCAATCTCGCAACTTTCAAACACCAGGTCAATTGACTCCAGTTTTGACATTAAAATCCCGTTTGAATAAAATGTATATTCAACTATGGCTTTTACTAGGTTTTCTTCACTAATTGTAATATAGCCTTGAGTATTAGTTTTATCCAGCTCATAAGTTAAAGGGATAGTAGAAGCTGATACAGTATTCATATCAGCTGAGAATAGAATCCCAGCTGACACGATTATAGCTATAATTATTGATGTGAGTGCTTTTTTCATAAGAATGCACTCCTTTCATTACAGATTCTGAATAGGGCTTGATGTTGAAGTTAAGGGCAGTTCTGAAGCTGATGATTGAGTAGTTGTGACAGTTGTAGAAGGAGTTTCAGTTGTTACTGTTGGAATTGGACCAGTAGTATGTTTTACAAAGATAAATTCATAAACTGGTACTATTACATGATCATAAACCCATACTAGCTTATCCCATACCCATAAACCTGCTGACTTGATTGAATTCCAAATATTTTTCACAAAATCAATTGTGTTATTTAGAAATTTTTGGAATCCTGTTATTGTTGGCTCTGGATCAACAACAATAACATCGCCATCATCTTCAACTTCAGGAACATTTAACTGTACTTGCAGTTGTGATTCTGAACCATCTTCATAGGTTACATTCATGACAACGTTATAAGCTCCTTCAATTTCTTCATTTCCCGTATATTCATCATTTACAAAAGTAACTGTATAACTAATATCTGAACCAATCATACCTGAAGCTTGCAGTAATGATACAAGCTCAGTTCTTGTCATTACTTCATTAATACCTAAATTAACAAAGTAATCATTGACTATCCAGGCTGGAGCTGAATTATCCACAATCCAAACTCTTACATCATGATATTTGATGTTTCCGGAGGTATCCGTTGTTTTGTATTTAACTAGATATGAGCCGATAACTGCTGAGTTACCGCTATAACCATCTTGAACCAATTCTAAAGAAAGAGATCCATCTACATTATCAGTTGCGGTTAATGTAGCTAAAATGTCGCTTAAAGTTAAGATTTCAGTCTTGCCCTTAACGATTTTTGTAGCACCATTAATAACTGGTAAAATGTCATCGGCAACAGTAACAGTAATGTTTAGTGTGCCAATGTTACCAGAACTATCAGTTGCAGTTATAGCTAAATTATGAGTTCCTGGTACTGCGTAACTTGGCAAAGCGGGAACTACTAAACTATTAGTAATGGCTCCATCATGTGCATCTGTTACAACAATACCGTCAATTAAAGCTTGTAAAGTTGAAGTATCGCTCATATAAACCGTGTGAGAGTAATTTGTCGTTGGAATATCATCAATTTTAAATACTGGTAAAGTAGTGTCAACTAAATTAATAGTAACTGTTTTAGTTTGTTCTTTTCCAAAGCTATCTATAGCTGATAATGTAACTGAATATGATCCTAAAACGTTTCCTGTTATATTGTGAGTTTTGATTGTTACTGCTACAGTTCCATCTTCTTTATCAGTTGCAGAATAGTGGCTTAATATCTCATTTGTGCTAAATCCAACAGCTTCAAAATCTAAAGTTTCACTTCCATTAATAACTGGAGCTGCATTATCTTGTACAGTGACATTAAATGAAATAGTAGAAGTGTTTCCGCTTGGATCCATAGCTGATGCATTTAATGTGTATGTTCCTGGTACTTGAGGATCATATGTTCCCCAATCACCAGTTCTGCTGAATGACCAGCCAGCACTTGTAGCTGTTGAACTTTCAAAATCAACATAACCATAGTAATCATCGTTAATAGCTAGTTGATCAATATAAGAGTCCAACTCATTATTATAATTATCATCAAACCAATTTAAAGAAATTGAAGTTCCATCAAATTCCTCTCCAGTTTGATCTTGCAAGTTCGTTACTACAAGCATAGGTTTTCTATCATCAATAACATTAATATCAACTCTTAAATAAGCTGAGTTTCCTGCAATATCATCTACCATGAATACAACAAAGAATTCATCACCGACATTTTTAGGAGTGACTGATGTGTAATAATCTTCATAGACTTGTATTCTACTTGTAACATCTCCGTCTTCTGGATCTACGGCTTGAAGTTGTGATTGAATTTCTGATACTGTTACCAGATCATAATAAGGTGTGTCAACAGATGCTTGTGAATAAGTATATTCTGGCGCTACATTATCCACTGGTTCAGTATTTCCTAACCAAAAAACTTGAATATCATAGTTTCCTGCAAATGCATCATATAATTGTGCAGTACCGGTTGTTGATAATTCGATATCAATAGTTGTGCCATCTGAATCAGTATCTATTGTCCAAGACTGATTAGTATAATCGTTACTCCAGTACATTCCAGTACCACCAATTCCAGCGCCAATCAAACCATCATAATCAGAAATGTCTACATAGAATGTATCTTGGCTTAAATCTTGTCCAAAATAATCGTTATCTGGAGCTCCGCTTTTTGAGACAATATTTATTTCATAGATACTGTTTTCAAGCAATTCAATGGTTGTTCCACCATTAGAATTTTCTGTTGCATCATCATATAAATCTGATGACCATGCATATGTCGGCGTAACAGTTAATGAAATTGCCACGAAAGACATAACAGTTAATACTAAAAATTTCATTTTTTTCATTTTTTTCTCCTTATTTATATATTATTTTTTAAAAATGTATTTATAACAGTGATAGGAATTGCGTAGAATAAACCATTAAGTTCCCAACCGTTAATACCAACTAAATTTCCATATATATCAACTAAAGCTCCTCCGGATGAACCATCATTTAAGGCTGCATTGTGTTCAATAACAAGCCTGCTTATTTCCAGCTCTCTTAAAGTAGTTAACTGGATAATTGATCCATATGTAATAGATCCAACATTACCGTAAGGATTTCCGATAGCTATAACAATATCATCAATGTTTATAGCTTCATCTATTGTGTTTATTGGTTGTATGTATGATCTGTTTTCTTTACTAAATTTAATTAAAGCTAAATCCTTTTCTTGATCGATGGCTAACATTTCAAAATCACTTGAAATGTTGTCATAAGTTGTAACTTCTTGAGAGTCTATCACTTCGTTATTACCATCTAAAATATGTTCGTTTGTAACTGCATAATAGAAGCTAGTATCTTGATGAATAATAGTTCCTGATCCGATTTCATAACCCGAAGCATAATTCACCTGAATAAACACATTAGCTTCAGAAAGTTTTTGTCTAGTAGCTAATAGAATAGCTTGTTCATCAACATCAGTAGTGGTACTATAACCGTTTGTTACCGGGGAGACCCGCAGTGATTCTACATATGCATAAGCCCATGAACCAAAAATTGTTATTCCAGCAAACATTATTCCAGATATTATTAAGATGCTAAAGAGATGCCATAATCTAAACTCATTATTCTTCTTGTATTTCTTCATCGTGACTAACTTCCTCACTTTCCTTTTCATTTTGCTGACTTTTCATATCAAGCTTTCTTCTATCAATACCAGCTATATCATCGAGGATTCTATAACCGATATATTCTATATGTTTTTTCTTTAGTATTAAATCCGGATCCCAGGTCATTACTTCTCCCCATTTAAGCTTAGAGGCTTTAGCTTTAAGCTCAGCTATAGCTTCCATGTACTCGGTATTGTATCCTTCATATAAATCTTTGATAGTAAAACATAACTTTACAGTATAGTTTTCATAGATTTTTTTATCATAAGATAGAATGGTTTTTAATGTCATTTCTTCAGCTGAGAAGCTTTGATCTGATCTTGATACTTTTATATCAACATAGATGTATCCGGTGTTATCTAACCACTTGATTCTTTCCAAAATTTTAGATCTACGTCTTAGCTGCTTTTCTTTTGATTTCTTAAAGATCGATTTACTTAACCAAAAGTTTATCCAGGATAAGTATTTATCTAAGAAGAATATTCTTTTTTCACCACCAAAGACTATAGATTGTTCAATGATTGTAATAAAGACATGATCTAGCTCTCTCATGGTTTTGTGAGTCCTTGAAGACTTTTGTCCTATGTTAATCCATACAGATTTTTCTTTAAAAAACTGTCTCCAAAAAGCTTTAGTATTTCTATAACCTGTCTTCATCGGATTTTCACCCTTAGGAAGTCCAACATTCGGATAGAAAGCATCTGATTCAGTTTCTATAATAATTACATTACCGTCTATCGGCCATGGCCACTCAGAGTTCTTTGTTTGAATGTTTGTGAATCTAGTTGAAAACAGCTTAGCCGGTTTACTACCTATTTCCAGGGTGGGTTGATTAGTAATAACAAAATTATCTAAATAATTAATTCTTATATAGTGAATACAGTATTTCAATACCAAGGACAAATAGTGTTGAACCTTTATTCCGTCATCAAACTTGTAAGGATTTTTTTTGTGAACTGGATCATAAGGGTTTTTTTGCATCGCGAAGTATCCTTTTAGGTGTTCATCAGTATCAAAATCCTTTTCATATTGCCTTTTTATAAAACAGTTATTAGTTTTAAGCATAATCAGAAAAGCAGTGAAATACTCATTCTTTGAGTTTGTCATGAAGATCTCTTTGTACTTATCCAGGTACTCCTTTATTTTGTCAAAATTATATGGATAACAGATCACTTCACATACATCCATTTTGTCATTGATATAATCGATTATGTCGTCTCTGAATATCTTTCTGACTCCGTTTAC
>JBAYZB010000222.1:0-4978 GCA_041672765.1 Gammaproteobacteria bacterium | reverse complement strand
ACCGCCAGGATCACCGCGTAGGCAGCGATACCCCCCAGATAGGGCGAGCGGAACACCGCCCGCATCCCCGCCCAGGCGCTGCCGCCGATGACCGCCCGCTCGCTCACCACCGGCGGCGCCTCGGGGTCGTCCGCACCGCGCGCCCGCTCCGGCTGCACGTGGGCCACCAGCCACGCCGCCCCCAACGCCAGCAGCAGGAACCCGGCGGAGACCAGCAGCAGCGCCGGCGTTCCCAGCGGGCGCGCCAGCACCGACGCCAACCACGGTCCGAAAATGGCCCCGCAGGTGCCGCCCACCGCGATCAGGGCGAAAAATCGCTTGCCCTGCTCCAGGGAGAAGCGGTCCGCCATGAGCGCCCAGAACACCATGGTGGCGAACAGGTTGAACACGCTGAACCACACGTAGAACACCTGACCGCTGGCGACGCCGATGGCCTGCGGCGCCAGCACCATGAGCAGATAGAAACCCAGCAGGCTCAGGGCGAAGAACCCGTAGGTGATGGCGATGAAATGCAGCCGGCGGAACCGGCTCACCAGCAGCCCGAATACCGGATTCACCAGCAGCGTCACCAGCGCCGTGCCCATGAACAGCCAGCGCACCGCCTCGATGCCGCGCTGCATCCCGAGCGCGTCGCGCGCGGGACGCAGCAGCATCAGCGCCGTGAGCACGCAGAAGAAGAACAGGGCCGCCAATGTGACGGGCAGCACCTCATCGCGGCGGACGTTGAACATGCGTTGCCATATGGAGGTCATGCCTACCTAGCATGGGACGCCTCCCGCCGCCTGTCCAGGCCGCCGCCCGTCCACGACGGCCCCGCGCCGCGAATACCGTCTCAAGGGCAGGAAAAGGCGAGAAGGCGCGTGTGCGTCCGCAACCGGAAGAACCGGCCGGCGGCGAAGAAGACCGTATCCGGCCATGGCTGGTCCGCTCCGTTCCACGGTTCAGCGAGACGTGGGGATTCGCAACAAGGACGACCCGCCTGCCGCCCTCGCGGCGGTTCATTTACCGATGTTGTACTCTCGCATGCGCCGCCATAGGGTGGTGCGGCCGATACCGAGCGCCTTCGCGGCACGGGTAAGATTGCCGCGGTTGCGGGCGATGCTTTCGAGGATCAGTTCACGCTCGTACTGGTCCAGCGGGCGCGGGGCCTGCTGGGGAACGGCGGAGAATTCCCCTGCCCGCGGTTCGCGGATCTCGTCCGGCAGATCCTCGGGCTGGACGGTGTCGGTGCGCGCCACCGCCGCCGCCCATTCGATGGCGTTCTGCAGTTCGCGCACATTGCCGGGATAAGCGTAGGCGAGCAGCAGCTCCTGGGCGCGGGAATCGAGACGCTCGGCACGGGCGCCGGCGCGGTGCTGTTGGGCGAGGAAGTGGGCGGCGAGCACCGGAATGTCCTCGCGGCGGTCGCGCAGCGGGGGCAGCGCGAGACGGGCGACGTTGAGGCGGTAGTAGAGATCTTCCCGGAATTCTCCGCGTGCCACGGCAGCCTCCAGATCGGCGTTGGTGGCGGCGATGAAGCGCACGTCCACCGGCATCACGTCGTTGGCGCCGACGCGGCGGATCTCGCGCTCCTGCAACACGCCGAGCAGCTTGGATTGCAGCCCCAGCGGCAGGGTGCCGATCTCATCCAGGAACAGCGTGCCGCCATGGGCTTCCTCGATGAGGCCCTTGCGGCCCTGCGTCGCGCCGGTGAAGGCGCCCTTGGTGTGACCGAAGAGTTCGCTCTCCAGCAGCGGTTCCGGCAACGCCGCGCAGTTGACAGCGACGAAGCGCGCGCCGGCGCGCGGGCTGTGCTGATGGATGTGGCGCGCCAGCATGCTCTTGCCTGTACCGGTCTCGCCAGTGATGAGCACGGTCAGCCGCGTGTGCGCGATCTGGCGAATGCGCTCGAGTACCGCGCGCATGGCCGGGCTGGCGGCCGGAAACGGCACGCGATGCTGGGCGTCGATCTCCTCGCGCAGTTGTCCGACCTCGGCGACCAGCGCGCATTTCTCCAGCGCACGGCGCACCCGCAGCATGATCTCCAGTTTCTTGAAGGGCTTGGTGACATAGTCGAAGGCGCCGAGCCGCATCGCCTCCACCGCGGAGTCGATAGTGCCGTAGGCGGTCATCAGGATCACCTCGCAGCGTGGCGCCAGACGTTTGATCTCGGGCAGCAGCTCGATGCCGGACATGCCGTCCAGGCGCAGGTCGCTCACCACCACGTCCGGCGGGAACTCGCCCGCGATGGCCAGGGCCTGCGGCCCGTCGGCGGCGCTCCGTACGGCGAATCCCTCCTTGCGGAACAGCAGTTCCAGACTGCGGCGCATGCCCTGCTGGTCTTCGACGATGAGGATTTTTTTCATACGACGACCTCATGCGGTAACGAGCGCCTCGGCGGCGCATGGTTCGACTGCCGCGCACTGAACAGAGGGCAGGCGCACCACAATCTCCGCGCCGCCCTCCGGATGGTTTCCCGCCGTCACGCTGCCACCGTGATCGTGCACGATGCGCCGCACGACGGACAAGCCCAGTCCAGTGCCGCCGGGCTTGGTGGAGAAGAAGGGTTCAAACATGTGCCGGCACACGATCTCCGGCAACCCCGGCGCGTCGTCGCGCACCGTGAGCACCACCGCCCCGTCGTCCTCGCGCATGTCGATCCGCACCACCCCCTGATGGCGCATGGCCTGCACCGCATTGAGGGTGAGGTTCCACACCACCTGCCGCAGCTTGTGCGGATCGCCGAGGACCGGCGGCAGGGACGGCGCTGCCATGCCTGATACGATCCGCGCCTCACCCAGATCCTGGGGACGCATACCGCCAATGGTGCGCTCCACCAACGCCAGCAGGTCCACCGGCTGGTAGGCGCGCACGCGCTTGCGCGTCGAGGCCAGCGTTTCCGAGACGATGGCATTCAGGCGGTCGACTTCGCTCTCGGTGATGGCGACGATCTCTTCGCGCTCCTCGGCACTGAGCCCGTCGTCGCGCAGCAGGTCGAGGCAGTTGGTGATCGCCCCCAGCGGATTGCGGATCTCGTGGGCGACGCGCGCCGCCATCTCGGCCAGCGAGGCGAGGCGCTCCGACTCCACCAGGCTTGCCTGCGCCGCCTCCAGCTCCTCGTAAGCAGCGAGCAGCTCCTGGATCAGGCGCGCCGTCTCCAGGGCGTTGGCCGCCTGGTGCGCGAAACTCTCGGCGTGAGCCACCAATTCTGCATCGAAGTGGTGCGGCCGCTCGTGTGCGACCAGCACCATCACACCCAGAGCGCCGCGGATGCCAAGCAGCGGCACCACCAGCACGGAGCGCGCAACGAGCCTCTCGTCCAATGCCGCGAAGCCCGCAGCGCCCGCCTGGAGGTCGTTTCGGTAGATCGGCCGTCTCGTCTCCAGCGCCTCGCGCACCAGTTCCGGCATCTCCTCCAGCGGCCTGCGCCAGGACGCCCGCGCAAGCCCGGGCTGCGCGACCACGATGTTGCCCGCCAGCGTGCAGCATGTGCTGTCGAGGAGCCCGAGCAGCACTGCGTCGACCCCGAGCAGAGTGATACTCTCCTGGCCTACCATGGCCAGCACGGCATCGAGGTCGCGGCTCGCGCCGAGTGCCAGCGTCACGCGGTTCAATGCCTCTTTGAATTCACTCTCGCGGCGCACGCGGTCGAACAGCCAGGCGTTATGGAGCGCGATGGACGCCTCATCGGCCACCGTCTGCGCCAGTTGGACTTCGTCGTCCGAAAAGCTGTCGCGCCCGGCGCCCTGTGGCAACGGGATCGCCATGACGCCACCGGCCGCGCCGCAGGCAAGCCGGAGATAAAGCGTCCCCACGAGACTACGGCCGCCTGCCTCGGCGCGCAGAACGCCTTGGGGATCCGGGAGCGGCGGCGCGGCGCGCACGAACAGCATGCGTGCATGATCCATATCCCAAGCGGCGATGGCGGGGTGATCCGCCTGCATGAATTCCCGGCCCAGGCAGCCGCGCTCGACCGCGTCGTCGTGTTCGGCGACCACGCGCAGGATCCGGCGTTCGGCCTCCAGCCGGTAGACCAGCACGCGCGGCACCGCCAGCGACTCGCCCATCTTGCACGCAACCACGCGCAGCAGCTCGGCGAGATCGATGGAGGAGGCGAGATGGCGCAGTATGGAATGCACCGTTTGCAGGTCCCGGTGGCGCTTGACAAGCACTTGATGCAGCGTCGCGTTCTCCAGCGCGATCGCCGCTTCGTTGCCGAACATGGAGAGTTTGGCGCGCACCTCGGCATCGGGCGGCGCGTCGGATTCCGCGCACAGCCAGCCCAGGTGATGGCCGCGCACCACCAGCGGCACGGTACAAGCCCAGATCGTGCCCGCGCGCCGCACTGCCACGCGGTCGCACGGTGCAGCCCGCAGCCGGTCGGCGCAGGGCGGAACCACTGTGCCGTGGTGGCAATCGGCCGCCATGATCCGGAGCTCGCCGTCCGGTTTCTCTTCCACGATGCAGCAGTGCCGGAAGCCGAACAGATCACGTACCGCGGACACGATGGAATCGAGTACGGCCGCGACCTCCAGGGAGCGGCTCATGCTTTCAAGGATGCCGGCCTGTGCCGAAAGCTCGCGATTGCGCGACTCTATGGAGCGGTTGCGCTCCTCTACCGCCGCCAGCGCGATGAGGATTTCGCGCCGCGAAGACTGCAGCTCAGTGAATGCATGTACGAACTCGTATGCGAGACCGACGGCGATGGCGACGAAGATCGCCGTCTTGACGCTATGCCAAGCCCACCAAGTGGCGTCCCACAGCACCGAAAAGGGAAAGATCGCCGCACTCTGCGCGAGCAGGAACATGCCGAGCGAGAACACCAGCAGGATGGGCTCGCCGCTGTGGCGAAAACTGCGCAGGTACGAGTAGCCGACCCAGGCGAGAAGGGCGGCAGCCAGGGTGTTGATCATCCAGGCAATGACCGTGAAGTCACCGTTGTCCTTCATCGCCGGCACCCAGCGATCACCCACGTAGGAGAGGACGACGAGCCCGATCA
>JBAYZB010000221.1:0-4985 GCA_041672765.1 Gammaproteobacteria bacterium | reverse complement strand
CTCCATGGCCTCCCGGTGCGCCACGTCCGCCGCCGTCTCGTCTCCGCCGATGATCCCGGCCACGATCTCCAGCAGCCACGGGCCGCCTGGGGCATCCAGCGCTCCGATGCGAAACTGTTCGATGAGCACCACACTATCCCGGTCCGGGTCGTACAGCAGGACCGCCGCCGCATGCCCGCGCTCCAGCAGTTCCCGCGTCAGTTCCGGGCTCCATCCGCCCCGGAACAAACTATGCCGGAGCCGATACCGCTCCAGGCGGAAAAAACCTTGATAGCAGGTCTCCTTTTGCACGATCTCGACTTTGTAATCCATGGCCCTTCTCACTCCTAGGCATGTCTTTGCCACGTGCGAGCATGCCACACGGCCCCGGCCGTCACAATTGAAGCCGCTATCGCGCCCGCCGGCGTGCGTCACCACTCTCCCTGCTAGAATGATCTGCAGATAAACGGACTATCCCAACGGGAGACGCAGCATGAAGCCAGGGAATCTCATCCGCAGCCTGTCGATCATGGCGGCGCTTATCGGCGCCCATGCCCACGCGCAGGCCGCCGCAACCGTTCAGGTGCAGGAGGCTTGGCGAACCTCCGCAGAGCTGCAACAGCCCGAATCCGTCGTATTCGATGCGAAGCGCAACATTCTGTACGTTTCCAACGTCAGCGGCGAGCCCCTGGGCAAGGACGGGCAAGGTTTCATTTCCAGGGTGTCGCTGGACGGAAAGATCGTCGAACTTCGTTGGATCGAGGGAATGAACGCGCCCAAAGGGATGGCGATTCATGGCGACAACCTCTATGTCTCGGACATCGACACCCTCATCGAAATCGATCTTGACGCCGGAGAGATATCCCGCCGCCATCCCGTATCGGACGCCAGGTTCCTGAACGACGTGGCCGCCGATCAGGCCGGGAACATCTATGTTTCCGACATGCAGACCGATACCATCTACCGGCTCAAGGACGGCCGCATCGAAAGCTGGCTAAAGGACGCGGCACTCGCAGGCCCGAACGGCCTGTATGCCGAAGGCGAGCATCTGGTACTTGGCGCCTGGGGCGCTGCCGATGAACAGGCGGCGAAGACGCCGGGACACCTGAAACGCATCGATCTCAAGACCAAACGCATCACCAGCATCGGGAGCGGGAAGCCTCTCGGCAATCTCGACGGAGTGGAGGGCGACGGTCAGGGCAACTACTTCGTCACCGACTGGGTCGCGGGCACGCTGCTCCACGTTACAGGCGACGGCACCGCCAACACCTTGCAGGTCCTCGCACAGGGCTCCGCGGACCTGGAATACATCGCGGACAGGAGCCTTCTCATCATTCCCATGATGAACGACAACAGGCTGCTTGCTTTCACGGTGCGCGAAACCGGCCGCTGACAGGAAGCAGGTGGATCACCGCAACGACGGAGAGCTGATTCCGATCGTGCCGCCGGCAAATACCGCCGGGACGACATAGCCGATATTCAACAAACAGACCGCCGCGGAGCAGCACCGATTCCCCTCCAAGAAACGCCAAAAGCAGCACCCTCGTGATGCGGCTGCCCACCGCCAAGCGCCATTTCGCCCGCCCTTCCGGGCATCCCGCGCCGGCCAGTAATCGGCACCGGATTGACTATTCTTGTTGTTAGGCAACGCAGCACATTGCAGGATCCATTCGATCCAACGGGAGCGCAATCCGGACGCATAAGGGAAGAACTACCGGGGATACACCGGGTTATGACATGGAAGTTCTCAATTTCCCCAGTCACGCACCGCACCGAAAAGGAGAGACCGAGCCATGGCAACCCGCTATTTCGCTCTAATTTTCGGCATTATCTATGCACTGATCGGCATCCTGGGTTTTGTGCCCGCCGCCCTGCAGCCGCTGCCTGCAACCGCACCCCATGTCGCGGTGGATTCATTTCATGGCTATCTGTTTGGACTTTTCCCGGTCAATGCCATCCACAGCCTCTTCCATTTAGCCGTCGGCCTGTGGGGAATCTACGCGTACCGCAGCTTCGGGAACTCACGTCTATATGCCCGTTCACTGGCGATCATCTTCGGCATATTGGCCATCATGGGGCTGATCCCCGGGCTCAATACCTTCTTCAGACTCATCCCGCTCTACGGGCATGACATCTGGCTGCACGCGGCAACCGCCCTGATAGCGGCTTACTTCGGGTATCGCCGCGAGGTCGAAGAACACGTGGCGCCAGCCCGCTGATTGCACGCGCACTCCAGCCGTTCGCTCCCCGCCCAGCGGGCCGTCGACCGACCCAAAACAAAAGGGCCGGGGAGCGAACACCCTCCCCGGCCCGTGCGTAAGACCGCCCGGGTCATGCAGCCCGGGCATGGCGGTCAGTTGAATGCCTCTCCGGGCTTCACACCGGCCGCCTTCAAGATCTTCGCCAGCGGGCAGAACCCGGTAAACGCGGCCTGCAACAGGTTGGCACCCACGAAGGCGGTGAACCACAGCCAGTACACGCTATGCACCTGCGACAGCAGCAGACTGAGCAGGATAAAAGTCCCGGCGAAGGCCATTACCATGCGATCGATCGTCATCTATTGCTCCTTTGCATGAGATAAAAACCACGTGGTATTAAAAATTGAAATGATGCCCTTCTTCGACTCCGGGAACAATGCGATGTGTCAGGTGCCCGGCGCAAGGACGCCCGTCACGGGTAAAGACACTACCCAAGGCTTGCCGGCATTCGTGGAAGTCTTCAGGCTGCCGGCGACGGCGGAAGTGATGCGAACGACGGCCTTCTACATCTGCGATTGCAGGTAATTCTGGACCCCCACGGCCTTGATGAGTTCCAGTTGGGTTTCAAGCCAGTCGATATGCTCTTCTTCCTCGTCCAGCATCGCCTGCAGCATGTCTTTCGACACATCATCGCGCACTTGACGGCAATGGCCGATGGCTTCGCGCAGCACCGCCGCTGAGCGCATTTCCAGGTCCAGCCGGAACTGCTCTTCCACCGTCTGCCCCACGTTGATCTTGTGCAGATCCTGGAGATTCGGCAGCCCTTCCAGAAACAGGATCCGCTCCATCAACGATTCGGCGTGCCTCATCTCCTCGATGCTCTCCTTGCGGTTCCTCTCGGCCAGCTTCATGAAACCCCAGTGTTCGCACAACTTGTAGTGCATCATGTACTGGTTGATGGCCGTCAGCTCATTGGTAAGGATCTGGTTCAGAAACTGGATTACCTGTTTGTCTCCCTGCATGGCAACCCTCCTCCGGATGTGTGTTTGCAAACCGTGGCGCGTCCCTGTTTATGCCGCCTCTCCCTCCAATCCCGGTTTCTCCTCCAGCAACTCCTCCAGGCAATCCTGCGCGCAACTGCGGCAACGGCCGCACTGGCTGCCGACCCCGAGCACCCGGCTCAGATCGGCCATGCTCTGCACCCCATCCTCGACGGCCTGCCGAATATCTGCATCGGTCACGGCATTACATATGCAAACGTACATGCCCCTCCACCTCACGCAGCATTGAAATCTTGGATTCTGCCTGTCTCGCGCGGTTCGGACCCGGTCTAGGTGCAAATGAGAACCATTGCCAATTGAGGTTCGACTCTGCACTTGCGGTCAGCGGCTCAATTCAACCCGCGACACTCCCCCCTGGATGTTGTAGTTCGACTTTGCATATCCAACCCGTGGTCGGTGACCACCACCCACACACCACCGCTCATCCGGTAAAACCACCCCTTTATCGGGATACCGATGGCCAAACTCCAGCCGCCGATGTATTTGAATCGCATGAAAAGTAGAGGAATGCTTCAGCCGTGAACGCTAATCCCCCAAATTGGGCCGGCTTTACTCTCATCGAGGCGATGGTCGCCCTTGCCATCGCGGCCATCCTGCTGACCGTGGCCGTCCCGGCGTTTCAGGACCTGGTCCAGAACAATCGCCTCGTCAGCCATACCAACGAATTCGTCACGGCCCTGAATCTGGCCCGCAGCGAGGCCATCAAGCGCAGTGTTCCCGTAACCATCAAAAAAACCGGCACCAACTGGGAGGAAGGCTGGCAGGTCTTTACCGATTTGGACGCGGACGGCGTACTGGATGACAACGGCGATGCCAACCTGTGCGAAGCGGGCGAGGACTGCCTGCTCCTGACGAACAAAGGACTGCCGTCGGGTTACACGCTTCGATCCGGTGCCCGGACACGGGTAACGTATCGAAGTGACGGCACCGCCGAAGGTTTTAACGATACCTGGACCTTTTGCTCACCAGATAAAAACCCGAAGCGCGCCCGCGCCATCATCGTTTCAAACACAGGCCGGGCCCGGGCGGCCGTCGACAGCGACGGTGACGGCACCCGTGAGAACGGCTCCAACAAAGCGCTGACCTGTCCATCATGAACACCGCATCCATGACAGTCTCCCGCTATCATCCTGTCCTGCCCGTCTCCGGTTTCACACTGCTGGAGGTTCTGGTCGCCCTCGTCATCTTTTCCGTTGGCCTGCTGGGCATCGCCAAGATGCAGGCGGCCGGCCTCAAAACCAGCCAGGAAGGGTATCTCTATACCCTCGCCACGCTGAAATCGCAGGCGCTGGGCGAGCGGCTACGCACCCAGGCCGCGCCCAATTCCAACAACGATTCGAAATGGTGGGAGATCGATTTCGCCACCTGGGCCAACGAGTGCGAGACCGATCTCAATGTCACGAAGTCTGACAACAACATCATCGTGACCTGCGGCGAGTTTGACGATCCAACCGTTGGTCTGCCTTCCGGACGTTGGGAAATGCGCTGTGCGGGCTTCGACGGCACACAGCTTGCGGGCGGCACGACCGCCCAACTGCAATGGGGCAGCGCCTGCACCATCTCCGTCCGGTGGGACACCAACAAGGACGGCATACTGCCGGAACAGTTCACCTGCAGCCGTGCGGAAGATGATACCGACACCCAAAACCGTCAAATGGAGTGTTTCAGAATGGTGGTCGTGCCATGACCCGCGTAATCCGTAGCCTGCCATTCCAACCCGCAGATCGGCCCCGCGGTTGCCAACGCG
>JBAYZB010000220.1:0-5017 GCA_041672765.1 Gammaproteobacteria bacterium | reverse complement strand
TCTCACCTTGCCTGATGCAGGTCTACAGGAAGCCCGTTTTACAATGATTGAAGATGAGCAGAATTTAGCAGAATTTGCAAAGCGAAAGTATGTTGAGAAGTCTGGCGAAAATCAAGATTTATGGCCTCTTCTTGTTTTGGCAACCGAGACAAGCATTGCTGACAAAGCACTGCTTGAAGAAGAATTCGATTTTGAGACATTGCCCTATGCTGTGCAAGTGATTTTGGCAGAAATCGATCAAGGATGGCATTTAACGATTTACAATAGTAAAGAATACTATGTCTGGCGCGATCTGAAATCATACCAGGTTCTGTTACACACAGAAAAAGGATCGTTACTGATTGAAACGGAGCAAGATTATCGGCAAATTAATGGGGCGGAAGGGGTTCGCTCCTTAGCGGAAGGAATAAAAAAAGAAGTTTACCAACTGACTTCAGTTTCTGTTTTAGAGCCCCTTTTTGAAATCTTTAAACCTTAATTAAAAAAAACCCGCCGAGGCGGGTTTTTTTAATTAAAATTTCTTCTCAACATTTAGATTCCCAGCGCGATCCGATTGAACTTGAATCACTAAATTAGCATTTTCTTTGGTTTTTCGAACCGTCCACACCACACGTTTACGCATGTTGCGTTGATATCCTGCACGGCCGAAAGTATACCACCCTTCACGGGCAAACATGAATCCGTCGAGTTGACCGAGCTTCTCTTTGTCTTTTCCGGTAATGATTTCAAAATCACCGGAAATCATAGCGGTGATGTCCTTGACCATTTTAAGCTGTAAAGCTTTTGTTGTTACATTCGTGGGTAACCATCCTCGGTTCGCCAAATCCAATGTTATCGTATAAATTTGATCTTCTTCAGCTCGAATCTCGAGCTTTTCAATCATGATTTCAGGAAGAGCGGCTGCATGTTTTAAGCTGAACGCATGGTTCCTCTCACATTCGTCTTGGAGACGCGTTAGCCATGGATTTTGAGCAAAATACTTAGGATGCCAACCACCAATTTCCACTTCGCCAAGTTGTGGGTGTTGGAAAGGAGTCCAAGGCATAAAAGCTTCGCCGTTCAAGGCTTCATCGTTCCATTTCAATTTCAATAATTCATCTTCTTCACTGAAACTACGTTCGGTGAAGTTTTTCTTTCCGGTTTTTCCGGCTTGTTGCAATGGATCCCATAGTTCCGTTGAGAATCCGAGTAAACCACGGTGTTCGTAGGACCAATCGACAAAGACTCCATAAATCGGGTCTCCAGTAAAGCCTTCCAAAATGGAAATGCAAGGATACCCGGTTAGATCTTCACCGATTTTTCCTAATTCTTTATACGCCATGACATCTGCTTTGGGCAGGGCTTTATCTGGAGTGTTGCCCGAAGGACGTAAAATGGCACCTGACATCGTATGGTATGCTTGCAGAGCACCGATATTGGGGTGGTCTTGGATGAACTTCACCATTGCTAGCGCTTCCGGTTCCGATAATGGGAAAGCACCGCCGCCTCTTTGTGTGGGTTGCCATCCCGATGGGAAGTTGCGATTCATATCTAAATTCCATTGATCAGGAGCCGGCGTGATGGGGCCTCCCTTGTAATTATGAATGGTCCCTTCCAAGTAAAGGTTATAGAAGTCACCCTCAAAATCTCCCGGATTTCGCGGAATCAAAAGGCGAGCATCCTTTTCAGAGACTTTGAAAATACCCAATTCATCTTTGACACGCATGAAACGAACCAAACCATCGTTGTCTAAATCGTCGGGATAAAGAGCACCATCGATTCGATCTTCCCAATCGGGATTTAATCGGGTCACGGAACGGAGCATGAAGGGAGAATTCAAGTACAATTCAGCACCATCGGGATTGACCCTGGGAATCATATACCAGGTTCGTTGGTCGAGTACATGTTTTATTTGTGCATCCTGAGCGTACAAATGCAATAATTCATAAATGGTGTGTAAACAAACATGGGATGCTGTGACTTCGCCCGCGTGAATGTTCCCGTCAATGTAAATTGCGGGTTTATCGGTATGAAGACCAGTTTCTTTGTTGGTGAGAATTAAGCACCAAATATCACGACCTTCTTGACTCTTGCCGATGCTTATTTTCTCAGCAAGCGTCGGATACTCGGCTACCGCGGTGTCAAAAAAAGATTCGATTTCGGAGTAGGTATAATAGTGATCATAGGTTAACGTTAGTTTAGCCAAATTCATCCCTCCTATTCTTTTCGTCATGCAATATTTCGCGGGGTTGATTCCAAAATCCTTCCGAGTAACGAATATTGCCTTTGTCGAAAGAAATCATCTTTTTCACCAGAAATCGCATTTAAATTGCAGGTAGATTCCACTGTGCCGGCGAAATTGATAAGGTCATTAAGAAGAGGAGGGATATCATGGCTTATCGAGCAGAACAACATAAAAATGGTAATTTTGACGGGGATTGGTTTGGAAAGATTCTCCCTTTACGACAGCAAGCAGAGGTCATCAATCGTTGGTTGACCTTGCGATTGGAAACGGTTTTACCCAAAATCATGAAACGTGAAGATTTCGACATGTGGATCGTGGCATGCAGGGAATATAACGAAGATCCCGTATTTATGTCGCTTATTCCTGAACCCGGGATGAGCGCCAGAAGATTAACGGTGCTGGTGTTCCACAGACAAGAAGATGGGACTGTAGAGCGATTTGTTTTGGCAAGGGCCGGTATAGGTGGCGATTTGTATCAACCTGTCTGGAATCAAGAATTAGGGGATCAATGGACAAATCTCAGAGCCATGCTTGAACAACGGCAGCCGAAGCGAATTGGAATCAATGTGGGTCATACTTTTGCCTTTGGAGATGGACTTACACATGCTCTCTATGAAGAAATGATGTCGGCTATCGGAGAAACCTTCGCTTCTCGTTGTGCATCTGCAGAACGTTTAGCGGTTGGTTGGCTTGAAGAACGGACCTATGAAGAAACCGTGGCGTATGAAGGTATTATGCAAATCGCACACGGGGTGATCTCTGAGGCCTTTTCTTCTCGTGTCGTTCATCCCGGGATAACGACTGCAGAAGATGTGGTTTGGTGGATTCGCCAGCGTTTTGTAGATCTAGGGTTAAAACCATGGTTCCAACCGAGTGTATCCATTCAACGTCGGGGAGCGGTCGGGTTGGGGAGTGTATCCTCAAATGAGATCATCATGCCAGGAGATTTGTTGCATTGTGATGTTGGCTTTGGGTATCTGCGCCTAAACACCGATACACAACAGAATGCTTATGTTCTTAGACGCGGCGAAAAAGATGCACCAAAAGGGCTCAAGAATGCTTTAAAGGCAGCGAATCGTTTACAAGATATCGTTCGTCAAGAGATGAGAGTGGGACGAACCGGTAATGAGATTTTGCAGTCTTCCAGAGAGATTGCATTATCTGAAGGGTTAGTTCCACGAATTTATAATCATCCAATTGGATATCACGGACATGGAGCGGGAACAACGATTGGCTTATTCGACATGCAAGAAGGTGTTCCGGGAAGAGGGGATTATCCTCTGTATGAATCAACCTGTCACGCGCTTGAGTTGAATGTAAAATTCCCGGTGCCTGAGTGGGATGATCAAGAAGTAACTATGGCGTTGGAACAAACCATTTTAATCCGAGATGAGCATGCTTGGTTTTTAGATGGCAGACAAAAAAGCTTACATTTGATTCGCTAAAGGATGAGGGTTATGAATAATCGAGTAAAAAAGATTTTAGTGTGGATTTTAGTGGCAGCTATGGTACTGCCGATGACGATTACTGTAATCAGTTCCTTGTTTCGCTAAAACAGAAAAGGAGATTTACTAATGAAACCGTTTCGAGTGAATGATTTAACCAATTTCAAAGGAGTGGGTGCTGCTGTAGTATCCCCCAATGGTGAGCAAGTTGTTTATGTTGTCAGTGAGATTTTAGAAAAAGAGAACGGATATCGTTCTAGCCTTTGGCTCAAGAAAGGGGAAGAACGGCTACCCTTAACCAATGGCCAAAAACCAGCAACCCGCGATAATAATCCCAAATGGTCTCCCGACGCTACACAGATTGGATTTATTTCGAATCGCAGTGGTACGAATCAGGTATGGGTCTTATCCATGGTTGGGGGAGAAGCCCGGCAGGTCAGCAATTTGTTTAAGGGAGTTAGTTCTTTTCAATGGGCGCACGATAGCAAAAAAATCTATATTTCCGGGAAAGAAGAAACCCCGGAAGATAAACCCCGTGAAGGCTCTACTTTCACCCATGTAACCCGATTACATTACAAAATGAATGGAGTCGGCTACTATGATCGCTTTTGGAATCAAATTTGGTCTATTGAATTAGAAAGCGGCAAAATGGATCGATTGACCAACGGAGACTTTCATTGTGGAGAACCACATCCGTCTCCCGATGGAAAATGGGTGGCTTTTTCCTCGAATCGCACTGGGGAAGAGCAAGACACGATCAATGATTTGTGGTTGTTATCGTTGAGCGATGGTAATTTAACCAATTTGACTCAGCAGAAAGTTGCGTTCCAAGGCATTTCCTGGCTCAAAGACAGCAAAGGCTTAGTTTATGCCGGACACCACAAGGGACCGATTCCTGGGGCTCAAGCTGAAATTTGGAGCGTTGACCTCAAAGGGAAGCACACCTTGTTGACTCCCGATTTCCCATACATGGTGGGAACCGCAGCAGGTTCGGACGTTCGTATGGACAGCGGGAATAACGGACCCAGTGTTGCAACCTGTGGCAAGTATGTACTATTTACAGCAACCAACGGGGGTAATGCGTATTTGTATCAACTTACCTTAGAAACCGGTGAAATCAACGTTCTTTATGGGGAAGGAGATATGGCTGTATTTAGCTTTCATGAAGCTAAAGGTGTTTGTGTGTTGAGTAAAACCACTCCTGAAACAACAGCAGACCTATGGTTAGCAGATTTGAAAGTAGGAGAAACCTTCCGGCCCATAACAGCAATCAACGAAGCTCTCTTTGCGGACCGTTGGGTGTCAAAAGCAGAAGTGATCCATTTTAATCATCCCGATGGCACCATTT
>JBAYZB010000219.1:0-5044 GCA_041672765.1 Gammaproteobacteria bacterium | reverse complement strand
CGGGGGAAGTGATTCGGCCGGCGTGATGTTTCTTCATGATGTGTGGCCTACACCACGGGTTTGTTTTCGACGCGGGGGCAGCCGCACAAATAAGAACCACGACCTATCCTTTAAGCCTCAGCCGGCTACCCGCCCAAAACCCCAGGGAAGACCGCGATGAAAGTCCCCGATATCACCGCCGTCAAGACCTACCTGCTCACCCTGCAAGACCGCCTGTGCGCTGCCCTTGAGGAGACCGACGCCAACGCCCGTTTCATCGAAGACGTCTGGCAACGCCCCGAAGGAGGCGGCGGGCGCACGCGGGTGTTGAGCGAGGGGGCGGTATTCGAGCAGGTCGGCGTCAATTTCTCCCACGTGTCCGGCGCCGCGCTGCCCGCATCGGCCACGGCGCAGCGTCCGGAGCTGGCGCGGCGGCGCTATCAGGCCATGGGCGTGTCCCTCGTGGCGCATCCGCGCAATCCCTACGTTCCCGCCTCCCACGCCAACCTGCGCTTTTTCATCGCCGAAAAGAACGATGAGCCGCCGGTGTGGTGGTTCGGTGGGGGCCTCGATCTCACGCCCTGTTACGGTTTCGAAGAGGATGCGGTGTATTGGCATCGGACGGCGCACGCCGCCTGCGCGCCGTTCGGCGATGACGTCTATCCGCGCTTCAAGCGATGGTGCGACGAATACTTCTTTCTCAAGCACCGCAACGAGCCGCGCGGCATCGGCGGGCTGTTCTTCGACGACTTGAACGAATGGGGCTTCGAGCGCTGCTTCGCGTTCGTGCGCAGTGTGGGCGAGCATTATCTGCAGGCCTATCTGCCCATCGTGCAGCGGCGCAGGGACACGCCCTATGGCGAGCGCGAGCGGGACTTTCAACTGTACCGCCGTGGCCGCTACGTGGAATTCAACCTGGTCTACGACCGCGGCACGCTGTTCGGCCTGCAATCAGGCGGACGCACCGAGTCGATCCTGATGTCGCTGCCGCCGCTGGTGGCGTGGCGTTACAACTGGCAGCCGCAGCCAGGCACGCCGGAGGCGAAGCTGTACGAAGTGTTTCTCAAGCCGCGGGATTGGCTGAATCCCGGCGCGTGAAGCAGAAGTATTTGAACTCCTGTTCTTTTTTGCTCGGCGTGATATGGGTCTCGGTGACCGATCCGTTCAGTTGCAGTACTTCGCCGAACTCGAGCGTGATGGATTCCTCGTCATACTGCATAATGTCGAGGCCGCTGCACTTGGTCGGTCCATTCAATGAAAACGTCGCGATGATGACGTAGCCATCCGGGGCGAGGTGCGCGTCGAGGTTGCGGATGTACGCCTCCCTGTCTTTCGCCTCCCGCAGGAAATGGAAGACCGCCCGGTCGTGCCACAGCTTGAATTTGCGCCCGAGACGGAGTGCGGTAACGTCCGCTTCGTGCCACTGCGCCTGCGCCGCGCGCGCCCCGAGGCGGTTTTTGGCGCTGGCGATGGCAGCGGAGGCGATGTCCAGCACCGAAACATCCGTGAACCCCCGGTCCAGCAGGAAATCCACCAGCACGGACGCCCCGCCGCCCACATCGATGATCGGGTCGTCTTTTTCGATGCCCGCCCGATCAATCAGGTGCAGCGAGATGGAGGGTGTTTCCTGGTACCAGCTCACGTCGGTGACGGACCTGGTCGTATAGACGTTTTCCCAGTGTTCTTTTCTGTTCATGCGGTTCAGCCTGATACGGCGCATACTTGACAAAGCGATGCAGGTTTATACCACACGCCTCCCTGGGAAATCACGGTCTCCCGAGACACCGGCAGGACGGAAAAGTTACGGGTTGTCCGCCTTCAGGAACGGCAACAGGCCGGAAATGCGCTCCACCACCTCGGGGCATCCCACTCCAGGGCGCCGTAGAGGGCATAGCGGATCCGCCCGTCGGGATCGAGCACGAAGCTGGTCGGGAAGGCGAAGATGCGCCACGCCTTGACCACGTCGCCCTCTCTGTCCATGAGAAGGGGAAAATCGACCTTTACCTTCTGCAGGAAGGTCTGGATATCGCCTTCCGTTTCCGCCATGTTGACGGCCAGGATGGCGAACGGTTCGTCCGCCAGTCTTTCCTTCAGCCGCTGCATGGAGGGCATCTCTTCCACATAGGGCGGGCACCAGGTCGCCCAGAAATTTACCAGCACCACCTGCCCGCGGTAGTCGCTCAGCCGGTGCGGCCTGCCCTCGAGATCGGCAAGCGTAAAGGGCGGCAGGCCTGGTCCGGTGTACGGTTTCAGCTCGCCCTTGGCATGGACCAGGGGCGGCAACAGCATGAACAGACAGCCCAGGACAACCAGCATTCGCCTCATTGCACGTCCTTTTCAGCCCGCCCGGTACGGTCGAGGAATGCATTCATTCCCAATGGCGACTCACAGCGTGATGACCTGGTCCACCCCGCCCGCATCCTGGATCGCCCGGTAAAGGCCCGGGAAGCAGCCGATGGTGAAGGCCGGGTGGATGCGGTCGTCGATGCGCCGCTGTTCGCAGCACTGATCGCAGCCCATCACCAGCATGCCGTTATTTGCGGCGACGGTGGCCAGGCGCTCCGCCGTGGGATTGCCCTTGGTGAGCATGTAATTGTTGTCCACGAAGAAGAACATGCCGATGACGGTCACCCCGTGGCTGCCGGCTTCGAGTTGGGGCAGGATCATCTTTTCCAGGATGTAACTGGCGTTCGGCGTGGAGAAAATGTAAGCGACGCGCATGACAGCGGACCTCCTCGCAAAAGTGGATATACCGCTGTCAGTGTAGTTGTCCCGAGCCGCGGCGGTGCCGCAGGCTCAGGGGCGAAGCACGCCGCGCTGCAGGCTGCGCACCGGCACCAGCAGGGCCGGATCGTCCCATTCCCGGCCGCCGATGGCGCGATAGGCGATGCGCCCCTCGGCGTCGATGATGAACGTGGTGGGCAGCGCCTTGACCGGCCACTGCGATATCACGGTCGAATCGCGATCCAGCAGGAGCGGGAAGTCCACCGGGTAATCGGCGGTGAAGGTAAACAGCTTTTCCTCGTCCTCCCCCACGTTGATGCCCAGCATGACCACGCCGTCGCTCTGCAGACGTTCCCACGCCCGCTGCATGGACGGCATTTCCTCGCGGCAGGGCGGGCACCAGGTCGCCCAGAAATTCACGATCACCACCCGGCCGCGGTAGTCGGCCAGCCGATGCTTTTTACCGTCCACGTCGGTGAGCTCGAAATCCGGCGCGAGCGGCTGATCCAGCATGGGGGTGAGGGTCTGCGCGGCCTGCGGCAGGGCCGGCAGGATCAGCAGAAAGAAGATCGCCAACAACCGATGCAGTTTCATGATGCCGTTCCTTCAATTCCCGTCGATGTCCTGCGCGCAACGCAGGCCTTTGAGCACATATTGCCGCAACTCGTCGCCGCGGCGCCAGACGATGTGCAAATCGAACACGCTGCCCGGCAGGACGCCGTAGGTGGTCATGCCCCAGTTGTAATCGCCTGGATGGAACTCCTGGCGCGTGGGATAGAGCGCCCACCGGAAGGCGATACGTGCCGCCGGGTCTGCACCGCGGCGCTCCCACTCCCGCTGCCAGTCATGTTCCAGCATCAGCGGCCGTTGACCTTGACCGGAATCAATCCGCCACTCCGCCAGATCCAGGGCAATGACGGGCGCGTCCGGCGCCGCGGCGGTATTCCCGGCAATGGTCTGGAACACGCAGCCGCGGGCGATCTCGTCCGCGAGGACAGCATCGAATCCCCGCCCCTGAAAAAACGCCCGGGTCTGGTCGGGCAGCCGCTGCACGAGTTCCAGGGAAAATCCCTCGGCTTCGACGCGCCAGGATTCGAGGCCGGTATCCGCGTCGATTTCATGTCGGGTTACGGGAGATGCCGCGGCGGCGGTTGTCGCGAACCCCAGCAGCGCCAGCGCGAGCAGCATTCTTCTTTTTCTGTTTCGCACGTAAAACTCCCCCTTTGGCCGCCAACAACCTGTTTTCGACTATTATCGGCGCGGCCCGTGATCCCGGCCGATCTTCGGGCAAAAGCGTGTTGTTCTCAATAGCGACCGGCGGCTTTCTCCGCTTGCCTGATCGCCAGCAATGAAACGCTGCGCACCCCATGGACGGCGCCGGCACTGCGGGCCGCATCGGAGAGGAATCGGTACTGAGGATTTTCCCGCACGGTTATCAGGCGAAAGCCGGCGTCCAGCAATGCCTGGCGATAATCATCCCGTCGCATCGCGCCCCCGATGCCTGCGGCCCACAGCATGGCGTCGGCGGTGATGTGTTCCGGAAGCTCCTGCCCGGCCACGATATCGGAGATCGCGAGGCGTCCGCCGCGGCGCAGCACACGGGCGGCCTCGCGCAACGCCTGGCCCTTGTCGGCACTAAGGTTGACGACCCCGTTGCCGAGCACAACGTCCATGCTGCCGTCGTCGAAGGGCAGGTCCTCGATATAGGCCTTGTGGAAAGACACCGTGCGGAATCCCACCTCCATGCGCGCCTGTTCGGCCTTCGCGAGCAGCTCTTCGGTCATGTCCACGCCCGACACGTGGCCGGTGTCGCCCGCCATCAGCGCGGCGAAGAACGTATCCGTGCCCGAGCCGCAGCCGAGATCCAGCACCGTCTCGCCGGAGCGGATGTCCGCGAGGTCCATGTGATAACCCACCCCGCTGAACGCCTCCAACGCCAGCGGGGGTATCCGGCTCAGCTCCAGCCGCGGATACCCCAGGCGCTCGGCGAGCGCGCGGCCCGTCTCGAACAGAAACTGCCCTTGCGGTTCCTGCGCGACCTGGCGGTAGGTCTCTTTCAGCTTAAACTCCAGGTCCAGCGCATCCGGCCTCTTGTCCGCCGGGTGAGTCGCAGCGCCATAGCCTTTGCCCTCGCAACGGGATGAAACACCGCATTCGGATGCGGTCGCCGCCCATCATTCCGATCACACAAATGACGCGGCAGAAAAAAGGGGCGGCGAGGAAACAATCACGAAAGAACGGCCCGACGATACCGCCAACCGCACCGGCCCCTGGCTTCGCTGGCGGAAATTCGCCTCGTCGCGCGTGCAGGCGCCGGGAGCGGCATGGCCAAATTTAAGTA
>JBAYZB010000218.1:0-5053 GCA_041672765.1 Gammaproteobacteria bacterium | reverse complement strand
GGGATCGCCGCATACGACGGGGCGTCCCGCCCGGAAAATCCCTGCCTTCTCGCGCCCGATGCTCTCCCGGTCCGGCCCCAGCCAGTCCACGTGATCCAGTTCCACCGAAGTAATCAGGGCCACATCGGCATCCACCACGTTGACCGCATCCAGCCGCCCGCCCAGCCCCACCTCCAGGATCGCGACATCCAGACCAGCGTCATGGAAGATATCGAGGGCGGCCAGGGTGCCGAATTCGAAATAGGTCAGGCTGACATCGCCACGGGCCTGATCGACCCGCGCAAAGGCCCGGCACAACGCCGCGTCATCCACCTCTTGGCCGCCGATACGCACCCGTTCGTTGTAACGCAACAGATGCGGCGACGTATAAGTCGCCACCCGATACCCCGCCGCGCCCAGGATGGATTCGAGCATGGCCACGCAGGAACCCTTGCCGTTGGTGCCGCCCACGGTGAGCACCGTGTACGGAGGATGGGCCTTGCCCAGGCGCTCGAGCACGCGCGCCACGCGTTCGAGCCCCAGGTCGATCTCCCGGGTATGCAGGGTTTCCTGCCAAGCCAACCATTCGTTAAGCGTATCGAAGCGCACGTGACTATCGGGAAACAGAAAGAACTTACCGCGCCATAGGACGACGCCGTATGGATCGCGCCCGTACGGGCGGCGATCAGGAAGCGGCCTGATGGGTCAGGATCGAGAGCAGGTTCGCGATCCTGTCCCGCATCTCGCGGCGATCGACGATCATGTCCAACGCGCCATGCTCCAGCAGGAATTCGCTGCGCTGGAAGCCTTCCGGCAGAGTCTCGCGCACGGTCTGCTCGATGACGCGCGGTCCCGCGAAACCGATGAGCGCGTTGGGCTCGCCGATGTTGACGTCGCCGAGCATGGCGAGGCTCGCCGACACGCCGCCCATGGTCGGGTCCGTCAACACGGAGATGAACGGCAGGCCGTGCTGAGACAGGCGTGTCAGCGCGGCACTGGTCTTCGCCATCTGCATCAGCGAAATCAGCGCCTCCTGCATGCGCGCGCCGCCGCTGGCGGAGAAACACACCAGGGGGATGCCCCGCTCCACCGCCGTGTTGACCCCGCGCACGAAGCGCTCGCCCACCACCGATCCCATGGAGCCGCCCATGAAGTTGAACTCGAAGGCCGCCGCCACCAACGGCAGCCCCTTGACCAGCCCCTGCATGACCACCAGCGCATCCTTTTCGCCGGTCGCCTTCTGGGCCTGCGCCAAGCGATCCTTGTACTTCTTGCTGTCCCGGAACTTGAGCACGTCCACCGGCTCGATGTCCGCGCCGATCTCGATCCGGTGCTCCGGATCGAGAAATACATCCAGCCGCCGCCGCGCCCCGATGCGCATGTGATGGTTGCACTTCGGGCATACGTGCAGGTTGCGCTCCAGCTCTGCGCGGTACAGCACCGCGTTGCACGCGTCGCACTTGCTCCACAGCCCCTCGGGCACCGTACGCTTGTTGCCGCCCTCGGTTCGTATCCGGGAGGGCATCAGTTTCTGAAACCAGCTCATGCTCGTGGCTCACCGTTCGTGACTGGAGGCTCCTGACCAATGGCCTGCGCTTGCCGGTCCATCGCCCGGCGCATCTCGCCGATGATGGCGCCGACCTCGGCCTTGATCCGCTCCGGTTGATCCGCGAATTCCGCAATCCTCTTCACCAGGGCGCTGCCCACCACCACCGCATCGGCCACAGCCGCCACACGCGCCGTCGATTCCGCGTCGCGAATGCCGAACCCGACGCCCACCGGCAAGCCAGTGTGGCACCGGATCTCCGCCAGTTTCGCGGCCACCGCCACAGTGTCCAACGCGGCAGATCCGGTCACGCCCTTCAGGGAGACGTAATAGATGAAGCCGCTCGCCATGGCGCAGATCTTCCGGATGCGTTCGGCCGAGCTGGTGGGTGCCAGCAGGAAGATCGGATCGATACCTTGGGCGCGCAACGCCGCCAGCAGATCATGCGCCTCTTCCGGCGGCAGGTCCACGGTCAGCACCCCGTCCACGCCGGCATCCGCCGCGGCCTTGGCAAACGCCTCGTAGCCCAGGGCCTCGATGGGATTGAGATAGCCCATGAGCACCACGGGCGTTTCGCGATCCCGGGTACGGAATTCCCGCACCATCTCCAGCACCCGCCGCAGACTCACACGGTGCGCCAAGGCGCGCTCACAGGCCGCCTGGATCACCGGACCGTCCGCCATGGGATCGGAGAACGGCACGCCCAGTTCGATGATGTCGACGCCGGCCGCCACCATTTCATGCATGAGCGGCACGGTGATTTCCGGTCTCGGATCACCGGCGGTTATAAACGGAATGAGGGCCTTGCGGCCCTGGCTGCGCAACGCCTCGAAACGGGTCTTGATGCGGCTCATAGCGTGATCCCTTCCCGTGCGGCAACGGTGTGGATGTCCTTGTCGCCACGGCCCGAGAGGCTGACGACGATGATCTGGTCCTTGTCCATCTGCGGGGCCAGCTTCGTCGCGTAGGCCAGCGCGTGGCTCGACTCCAGCGCAGGAATGATGCCTTCCATGCGCGTCAACTGATGGAACGCGGCCAGGGCCTCATCGTCGGTGATCGCGACGTAGGTGGCGCGCCCCGTATCCTTGAGCCAGGCGTGTTCCGGCCCCACCCCCGGATAATCCAGCCCCGCCGAGATGGAATGGGTTTCGGTGATCTGGCCGTCCGCGTCCTGCATGAGGTAGGTGCGGTTGCCGTGCAGCACACCCGGCCGCTCGCCTGCCGTGAGCGGTGCCGCGTGGCGGCCGCTGGCGATTCCGTCCCCGCCGCCCTCCACGCCGTACAGCGCCACGCCCGTATCCTCCAGGAAGGGATAGAACAGGCCCATGGCGTTGGAGCCCCCACCGACGCAGGCCACCAGGGCGTCCGGCAGACGGCCCGCCTGCTCCAGGATCTGGGCGCGCGCTTCGCGCCCGATGACGGCCTGGAAGTCGCGCACCATGGCCGGATAGGGATGCGGCCCGGCCACCGTGCCGATGATGTAGAAGGTGTTGTCGATGTTCGCGACCCAGTCGCGCATGGCCTCGTTCAAGGCGTCCTTGAGGGTGCGCGAGCCGGATTCCACGGAGACCACCGTCGCGCCCAGCAGGCGCATGCGGTAGACGTTGATGGCCTGGCGCTTGATGTCCTCCGCCCCCATGTAGACCACGCACTCCAGACCGAGCCGCGCCGCCACGGTGGCCGAGGCCACCCCGTGCTGGCCCGCGCCGGTCTCCGCGATGACGCGGGTCTTGCCCATGCGCCGCGCCAGCAGCGCCTGGCCCACGGTGTTGTTGATCTTGTGCGCGCCGGTGTGGTTCAGGTCCTCGCGCTTGAGATAGATCTGCGCGCCGCCCAGGTGCCTGCTCCAGCGCTCGGCGTGGTAGAGCGGCGAGGGCCGGCCGACGTAGTAGGCGAGATCGCGGTCGAACTCCGCCTGAAAATCCGGATCGTTGCGGAAGCGCTCATAGGCCAGGCGCAGCTCTTCCAGTGGCTCCATCAGGGTCTCGGCCACGAAGCGGCCGCCGTAGGGGCCGAAGTGGCCGTTGCTGTCCGGCAGACTATGCAAGGGCTGCCCGCTCCGAGTCGACACTGTTCACACCTCTTATGAATGCTTCTATCCGCGCGGCATCCTTGATGCCCTTGGACACCTCCACGCCGCTGCTGACATCCACCGCGTACGGCCGCACACGCTGTACCGCCGCGGCCACGTTCTCCAGGGTCAGGCCGCCGGCCAGTATGATCGGCCTGTCCAACCCCGGCGGGATCCGCGACCAATCGAACACCTCGCCGGTGCCGCCCCGCACGCCTTCCCGGTGGGTATCGAGCAGCAGCCCCGCGGCATCCACATAGCGCCGCGCCGCCGCCTGCAGATCGACCCCAGGGGCCATCGCCACCGCCTTGATGTAAGGCCTGCCGTAGATGCGGCACTCCTCGGGCGCTTCGTCCCCATGGAACTGCAACAGGTCGATGGGCAGGGCCGCCAATGCCGCGCGCACCTCGGCGGGCTGCGCGTTGACGAACAACCCCACGACCGACACGAACGGCGGCAGCACCTGAACGATCTCCCGCGCCCGCTCGCGGGTCACCGCCCGGGGACTCGGCGGATAAAACACCAGGCCGATGGCATCCGCGCCCGCCCTTGCCGCCGCAAGGGCATCCTCAGGGCGGGTGATGCCGCAGATTTTGACGCGCGTCCGTATCACGAAAATGCCTGGAGGAATGGATTACGTGGAACCGCCCGAGTCCCGACAGATTGGCAAGAGTAACAGAAACCCATGGCCGCTGGCCATGGCAGCCGTGCGCTACCAAATCTCGGGTCCCGGTGACGAGGCGGGAATGCCGAACTCCTCCGGATACCGGACCCCCACGAAATAAAGGCCGGAAGCCGGCGCCGTGACGCCGCCCAAGGTACGGTCCCGCGCCTCCAGCACCTCGTATGCCCACTCCGTTTCGCGCTCGCCCTCGCCGATGGCGATCAGCACGCCCGCGATGTTGCGGACCATGTGGTGCAGAAAGCCGTTGGCCTCCACGTCCAGCACCACGTACTCGCCGCGGCGCATGACGTCGAGACGGTAGAGCGTGCGCACCGGATGCTTGGCTTGGCAGGCCACGGCGCGGAACGACGAAAAATCGTGCTCACCCAGCAGATGTTCCGCCGCCTTGGCCATGCGCCGCTCATCCAGGGGACGATGAATCCAGCAGACCCGGTGGCGCTGCAATCCGGGACGCACCATGCGGTTGAGGATGACATAACGATAACGGCGCCGCAGAGCGGAAAAGCGTGCGTGGAAACTCTCATCCACCGGCTGGGCCCACAGGATGCTGATATCGCGCGGCAGGTTGGAGTTGGCTCCCAGGACCCAGGCGCGCAGGGTGCGCTGCGCCTCGACGTCGGCGTGGACGACCTGCCCAAGGCCATGCACGCCCGCATCGGTGCGCCCGGCACAGGTGACCTCCACCACATGATCGGCCACCGCCGACAGCGCCCGTTCCACGCACTCCTGCACAGTGCGCACCCCGTGCTGTTTCTGCCAGCCGTTGAACTCG
>JBAYZB010000217.1:0-5081 GCA_041672765.1 Gammaproteobacteria bacterium | reverse complement strand
AGCGGCACTTGGCTCGCGCTCAACGGCGGGCTCATCGCCATGGAACTGGAGGCAGGATGGCAGGCGGGATCGACGGTGGCGGGCGCGCTGGCGCTGCTCGCAGGCCTCGCACTGGCGCTGCAGGGCATCCGTGAATATCAGCCCTGGATTCGCCCGCGGTACCGGGCGCGGGCGGCGCTGGCCGTGACGACGGCGTGCCTGACTGGAGGCGGGGCCGCACTGACCCTGCTCGGGATGTAGATACCGTCTCGGCCATCAAGAGTTTTTCGGGTCCCAAACGGGCGAATAGGGCGGGCACCGGCGCTTAAGCGCAAAGACAAGAAGGGCCTCGCCCTGCGCGGGGTGGCGCTCCCGCCATGCGTTGGAGTCCGGCCGGCGTTGTTGCCGGTTCCCTCCGGACCCGCGCGAAGCTCAATTCGGCATCGCGCCGTTGGCCGCGCCCGCCTCCGGCTGGTTCTCGTGCCGGTAGCGCGCCACGACCGTCCACACCTGGCCCAGGTATTGGGCGCCCTTGGCCGTCTGCTCCAGCATCCGGCGCATGATGCTGTGCTCGTCCAGGTAGGAAACCATCTGGCGCACCTTGATCCGCCCTTCCGCACCGGCCCGCAGGAGCTGTGCCTTCACCGCCTGATAGTCGCCCTCCATGACCTGCAGTCCGGCTTCGGACGCGCTTTCCTGGTAATCCGGCTTGAGCGGGTCGGCGACCGCCAGCAGCCGTACCGCATCACCCCGGAAGCGCGCCCGCACCTCCGCCAACGCGGGATCTTCGATCGGTTCGAGCGCCTCCTGCATCTGCGCCACCTTGAGCGCCATGTCCGCCACGTTGTGGTAATAGCGGGCGATGCGCAGCATATTCGGCAATATTTCAGCGATATCCGCGGGCAGTTCCGTCTTCTGAAGACTGGTGCAGAACTCCTCCACCGCCCTCACCAACGTCTTCACGGTCTGGTAGTCGAGTTCCAACTGCCGATTGTCCGCCCCCTCGGTGGACAACGCCTCACGGGCCATGGTCCGCGCAACGCCGCCGATGCGCGCCAGTTCCAGGGCCAGCGCGTCGATGGCGAGCACGGGCGTCGCCAGCACGTTCTTGTCCAGGTAATGCGGGCGCGGAACGTCCTCCACCGGGTCCTGGAAATGGCCTTCGAGCCAGCGCACCAGCCGCGGCGTCAACGGCAGGAACAGCGCCACACCGAGCAGTTTGACCGTGGTGTGGAACACCGCCAGGTAGGTGGCGGGGCCGGGCTCCAATCCCACCGCCTGCACCGCCGCGACCACGGCGGCCAGCAGTACCGGCAGGAGGATTGCGGCCACCGCGGCAAGCACCACATTGAACGTCACGTGGGCCGCCGCCACCCGTTTGGCATTGGCCGTCGCCCCGATCACGGCAAGGGCCGCGGTGGACGTGGTCCCGACATTGGCGCCGATCACCGCCGCCGCCGCGGCCTGCAACGGCACGAGGCCGCCGGCCGCGGCGGTGAGCACCACGATGAGCGCCGCGCTGGACGATTGCGTGAGCATGGTAAGAACGAAGCCGATTCCCACGAAGACCAGCGTGCCCAGTATGCCGCTGTGGGTCAGTTCCTGTATGGGGACGGCCTGTCCCAACCCGCCGAATGTATCCTTCAGCACACCGATGCCGAGAAAGAACAAACCGAAGCCGGCCAACGCCTCGCCCAACGCCGCAGAGCGGCCCCGGCCCAACAGATTGAGCGCGGCCCCCACGCCGACGAACGGCAACGACAGGGCCTGAATATCAACCTGAAACCCCACCAGCACCACCAGCCAGCCGGTCATCGTGGTGCCGACGTTGCTGCCGTAGATGACGCCGATGGATTGGGCGAGAGTCAGCAGGCCGGCGTTGACGAAACCGATGGTGGCAACCGTCACGGCGCCGGAGGACTGCACCAGGGCCGTGATCAGGAAGCCGGCGAACAGTCCGCGCCGGGTCGTGTGCGTCCACTGCCCCAGGATGTGCCGCAACGCATCGCCCGCCGCCATCCTCAAGCCTGCGGTCATCAACCGCATCCCCAGCAGGAACAGGCCGACGCCGCCGACAAAGGCTCCGATCTGGTTCACTGTTATTCTTCCTCGGCAACGTTGAAGAACCTCTGGTCAATCCCCGCTCCGCCCGCGGCAGCAGGGAACGCATGATCGAACGGCCGTCGCGACCCATCAGAGGTTCGTTAACTACAGCAGCGGCATACCGTACCACGATATGCGCATTCGGGCAGCCGAGCAGTCGGCACAACACGCAGGCGCAATTACGTTGCGCAGCCCGGAGGAATGCAATGGGGTCCGAAACAGCGACCGGGGATCGTCACGGCGGATCAGGGCAGCAAGAATGCCGCGCGTCATCCCTTGACAATGGGGGGAGTCTTGCAAAGCTTAATCCTGCGATCAGGCGATGGACCACCGGAGGATGGCATTGGATACCCGCGGAGAAGGCGCACGTATCTTTCGTTTGCCCGGCCAAGGTTGGTTCCTCGAGTGCAGCGAAGGTCTGCGGGGGCCTTTCCTGTTGCGAGCGCAGGCGGAACTGGAACTCGAACGGGTGCGGCGGCTCCGCGAGATACGCGCGGCATTGCGCACCGCGGCGGACAGGAACATTCCAGCCGATCCCGCCCGCGGTCCGATGACGGAGAGCGATTCGGCGTTGCGGCCGCAAGGCGTTAGAGATGCTTGATGCCGTAATCGCCGCCGGAGAATTTCGGCGGCCGGTCGCTGCGGCTTGCCCGCCAACGCAGGTCGGCCAGGAGCCTGCGCACCGTCTGTTCCTCGGTTTCGCCCGGAACCCGCTCCTTGTTCAGGTCGAAATGCGCGCGCACATAGTCTTCCGTCAGGGCGTTGAGATCTTCCGGCAATTTCATCACGCATCACCTCGTCATGTGCAATCCCTGTCATGCTGCATAGCGCATTGGACGCACAACGTTCTTTGCGCCCGGACAATAAGCGTGACGAATGTTGCAGCGCGAAGAAAGAGAGCGAAGCGTCCGGCGCTCCGCTCTCTTCCGACTCCGTCGATATCGTGCAGGCTAGCGCTGATAGAGCGCTTCGATGGTGGCCTCGCCCAGCTTGTGGGCGTTCAGGTTATATCCCACCATGGCCGCCGGTGCATCCGCCGGAATATCCAGCCGCTCCACGTCCAGGGCGAAAACGGTAAAACGGTAGTGATGAACGCCGTGGCCCACGGGCGGGCAGGGACCGCCGAACCCCGGCACGCCGAAGTCGGTACGGCTCTGCACGCTTCCGGCAGGCGCAAGGCCGCTTCCGGGGTTGCCCGCGCCGCGCGGCAGCTCGTGCACGTCGGCCGGGATATTGAAGATCACCCAGTGCCACCAGCCGCTGCCGGTCGGCGCATCCGGATCGTAAACGGTTACGGCGAAACTCTTGGTCCCCTGCGGAGCGCCGGACCAGCGCAGCGCCGGCGAGATGTTTTCGCCGCTGCAGCCGAAGCCGTTGTACTCGTGCTGAGTGGCCATGAAGTCCCCGTGCCGGATGTCGGGACTCGTGAGAGAAAATCCGTCGCCCCGGACGATACCGGTCCCGACGAAAAACGACATGAACACCATGACCTGAAAAATACGTATCACTGTAACGCTCCTTCCCGTTCTTGCTTGTTGGACTTGTTGGTATCGGGACACCCCCGCCCGATGACCTGCAGAATATATCTCATCCCAGCAGTATTCGGGCGGGCACCGACGCGAGCCGCCAACGACCGATGCAGGTGGAAGACCGATCCTGGCCGGCAGCCTGCTAACCTTCTATCGAGAGCGACTTTGCCTGAAAATCGAACCCGTGGACAGCCTCGCACCGATCCGCGACGGCGAGGGCGGCCACCGGGAGACACCAGGATATGAATGGCACGATGCCAGACTTGTGGCGACCCGACGATTTCCCGATCCGTTTCATGGATTCGTTCCCGCCCGCATCGTGTATCTTGTCAGGCGTTGCGAAGCAGACGACCAAGAGGAAACCATGCCTTACTTCATTTACAAGATAAGTCCCCAGAGAATCCTGGAAAAACAGGGGATGGCCGAAAAGTTCAAGGAGGCCAAGGCCCTCACCAACGAACTGCGCAAGACGCTGGATCCCAATACCGGTTACACGGTGCGCATGATCTTCGCGGAAAACGAACTCCAGGCCGAGGATCTGCTCTCCCAGAAACGGGAACCGGATCCATCGCTGATCGGCGACGAATGGTGAGCCGATCGAGGGGTACGTGCCGTCCATCACGCGCGGGGATTCGAGGGGCCGGATCATGTACAACGAAGAGGCCTACAAGAAGACGCGGGACGCCGCCATCTCCCTGAAGTGCCCATTCGAGCGGGCACTGCTCTCCCGCTGCGTCGACTGCTCCGGCGCCCGGCGCCTGCTGCTCGCCGAGCGGGAAGCGATCACCTGCACCGACCCGCATGTCAACGCCGCCTGCCGCACGTTCCACGCGGCCCTGCACCGCAACGCCCTGTTCGCCCTGCGCATCGATCCCGGCGAACGGTGGCCGTTCGGCAAGGAGATCCGGGCGCAGTGCGGGGGCGTGCTGGGACTCAAGGAGGCTCTCGGCCACGAAGTATCGGAGAAAACGGACACGGCCGCGCTCGTGACGGAGGGGCTGGCATGCTACGGCGACATCGAAGATTTCCCGTACTCCGAAATCATGCGCGGCGTCGTGCACTACCAGCCGCGCAAACGGCGTCCGTGACCGGCGCGGCTCGCCCGAACTGCACCGACGCCCAAGGACAAGGGGAAGCCGGACGAACCGGAATTCCCGGCGGCTTGAGCCATTGAACCGGCCCTCCTGCGGCGCTGGCCGAAGGCGGCGGGAGTCCGCCACCGCGAGTCGCTCCCGCGAATCCGCCCCGGCCATCGCCAAGGGCGCGCAAGGTGACCGCCCCATATTCCTCGGCTATGCTCAGAATCTTTGACACGCCGATCATGGCCGGCCGGAGTGCCATGATTACGCGCGACACCATTTTCGAACTGGAGGCCGAATGACTATCCGATCGCTCTATCCGCCGCCCCGTACGCTCATGGGACCGGGGCCATCCGACGTGAGCCCCCGTGTGCTGGAGGCGCTGGCGCGT
>JBAYZB010000216.1:0-5098 GCA_041672765.1 Gammaproteobacteria bacterium | reverse complement strand
CGAACCGGCGCTCGGGCTGAGCGATTACCTGCGCGACCGGGTGCCCCTGGAGCGGCTCCTGGTCAACCCCAACGTCGAGCGGCTGGTGGTGTTGCCCGGGCGCGAGTCCGTGGCCAATTCCTCGGAGATGCTGGCGTCGGCGCGCATGCGCGACTTGGTGCAGGAACTGAAGCGGCGCTACGCGGATCGCGTGGTGGTCTTCGACGTGCCCGCGCTGCTGGACAGCGATGATGCGCTGGCGTTTTCTCCCAACGTCGATGCGCTGTTGCTGGTGGTGCGGGAGGGGCGCACCCGCAAGGCGGATGTGACCCGGGCCGTTTCCGTCATCGAGGGCGTGCCTCTGCTGGGCACGGTGCTCAACGATGCGTCCGAGCCGTGGGGGCGGGAGCGCTGAGATGCCGCATGGACGGCACCATTCCGCCACCTGACTGGAGGATCGAGGGATCTATGTACGAGGCATTCTACGGATTCAGGGAACGGCCCTTCTCCCTGCTGCCCGACCCGCGGTTCCTGTACCTGGGAAAGAACCACAGCCTGGCGCTGGCCATGCTCGAATACGGCCTGCTGATGCAGAGCGGTTTCGTGGTCATCACCGGGGAGGTGGGATCGGGAAAAACGACGCTCATTCAGCATGTGCTGAAGAGCATCGACAGTGGCGTGACGGTGGGCGTCATCGCCAACACGCACCGCGCGTTCGGGACACTGCTGCAATGGGTGATGCAGGCCTTCGGCTTGAATTACCGGGACAAGGACGACGCGGAGCTCTACGAGGCGTTCGTGGAGTTCCTGGTGCGTGAGCACACCCAGGGACGGCGCACCGTGCTGATCCTCGACGAGGCGCAGAACGTCGACGCGGACGGCCTGGAGGCGCTGCGCATGCTGTCCAACATCAACAGCGGACAGCATCAGATGCTGCAGGTCATTCTGGTGGGGCAGCCGGAACTGCAACGAACGCTGCAGTTGCCGGGCATGCGGCAGTTGGCGCAGCGGGTGGGGGCGGATTATCACCTGGACAGTCTCGGCCAGGGTGAAACGGCCGCCTACATCCGCCATCGCCTCGAAGTCGCCGGCGGCGACCCGGACCTGTTCGAACCCGAGGCGATGGCGGTGGTGACGAGCCATAGCCGCGGGATTCCCCGGCTCATCAACATCCTGTGCGAGACCGCGCTGGTGTACGGGCTCGTCGACGCACGCCGGCGCATCGGATCGGATCTCGTCCTGGAGGTGGTGCGGGACAAGGCCAGGACCGGGATCGTGCCGCTGCGCCGGGAATCGGCCGCGGTCGGCGGCAAAGAGGTGGTCGTGCTGCCCGGCAAGGGGTGAGGCGCCGCCCACGGCGCGGGGTCGCCCGGTTCCCAGGGCGCGGCCGGTCCGGTGGGCGCCGCCACGGGGAGGCGCATCCAGGATCGGAACGGAGCGACGGTAGCGGATGGAACTGGTACTGATAGCCATCGTGGCCCTTGTGATCAGCATCGTGGTGATACCGATCATGATGCGGATCGCACCGCGTGTGGGCATGATCGACTATCCGCATCCGCGCAAGGTGCACAGCGCGCCGATATCGCGCGTCGGGGGCTGGGGCGTGGTGCTGGGCGGGATCGTGCCGGTGCTGCTGTGGCTGCCGCCCGACCCTTTGACGTTGGCGTACCTGGCGGGGGCGGCGTTACTGCTGCTGTCCGGCGCCTGGGACGACATGGTGACCCTGAGTCCGGCGGCAAAGCTCGTCGCGCAGTGCCTCGCGGTGGCGCCGACTGTCTTCTATGCCGACCTGTACGTGACCGGCTGGCCGTTCCTGGCGCCGGAGATGTCTGCGCGGGAGGTGGATATCGCGCTCACGTTCCTGGCCATGGTCGGCATGATCAACGCGGTCAACACCTCCGACGGACTCGACGGCCTGGCGGGCGGCGAGGCGCTGCTCAGCCTGATCGTGATCGCCCTGCTGGCCTACCTGGCGGGCGGCTGGCAGATCGTGATCATCGCCCTCGCGACCATCGGGGCGCTGTTGGGGTTCCTGCGCTACAACACCCACCCGGCCCATGTGTTCCTGGGCGATGGCGGCAGCCAGTTTCTCGGGTTCACCCTGGCGTTCCTGGCGGTCCTGCTCACCCAGCGCGTCGATCCGGCCCTGAGCCCGGTGCTGCCCCTGTTCTTTCTCGGCATGCCGGTGATCGATCTGCTGGTGGTGATGGTCCGGCGCCTGCGCAGCGGCCGCAGTTGCTTCCAGGCGGACCGCGACCATATCCATCACCGGCTGCTGCGGCTGGGATTCACCCACGGCGACTCCGTGGTACTGATCTACGGCGTGCATGCCTTTTTCGCCATCAGCGCGCTGTTCCTGCGCTACGAATCGGACCTGGTGCTGCTCGCCCTGTACGGCGGCCTGTGCGGGCTGGGACTCGCGCTGCTGGCCACGGCGGAACGCCACGGCTGGCAGGTGCAGCGGGGGCGCAGCGCGGCGGCGCCCGAGGCGCAACTGGTGACGCGCAGCGGCCGGCCGCTGATCCGGGTCGGCCCGCCCCTGGTGGTGGCGGTGGTGGTGCCGCTGTACCTGGTGGTCAGCAGCGCATCGGCGGCTGCGGTGCCCAAAGACGTCGGCTTCGCGGCCATCGGCCTGTTCGTGGTGCTGCTGCTGGAGCTGCTGTACCGGCGGGCGGGATTGATGCTGGTGCTGCGGGTGGTCGTCTATACCACCGCGAGTTTCGTCGTCTATCTGGGCATTTTTCACGCGCCGGCACGGGCGGTGTTTTCGGGGCTGGCCGAGGCGGCGTTTTTCACGGTCATGATACTCGCCATCGGAATCTCGATCCGGTACGCGGCGCGGGAGGATTTCCGGCTCACGCCGACGGACTATCTCGTGGTGCTGGTGGTGATCGCGATGGCCCTCTGGTCCGGGGTGCGGACCTATGGCGACGAGCTGGCACTGATGCTGATCAAGCTCATCGTGATCACCTACGGCTGCGAATTGCTGTTGAGCCGAATGGCCAGTCATTGGAACGGCATCACCGTCGGTTCGCTGCTGGCACTCGGGATCCTGGGGGGCAGGGCGCTGGTGTGAGGCGGCGGCAAATGGAAATGAACAGGGAGCATGGCGATGACCAGGAAACGGCACGGAGTACATACGCCGGGCAAGGGCATGAGGGGCGTGGCGCTGGCGCTGGCGGTCGTGGCGCTGAGTGCGTGTGGCGGGGCCGATGCCCGCAAGGCCGAGTATCTGGAACGGGGCCGGCAGTTCATCGAGGAAGGAAACCATGAAAAGGCGCGCCTGGAGCTGAAGAACGTCCTGCAGATCGATCCGGCCCATGCCGAGGCGCGCTATCTGCTGGGAATGCTGGACGAGCAGGATCAGCGCTGGCAGGACGCCTTCATCAACTATCGGGAGGCGGTGGAACTCGACCCTGCCCACCTGCCGGCGCGGATCAGGCTCGGCCGCCTGTATCTGCTCAGCGGCAAGCTGGACAAGGCCGCCGAACTGGCCGATGCGGTGCTGGCCCAGGCGCCGCGGAACGCCGAGGCCCTGGTGCTGAAGGCCGGGGCCATGCTCAAGGGCGACGACCTGGAGGAGGCGCTGCGGCTGGCCGAGGCGGCGCTGGCGATAGATCCGGCGCAAACGGACGCCGTCGCCATCCAGGCGACGGTACATTTTCGCCGGAGCCGCCCCGAGGCCGTGGCGGACGTGCTGCGCCGCGGGGTGGAGAACAACCCGGAGCACGGCGGTCTGCGCCTGTTGCTTGCGCAGTTCCACGCCGAGCAGGGGCAATCGGACAAGGCGATCGAGCTGCTGGAGGAACTGGTGCGGCGCGAGCCCGGCAGCCTCCAGTACCGGGTGGCGCTTGCCGGGCTCTACGTGCGCTCGGAGCGGCTTGATGCCGCCGAGGAGCTGCTGCGGGAGGGGGTGGCGCAGGCGCCGGAGGACACGGCGGCGGCGCTGGCGTTGCTTGGCCTGTTGGCCGAACAGCGCGGCGCGGAGGCATTGACGCGGGAGGCGGCGGCAAGGCTGGCGGCGGCGGCGCATCGTTACGATCTCTGGTTCGGCGTGGCGCGGTTGTATGAAAAGCTGGGCCGGCCCGAGGAACTGAAGGAAACGTACCGGCAGATCATCGCGCGGGACGGGAAGGGGCCGCACGCGGCGCGCGCCCGCTCGGAACTCGCCCTGCAACTGGCACGGGAGCAGCATCTGGCGGAGGCGGAGACGCTCGTGGCCGAGGTGCTGGCGGAGAACGCGCGGGATGCCACGGCGCTCCTGGCGCGCGGCCGGATCGCCCTGATGAAGCAGGACCCGGTGGGGGCCATCGCGGACTTCCGGGCCGTGCTGAAGGGGATGCCGGATTCGGTCGAGGCGCTGCGTCTCCTGGCGCAGGCGCACCTGCACAAGGGCGAGCGTGACCTCGCCCGGGACAGCCTGCAGAAGGCGGTGGCCGCGGACCCGGGGAACACGCCGTTGCGGCTGGATCTGGTGCAGTTGTTGGTGGAATTCGGCGATCTGGGGGCGGCCTGGGATCAGGTCCAGCGGGCCATGAAGACCGCCCCGCGCGACCGCCACGCCCTGGAACTGGCGGCGCGCATCGCCCTGGCCCGGAGCGATTGGGCGGGCGCGCTGGAGGCCGCTGGCGCGCTCAAGACGCATCACCCGGACGATCCGCTCGGCTATGTGCTGGCGGGCGTGGCCTATCAGTTGCAGGACCAACTGGACCGGAGCGCGGCGGAATTCGAGGACGCGCTGGCGAAACGGCCCGAGGCCCTGTTCCCCATGTCGGCGCTGGTCGCCAACGACGTGAAGCGCGACGATCTGCCCAAGGCGCTGGAACGGGTGCAAGGCTTCCTGGAGCGCCACCCCGACAGCGCCCCGGCCCATAACCTGCTGGGCGAACTGCTGTTGCTCCGCCAGGACCAGGAGGGCGCGGAACGGGCCTTCGCGCAGGCGATCGCGCTCGACGACCGGTGGCCGGTGGCTTATCACAACCTGGCGCGCGCGTATGGCGCCCGTGGCGCCTGGAAGGCCGCCATCGAGGTATACCGCAAGGCGCTGGCGCGATTGCCCGACAACGTGGCGCTTGCTTTCGAGCTGGCCGTTGCCTACGAGCAGGATGGAGACCCCGAG
>JBAYZB010000215.1:0-5107 GCA_041672765.1 Gammaproteobacteria bacterium | reverse complement strand
TCGTGTACTACGGGGATCTGTACGTCACATCGTTTCCTCTGCTGGGACAGGATGCCCTGTCGCCGGAAGCGGGCAAGGCGTTCACGCTCTTCGCCCTGGTCGGCGCGATCAATGCGATCAATCACTCGGACGGCCTGGACGGGCTGGCGGGCGGCGAGGCGCTTTTCACCCTTCTGGGACTCGCCCTGCTGTTGTGGGGGGCAAATGCGGAAGTCGGGACACTGATCGCCGTGGCGGCGATCGGCGGGGTCCTGGGGTTCATGCGCTACAACACGCATCCGGCGCGCGTATTCATGGGGGATGGGGGCAGCCAGTTTCTGGGGTTCACCCTGGGGGTCCTCGTGGTGCTGCTGACGCAGCGGGTGGATACGAGCATGAGCCCCGCGGCGGTGCTGCTGCTGCTCGGACTCCCGGTCGCGGACATCCTTGCGGTGCTGGTGCAGCGGATCGCCAATGGCCAGAACTGGTTCCGCGCGACCAAGAACCATATCCACCATCGGCTGCTGCAGCTCGGCGTCGTGCATCGCAATTCCGTCGTGATGATCTATTCGGTACAGGCGCTGCTCGTCCTGAGCGGAGTGGCGCTGCGCTACGAGCACGATGCGCTGGTCCTGCTGGTGTACGCGGCGGTCTGTGCGGCCATATTCGGGCTGTTGACCGCCGCCGAACGGTGGAACGAGAAGGGCGATCTGCAGCGCTGGTTGACAGGTAGCGCAACGCCTGCGGCGGCCGAGGACGGCGAGGTGCGATGGTCGCTATGGGCCAAGCGTATCCTGGCCATGATCCTTCCCGTTTACCTGTTGCTCAACAGCGCCTGGGTGGCGGCTGTGCCGCAGGACCTGGGCATAGCCGCGCTGATCCTCTTCGTGCTGATGTTCATGAGCCAGCCGGTGCGTGTGATGAGCGGTATGTCCCTGCGGATGGTTGTTTACGGGGCCGCCATGTGCGTTCTTTTTCTGAGCAGGGAATATCCACCCGAATATGTCGGCTGGTGGCACACGGCGCAATCGCTGTATCTCGTCACGTTGGTGCCCGTCATCCTGATGGCGCTGCGGCGGGCGAAGGATGTGCGCTTCAGCGTTACCGCGACGGATTATCTGATTCTGTTCATCGCGTTCTTCATCTGGATGGCTGCGCGCTATCAGAGTGATCTGCTGGCGGCGGCGCTGATGTTCATCAATGCCGCGATTCTGCTGTACGCATGCGAGATCCTGATCGTCCACATGACGAAGCGGTGGAACCTGCTGAGCTTGGCGTCGACGGCAACCCTGGCGGTGCTCGGGTTGCGCGCATTATTGTGAATAGCACATCGGAGCGGGAGCAAAAGATGCAGAAGAATGGCGACGTTGTGTTGGACGATGTTCCGGTGCTCTATCTGGAGCCGACCAAGGGGTGGGTATCGTTGCGCCTGCAGGACCTGTGGCGCTATCGCGAGTTGCTCTATTTCCTGGCATGGCGGGATATAAAGATCCGCTATAAGCAGACAATCCTGGGCGGACTGTGGGCGATCGCCCAACCGCTGCTGACTATGGTGGTTTTTACGCTGTTCTTCGGGCGGTTGGCGAAGATGCCGTCGGATGGTATTCCATACCCTATCTTCAGCTATGCCGCGCTGGTGCCCTGGGCGTTTTTCTCCGGTGGCGTGACCAAGGCGTCCAACAGTCTCGTGGGAAGCGCGAACCTGCTGAAAAAAGTGTATTTCCCGCGGCTGGCGATGCCGATAGCCGCCGTGGTCGCCGGGCTGGTGGATTTCATCCTGGCGTTCATCGTGTTGCTCCTGCTGATGCTGTACTTCGGCATTGTCCCGACCATCAACGTGATATGGCTGCCCCTCCTGGTGCTGTTGGCCTTCGCCTCCTGTCTGGGGATCTCTTTCTGGTTTGCGGCGATGAACGTGCAGTTTCGCGATGTGCGCCATACGGTGCCGTTCATCATTCAGACCTGGATGTTCGCCACGCCCGTCGCGTACCCGAGCAGCTTGATCCAGGACGAGTTCTGGCGCGCGGTATATGCTTTAAACCCGATGGTGGGAGTCGTGGAAGGATTCCGCTGGGCCTTGCTGGGGGTTGATACGGCACCGGGAGCGCAGATCCTGGTATCGGGGGTCGCCGCGCTGACATTGCTGGTGAGCGGAGCCTTTTACTTCCGACGCATGGAACGGGTATTTGCAGATGTGGTATAGGGAGATCGTATGAGCGAAGCCTCTATCGCGGTGGAGAATCTGGGCAAGCAGTTTTATATCGGAAAATTGCAGCCTAAGTACCGCACTCTGCGGGATCAGATAGGCGATGTGTTCCTGGCGCCGTTCCGGCGCGCTGGCAAGGTGTTGCGGGGAGCGGCAAACAGCGCGGCCGAGCTGGACGAACTGATCTGGGCGCTGCGGGATGTGTCGTTCGAAGTGCGTCCCGGCGAGGTGGTCGGGCTCATCGGACGCAATGGCGCCGGCAAGAGCACGTTGCTCAAGATCCTGGCGCGCATCACCGAGCCGACCACCGGCCGCGCCGTCATACGCGGCCGGGTCGGTTCGCTGCTGGAGGTTGGCACCGGCTTCCATGCCGAACTGACCGGGCGGGAGAACATCTATCTGAATGGGGCGATCCTCGGGATGAAGCGCGCCGAAATCGATCGCAAGTTCGACGAGATCGTTGCGTTCGCGGAGGTGGAGAAGTTCATCGATACGCCTATCAAGCACTATTCCAGCGGCATGACCATGCGGCTGGCGTTTGCGGTGGCGGGCCATCTGGAGCCGGAGATCCTGATCATCGACGAAGTGTTGGCCGTGGGCGACATGCGTTTTCAGCGGAAATGTCTGAACAAGATGCAGGATATCGGCGAACAAGGGCGTACGGTATTGTTCGTTTCGCACAACATGCCGGCGGTCACCCGCATGTGCAAGCGGGTGATCCTGTTACATGAAGGCCGGCTGGTGTGCGACGGCCCGGCGCACAAGGTGGTCAGCGCCTACATGAACGACGGACTGGGCACCACGGCGGAGCGGTACTGGCCGGACCCCGAAAAGGCCCCGGGGGGCGAGATCGTCCGCCTCAGAGCGGTACGCGTGCGTGCGGCGGACGGCAGCGTGACGGGAGCGGTGGATATCCGCCAGCCGGTCGGCCTGGAAATGGAGTACGAGGTTCTCAAACCTGGATACATCCTGCTTCCGCATCACATGGTGTACAACGAAGAGGGCGTGCAACTGTTCACGACGGTGGATCGCGATCCGGCCTGGCGTGGCCGGCGCAGGCTGCCCGGGCGCTACGTGAGTACGGCATGGATTCCGGGCAACCTGTTGGCGGAGGGCATGGTATTCGTCGGCTCGGCGCTCACCACGTTGGAGCCGCGGATCCATCAGTTCCTGGTGCGCGATGTTGTGGCGTTTCAGGTGATCGACAGCCTGGACGGAGACTCGGCGCGCGGCGACTGGGGCGGAAATCTGCGCGGCGTGGTCCGACCGCTGATCGATTGGGAGACACACGCCGAGGGCGGCGTTACCGAGGAACGGTCCTGCGTGGGCGGGGGACGAATGTAAGGTAACGACATGTCGCGCGGCCGCGGGGAGTCGGTCACCAGGCGTGCGATGGCGACATGGCCCAGGGGAGGACGGTTATGCTGCAGAGCGTTCGCAAGGAAGGCGAGCATGGAAACCTGCATGACGACAGGGAAGTGGCGGCAGATGCCGCCGCCGATGCCGATTCGGATGCCACTCAACATGAAGTGAAGCTCAGCGTGATCATTCCGTGTCTGAACGCGGAGCGGACGATCGGCGAGCAGTTGGCGGCGCTGGCGGGGCAGTGCTGGCCGGAGCGCTGGGAGGTGATCGTGGCGGACAACGGCTCGACGGACGGTACGCTGGCGGTGGTGCGGAGCTTTGCCGACCGGCTGCCGGGGCTGCGGGTGGTGGACGCCTCGCAGCGGCGCGGCAGCGGGTATGCGCGCAACCGCGGCGCGGCGGCGGCGCGCGGGGAGTGGCTGGCGTTCTGCGACGCCGACGACGTGGTGGCGCCGGGCTGGGTGGCGGCGATGGGGGCGGCGCTGGCGCGCCACGAGTTTGTCGCCAGCCGCTTCCGTGACGACCTGGTCAATGACCCGCAGCGGGCGTTCGCGCAACGCCTGCCGCAGCAGGACGGCCTGCAGCAGTACAAGTATCCGCGTTACCTGCCCCACGCGGGCGGCAGCGGCTTAGGGATTCGGGCGGCGCTGCACCGGGCGGTGGGCGGGTTCGACGAGTCGTTTCTGCGGCTGCAGGACACCGATTATTGCTGGCGGGTGCAGTTGCACGGCGCGGCGCTGCACTTCGCCCCCGAGGCGGTGGTCCATTGCCGCATGCGCAGTTCCGCGCTCAAGGCGCTGCGCCAGGCGTATCTGTGGGGCGAGTACAACGTGCGGCTGTACGCGAAGTACCGCGCGCACGGCATGCCGCGGCTGACGCTGCAGGACGGCGCGCGGCAGTGGCTGCGGCTGTTGCGGCAGGCACGCTGGCTTACCGAACGTGGATGGCGCGAGCGGTGGCTGTGGCGGCTGAGCTGGCGTCTCGGGCGCATCAGCGGCTCGATCAAGTACCGTGTGCTCGGACTGTGAAGCGGCGTTGCCGGGTATTGGTGGAGTGTTGCGGAACAGGTTGCGGGGAGTACACCCGATTGTGGCGCGCGGCCTGGCGTGTCGGGAGTGGTGCCGCGAGGCTTCCAAGCCCGCGGCCGAAAGGACAGGCTGATCGAGAACAGGGAGGTTGATTCCGGAGTCGAATTGGACATATGCCAGGCACGCTGTACGCAGGGCCGTGTGACAGTGCCACGTAGCTCACGCGCTACGAACGATACCCCGGTGGGTTCGGGACAAGGAGCGGGGTTCTCCCGTGCAGCAGAGCCGCGACATGCTGGCCGGATTATCCGGCCATGTTGGCGCAGGCGAGCCGGTAAAGCTCAGCGTGATCATTCCGTGCCTGAACGCGGAGCGGACGATCGGCGAGCAGTTGGCGGCGCTGGCGGGGCAGCGCTGGCCGGAGCGCTGGGAGGTGATCGTGGCGGACAACGGCTCGACGGACGGTACGCTGGCGGTGGTGCGGAGCTTTGCCGACCGGCTGCCGGGGCTGCGGGTGGTGGACGCCTCG
>JBAYZB010000214.1:0-5134 GCA_041672765.1 Gammaproteobacteria bacterium | reverse complement strand
GGAATACCTGGTGAGCAAGGGCTGGAATCCGGCCATCGAGCACACTGAGCCGGAGAATGCTGGCAGCCACTACTGGTATATGTGGAAACTGCCCATGTTCGGCGAGAGCGACGTGGACCGCATCCTGGCCGAGGCGGATGCCTGCCACAAGGCCAACCCGGCGCATCACGTGCGCCTGGTGGGCTACGATAATCGCAGACAGTCTCAAGGTATCGCCATGGTGATCCACCGGGGCCGGACGAGGTAGGCGCGGACAGGCGCCGCACTGCGCGATCCGCAATACTTACGGCAGGACATCAGCGAAGGCGGGAAGGCGCCGCACTGTGACGGACCGGCCCGCCCGGCGAACCGACACGACAGGAGCGAACGGAACCGTCCGGGAGGCGTTGCCCATGCCGATGATCGACATGCGTGACATGCTGCACCACGCCTACCGCAACGGCTATGCGGTAGGGGCATTCAATGTCGTGAGCCTGGAGTTCCTGGAAGCGATCCTGGCGGGTGCGGAGCAGACCCGGGCGCCGGTCATACTGAGCGTGGCCGAGGCGCATTTCGATTATTTCCAGCCCGAAAACCTGCTGCCCGCCGTGGTTGCCGCCGCGCGGCGCGCCACGGTGCCCGTGGCCGTGCATCTGGATCAGGGCACATCAAGCGCCGTAGCGGAGCGCGCGATACGGCTGGGCTGTAACGGCGTCATGCTGGATGCCTCCCATCTTCCCTTCGCGGAAAACGTCGCGCGCACCCGGGAGGTAGTGGGTTTGGCCCACGCCTGCGGCATCCCGGTGGAAGGCGGGTTGGGCTACGTGGCGAGCGCGGATACCATGCATCATCCCAGCCAGGCGACTTACACCCCGCTGGAGGAGGTGACGCGGTTCGTTGCCGAGACCGGTATCGATTTTCTCGCCGTGTCCGTCGGCACGATGCAGGGCCGTCTGCAGCAGGCACCCCGCCTCGACTTCGCGCGCCTGACGCACATCACGGAGGCCATCGACGTCCCGCTGGTCATCCACGGCGGCTCGGGCCTGACGGACGAGCAGTTCCGCGACCTGATCCCGCGCGGCGTGGCGAAGCTCAACTACTACACCAGTCTGTCGGACGCGGCCGCCGCCGCTGTGCGCGGCAAGGCCGCGACCGATGCGGCCGCCGGTTATCCGGAACTGATGGAGGAGGTCAGAGCGGCGATTCGCACCGACGTGGAGCGCTGCATCCGCCTGTGGGGCAGCGCCGACCGTGCCGACGAAGTGCTCGCTAAATGCCGTCCCTGGCGCGAGGTGGAGCACGTGATCGTCTACAACGTCAACCCGAGCCTGTCGGAGCAGGACGTAGAGACGATGATGGCCAAGGGCCGCGAGATGCTGGGCCGGATTCCGGGAGTGCGCCGCGTGGTGACGGGGCGTGCTCTCAAGGACGACGCGCGCTACCGCTACTGCTGGGTGGTGCGCTTCGCGCACGCGGAGGTGATCGACACCTACCGCAATCACCCGCTGCACGTGGAGTATGCCGACACGACCTACCGCCCCAATGCCGGCGACCGCATCACCACGGATTTCGAGGTTCTGGAATGAGCGAGTGGAAACAATCCGCGGCGCTGATCTGTATTTCGACGCAAAGACGCAAAGAATGTTGAGTTCTTATGTCCGTCTCTCACACGGTTTCAATGCATGTCCATGCGTATCGCGCCAAGCCGCTCGCTCCAAGAACACTCTCTCACCCTTTGCGTCCTTTGCGTCTTTGCGTTTAAGCATTGCGCATAACCGCTACGGCGCCACGCACACCCGGTTGCGGCCGGCGTTCTTGGCTTCATACAGCGCCATGTCGGCGCGCTGGATCAGGTCGGTGAGGGATTCCTGCTGGCGGCGCACGGCGATGCCGGCACTCACCGTGATGGCGACCCCGGCCAACTCACCTCCGAACCGCTCTTCAGCGACCTTCAGCCGTATGCGCTCCGCCATCTCGTGGATTCCGGTCACCGCTTGGCCCGCGATGAACACCGCGAACTCCTCTCCGCCGAGACGCACCGGCAGGTCGCCCTCGCGTACGCTGTCCCGGATCACGCTGGCCACCCGGCGCAGCACCTCGTCGCCCTGATTGTGGCCGTAGGTGTCGTTGATACGCTTGAAGCAGTCCACGTCGAACAGGGCCATGGCGACCTGTGCGTTGGCGTCCCGGTCATGCAGGCTCATCAGGCGGCGCATGGTGTCCTGCATGTAGAGGCGCGTGAACAGCCCGGTCAGAGGATCGCGAATAGAGCGTTCGTAAAACTGCTGGCGTTGCAGATCGAGCACGCGGTAGATGGTCTCGCGCTCCACCGCGACCTGCAGCGGGACGCGCATCTGCTCGATCATCTGATCCACATCCTCGCCGGTCTCCACCTCCTGGGTCAGGCGGGCGATCGCCACCGCCTGAATGGTGCCCTCGGAAGGCGCGAACAGCGGGATCATGAGCGCGGGGCCCTCGAAGCCCAAGGCTTCCGCCGCAGCATCGACCGTACGGTAACACGCGCCCTGGCGACAGCAACCGTAGCGCTCCATCCAGGTCTTGTAGTCTATGCCGCACACAGCCTTGAGTAACGGCGGCGGCGCTACGAGAACGCCGCGGTAGCGCGTTTCGGGGGCAAGATGCAGCACTTCGCCGTCCTGCACCCGGGCATAGAATTCGAAGCTGCTGACCGGAAGCAGGCGCTGCGCGATGTCCAGCAGTGCCTGAGCGATATCCTTGAAGTCCCGGTACATCACCATCGCCTGCGTGATGTCGCGCAGGACGCGGTTCAGCTTGGAGAGGCGGTGGACATTGGTGTCCTCTTGGGCGAGCAGATACAGGCCGCAGTCCAGCACCTTGAGCTTCTCGATCATGAAGTCCACCAGATGCTGCGGGATGATGGAGCCGTGCTGCGGCGCGATCATCTTGATGGGCAGCTCCTCCAGCCGCGAGACCGCATGGGCCAGGATGTCGCGGGTCGGCATGTAGTGCTCGTGGAACGGGCGCATCGATTCGAAATACCCCTCATCCCTGGCATAGAGCTGAAAGCCCTCGGTAAAACCGCCGAAGAGGTCGCTGGAGAACAGCACCCCTTCCTGGGAGTCGAAGGTGCAGAAGGCGCCTGGGAAATGCGCATAGGGCGTGAAGATGAACCGCAGCAGCCGGCCACCCAGATCCAGCGCCCAGTCATGGTCCTCGATCTGCCAGAACGGCACCCGGAGGTCGTAGTGCTTGAGCAGCGCCACGGCGCGCCCGTGCGTCACCAGCACGGCATCGTCGCGGTCGATGAGCTGATCCACCAGGGGCATCGCCGCGGCGATGTCCGGGTCCTGGTGCTGGCAGACGAAGTAGCGGATGTTGCACAGCGGGGTGATCTGCTCGATCTTGCGCAGGGTATGGCGGAAGGTGATGACGGAGCCGGGATCGATCAGTACGGACTGGTCCCCGTGCTCGATAAGGTAGACATGGCACTGGAAGGGATCGTTCTCCAGGTAATGACCGACCCACCAGATCCGCGGCGCGATCTCGATCGGGTGGTTTGCGTCGATGTCCTGAGGACTGCGCATATGTGCCTTGCGTCTCTGCCTGCTGAATCTGTTAGGAGCGGTCTCCTGCCGGCCCGTGCGGGCACCCAGTTCCCTGGAAGCGGCGCCATCAATAGTGCCATATTTCGAGGGCCAATGACATGACCGGCACCACGTCGTTGACACGCCCTTGCGCATCGTCGTAAATATCGCGGCTCTAAGGGCATATATGCCTGATTTCAGACAGGTTCCCGATCGGGAGGGCTGAAGGTGTACGCAAAACTCATGGCGCTGCTGGCGGTTGTCGCATCGTGGGCGGCGCTCCCCGTCCACGCCGCAGGGAACGGCGTCGTCCACGTCTACAACTGGTCCGATTACATCGCCGCGGACACCCTGGCCCGGTTCGAGCAGGTCACGGGGATCAAGGTCGTCTACGACGTCTACGACAGCAACGAAACCCTGGAGGCCAAGCTCATGGCCGGCAGGAGCGGCTACGACGTGGTGTTCCCCTCGGCCCACCCGTTCGCCCAGCGCCAGATCAACGCCGGGCTCTACCGCGAACTCGACAAGAGCAAGCTCCCGAACTACAAGAACCTCGACCCGGCGGTCCTGAAGGCCCTGGAAGAGATCGACCCGGACAACCGGCACGTCGTGCCCTACATGTGGGGCACCACCGGCATCGGGATCAACGTCGCCAAGGTCGCGCAGGTACTGGGCGAACCGTTGCCGGCCGCGAGCTGGGCGCTGATCTTCGATCCCCCCGTGGCGCAGAAGCTCGCCGCCTGCGGCATCAGCCTGCTGGACGACGAGCAGGAGGGGTTCGGGGCGGCGCTGATCTATCTGGGCAAGAACCCCAACACCACCGATCCCAAGGACATCGAGGCGGCGGCCGCCGTCCTGCGCCAGATTCGCCCCTACGTCCGCTACTTCCACAACTCGCAGTACATCAACGACCTCGCCAACGGCGACATCTGCGTCGCCCAGGGCTACTCCGGCGACATCCTGCAGGCCCGCGACCGGGCCCGCGAGGCGGGCAATCAGGTGGAGATCCGCTACCTCATCCCTCAGGAATCAGCCCTGATGTGGATCGACACCATGGCCATTCCCGCCGATGCCCCGCACCCGGACCACGCCCACGCCTTCATCGATTTCCTGATGCGGCCTGAGATCATTGCCGAGATCAGCAACGCCATCTCCTACGCCAACGCCAATGCGGCCGCCACGCCGCTGCTGGATCCGGCCATCCGCAACGATCCCGGCATCTATCCGCCGGAAGAGATGAAAGCCCGCTTCTGGCTGGGCGGACCCGTCACGGAAGGGTTCCACCGGTTGCGGACCCGGACCTGGACACGGATCAAGACCGGCCGGTAACCGGGCGCGGGCGGGTCAACAGCGCCGCCATTCAGATGCAGATCGGGGTGGGCCGGCAGGCTCCGGCACGCAGGCGGGACCGGTGGAGATTCAGTCCTTCCAGGGACCATACTCGGGGATGTCGATCTCGCGCTCGCTGAAGGAGCCGGTATCGGCCCGTGTATGGCACGCGGCGCAGTTGCTCAGGCTGCCGACCTTCGGGTTGTCACGGATGAGGCGAGCCGGGACCTCCTCGTGTTTCTGCACGCAATAGGGCACTT
>JBAYZB010000213.1:0-5149 GCA_041672765.1 Gammaproteobacteria bacterium | reverse complement strand
GCCGATGGCCGCCCCCGCCTGCTGCTGGGTTGGGTTGGTCTGGCAGCCCGCGAGCATGCCTGTGGTCAGAACGACCGCCAAGCTGAACGAAACGATTTTTTTCTTCATTGCAGCAACCTCTTCCTTCTTCATGTAAGAGCAGAACCGGAAGCGCCTGGCGCCTGGAGGGAAAGATCGCGGCGGATCCGTCCCGGCCCCACACGGCTTCCTGAAAACCTCGATCAAGCATCCCTGCGGCCGCGTTACGATAACGCAAGCCCCTGATCGAGAACTGGGAACACAGACGCATTTTCGTGTAAATCCTCCCCTTTTCACAAGCGATTGCAAGCCCCGCCGACCGGCCGTCCAATCGCTCAGCGCGCGCCATCGTACATCGTTCGCCGATCCATCAGGCGCAGCCAGCCCTTGGCGATCCGATAGATCAGCCATACGGCGTTGGCAAACAGCACCAGGTATCCAATACCGATGAAAGTCGTGATGCCCCCCAGGACTCCCCACAGCACACCGAACCAAAAGGTCCGGATCTGCCAGCGGAAATGTGATTCGAGCCAAGTGCCCCGCACGTCGTCGCGGTGGATATAATTCATGATCACCGCCACGATGAACGTGAAGCCTAATAAAAAACTGGCGGCTTGAAGGGCATATACCGCGTGCGTATACCGGAGATCCGACTCGCGCGGTTCCCTGCGTTCCATACAACCTCCTCGCTGCCTACCGGGAAACAGCCTGTCCGAGTATCCAACCTTCTATAGCCCGTAACGGTCCGTCGCTCACCTCGCCGGGTGGTTGCCGTCCGAGCACCACGTTCAGCATGCCGAACAGCCCCACCACGGCGTCGAACCGGTCCTCCCCGTCCGGCGCGCCACCGAACCCATCCTGCAACTGCCCGGTCAGCAGGGGATCAAGCTCCACCCCGGCCCGCGCGGCCCATGCGGACAGCACGAGTCCATTGGCCTTGCGCACCGACTGCACCCGCTTGCCACCGCCCCGCCCCCCTGACCTGAGAACCACCCCCAAGTGTCCATAGAACTCCGCCGGGTAGCTCTCGGCCACCACGATGTGTCCCGGCGCGCAGAGCCGATCGAGCCTTCCCGCGAACGGCCACAGCAACAGGCCGGGGCGTCCGCTCCGCAGTGCCGGCCCCAGCAGGTCCCGCCAACCGCTGATGGCCGCCTTGCCCACCTGTTGTCCGCCCAAGGTCCAAAACAAGGGAGCCGCGGCCCGCCGTCCCGGATAGGCGCGTTCGCACTGCCGGCGCAGCGCGTCCATCGAAGCGGCGCCCAGCCCGGCAAGCAGGTGCTGCTGGCGGGCGCCGCCGGGTCGCGCCGGATAGAAGGGCCGATGCAGAGAAATCTCCTGCGGCGTGCTGCAGACCTCGTAGAACCGCCGCCACTCCCCCGCGCCGAACTCTGCCAAGGCGTCGGGAAAACTCGTGATGCCCGCCTTGCGCGCATGAGCGAGCGGCAGTCCGATGGGGAAATCGACCCCCAGCAGCACACACCCGCCGTCCCCCGCCGCCCCACGGAGACGATCGAAAAACGTGGCCAGGTCCCCCACCGGCTCGGGCGCCCCGGCCCGGTACACGCCATCGGCCCCGCGCGATGCGCGGGCCATCCAGCGCTTGGCCGAACCGCTGCTCCAGTCCGCGTGAACCACCAGAGTTGGAGGATGCATCCGCACGAGGTAATTTTCGCCTGGGCGCCGCCGGGACCGTTTTCACCCTAACAATAACTGGTCCCCGGCCCCTTGGGTCGGGTGTCCCTGCAAATTTCTGGCGCCGATTGACAGATATCAATGCCAAGCCGGAGTCACTAGTCCAAAGTTACATCCGCGCGAGTACTTCTGACTCCTCCTCGTGATTGGCCCGCCGCTCTAGGCGGGCCTCTTTTTTTGAAAATCCGCAACACCGCTCGCGTAGCCCTTCTCCAAGACACACAGGATCGCGGCAAGGCCCGCGCCGATGGCAGCTCTGCTGCGCTACAAAAGAAATACCGCTTCCACCCGCCACCGCGACGGCTAGACCTGCCGAGTCGTTTGGGTATGTGTTTCGGCCCCATCTTCCATCCGCATTCAACACCGAGACCGGCACCGGATCATACGGGCGGGTGGCTGGTACGACGTATCGCGACCGCCCGCCTGCCGTAGGCCTCCACCGTTACAGGGATGGCCCCACACACGGACTCCGTGTACCATGCAACGATGATTTTCTGGGAAGTCACCTGCATCAAGACCTACATCCAGGAATCACGTGCCTGTAAATTTGAACGGCGGGCGAGCGCCAGGGGCATAAGACAGAATGGTTCTAAAACACGTTAATAATGATAACGGCATCGCCTCCTCGCCCCCGGCCGATGCCGGTTCCACCCTCACCGATCACACCGTCGCCGACCTCCTGGAATCCCTGGAGGCCGTGGGCTGGTCCGCATCCACGACGACCCGCCGCCTGCCGCATTTCAGTCCCGGCGCCGAGCGCATCTTTGGCAGGCCCGCGTCGGATTTTCATGCCGATCCCGAATTGTGGTGGAAAGCGATCCATCCCGAGGATCGCGCCACCGTGGCCGAACGGCTGGACCGGCTATCGACCGGGCAGACGCTTCGACTGGAGTACCGAATCTTGCGTCCTGATGGCAGCGTCGTTTGGATAGAAGACCGCGCCTGGGCGCGGCACGACACGGATGGAACGCCCGCTCGGTTCGAAGGTGTCATAGTCGACATCACCGGGCGAAAGCGCACCGAAGAAACCCTGCGCAAGTGCGAACAGCGCCTGGCCCACGCCCAGAAAATGGCGCGCATCGGCGACTGGGAATGGGACATGGAGACCCGCCACCTGAGCTGTTCGGATGAGGTCTTCACGATATTCGGCCTGGAGCGCACCCCGTCCCCAGTTTCCCATCGGGCCTTTCTGGATGCCATCCACCCCGATGACCGTGAGACCGTCATCCTCCGGCTCAACACGGCCATCGAGACCCATCAGCCGATCAGCATCGACCATCGCGTCCTGTGGCCCGATGGCGCGGAGCGCATCGTTCACACGGAGGCGGAAGTTGCCCTCGGCGCCGACGGGCAGCCCATACGCCTGTACGGCACGGCACAAGACGTCACCGGCCTGAAACGCACCGAGAAGACTCTCCTGCGCCTCAACCGTGCGTTGTTCATGCTGCGAGAGTGTCACAACGCATTGCTGACCGCCGAGGAAGAAACGGAGTTCGTCTCCAGGCTCTGCCAAAACGTCGTCGGCATCGGCGGGTATCGCATGGCCTGGATCGGTTATGCCGAGCATGACGCAGCGAAGACCGTGCGAATGGTCGCGCAGGCCGGTTTCGATATGGGCTATGCCAAAAAGTTGAACGTGGCGTGGAGCGATACGGAGCACGGCCGCGGACCCACCGGCACGGCGATCCGAACCCGCAAGCCGGTGGTGATACGCAACACCCAGACCGATCCGCAATTTGCACCGTGGCGCGACGATGCCCTCGCGCGTCGCTACCACTCCGTCATCGGCCTCCCGTTGCTGATCGACCAGGACGCCATCGGCGCACTGACCATCTACTCCGACGTCAAGGACGCCTTCGATGCCGAGGAAGTCAACCTGCTCGCCGAACTGGCAAAGGACGCCGCCTATGGCATCCGTTCCCTCCGTGCCCGTGCCGAGCGCAGCAAGGCTGAAGCCATGCTCCGCCTGCGCGACCGCGCCATCGAGTCGAGCAGCAACGGCATCGTCATTACGGAAACGGTTGTCGAATCCGGCGAACCTCATAACCGCATCATCTACGTCAATCCCGCCTACGAGCGCATCACCGGATATTCACGCCAGGAGGTGGTCGGCCTCACCCCGACCTTCCTGCGCGGCAAGGAACAAGAACAGCCCGGGCTGGAAGAGATACGGGCCGCGCTGCGGGAGCAGCGCGAAGGCTCCGCGATCCTGCGCAACTACCGCAAGGACGGCAGTACGTTCTGGAACGAACTGCACGTGGCGCCGGTGCGCGGCGACAACGGAGAGGTGACCCATTACGTCGGCATCCTCAACGACATTACCGACCGCAAACATTACGAGGAACAACTGGAATATCAGGCCAATCACGACAGCCTGACGGACCTGCCCAATCGCAACCTGCTGCAGGACCGCGTGCATCAGGCCATCGCCTACGCCCGCCGTCATCAATGCATGGCTGCGGTGCTGTTCCTCGACCTGGACAATTTCAAATTCATCAACGACAGCCTGGGACACGAGATCGGCGACCAGGTACTGAAGCACGTCGCCCAGCGGCTTACCGCCTCCATCCGGGACGGCGATACCGTCGCGCGTCAGGGCGGCGACGAATTCGTGCTGGTACTGAACGAGGTCGTGGAACTCGAAGATGTCAAGCTGATCATGCAGCGCATCTTCCGGAGCCTGGCGCAGCCCATACGCATCCAGAAGTACGAACTCTACGTCACCTGCAGCATCGGGGTGAGCCTGTACCCGCGGGATGGCGTGGATGTGCCAACCCTGCTCAAGTACGCGGACCTTGCCATGTACCGGGCCAAGGAGCACGGCAAGAACAATTTCCAGTTCTACACGGACGAAATGAACGCCCGGATACTCGAGCGCCTGCTGCTGGAGACCTCGCTGCGCCGGGCGCTGGAACGTTCCGAATTCCAGCTCGTCTATCAGCCGCAGGCGGACCTGAAGACCGGCCGCGTCATCGGACTGGAGGCCCTGCTGCGCTGGCAGCATCCTGAACTGGGCACCGTATCCCCGGCACGCTTCATTCCGGTCGCCGAGGAGAGCGGTCTGATCGTCCCCATCGGAGAATGGGTGCTACGCACCGCGTGCACACAGATAAGGCGCTGGCTCGACGCTGGACTTCCCGCCGTCCCGGTGGGGATCAATCTGTCCGCGCGCCAGTTCCGCCAGCAGGACCTCGGCACCTTCATCGCGCAAACGATACGCGACACGGACATCCTGGCCGAGTACGTGGAACTTGAGATCACAGAAGGCACCATGATGGAAAATACCGATAGCGCGGTCGCGACGCTGCACATGCTCAAGGAACTCGGGCTGCACCTCGCCATCGACGACTTCGGCACCGGCTACTCCAGCCTGAGCTATCTCAAGCGCTTTCCGCTGGACCGCCTCAAAATCGACCGCTCCTTCGTACAGGACATC
>JBAYZB010000212.1:0-5155 GCA_041672765.1 Gammaproteobacteria bacterium | reverse complement strand
TTGGAGAATGCGCGGCACAACATTGATCAGGTAGCGATGCCCCTTGCGCGGGATGAGCTGCGCCACCATGCCGACGGCTTGGTCGTCGGAGGCAAGGCCGAACTCGCGATCGAACCAGGCGCGGTCGCCGCCGGGCCGGTAGCGCTCGGCGTCCACGGCGCTGTGCACGCATACGACCTTGGCGGGCGGCACGCCCTCGCGCAGCAGCACGTTGCGGATGCCCTCCGAGATGGTGACGATCTGATCGAACAGCCGGTACTTGAGCCGTGCCACCCACCTGGGCTCGGGATTGTCGACACGCCGGGACAGCACCACCGGCACCTTCTCCAGCCTTGCGGCAATGCCGCCGAGCACATCCGCCCCGCGTCGGCTGTGCAAATGCACGAGATCCGGCGCCTCGTCCCGGATGATGTCGCGCAGGCGTCCGATGAACTTGATATCCAGATCGCCGCTCATGGGCACCGCGTGGACACGTGCCACGAATCCGGCCGCCGCCTCGGCGATGGCGCTGCCTTCGCTGCACACCAGCACGTTGCGCCATCCCGCCTCGGCAAGGCCGCGCAGCAGGTAAAAGACCTGCAGCGCACCGCCGTACAGGTGCATACCGGTTTCCACATGCAGAACCGTGGGCGCTGCCGGTGTCATGGGTGCAGCAGCCTCTGTACCGTTGCGACCACTTCGTCCACGCTGATCGAGGTCATGCAGGTGTAGCCCCCGCCGCAGGTGGGATTGCGCTTGCACGGCGAGCAGTCGAGCTGGTGATAGATGACCACGGCGTTGTCGCGCCGCGTATCGGTATACGGGCAGGTGGAACCGAACAGCACCACGGTGGGAACATGGAAGGCGATGCCCATGTGCGTGAGCCCGGTGTCCACGCCCACCAGGAGCGAGCTGCCGCGGATGAGCGCGGCCGCCTGGCGCAGGGTGGTGGTGGCGGTGAGATTCACGATATTGCCGGTTTCGCCTTGCATGATGCGCTGCGCCGCCGGCGCATCGCCGGGACCGCCCAGCATGACGGCGCGAAGGCCGAATTCTCGATGGAGCCGTGCGGCGAGCTGCGGCCAGCGCTCCTCCACCCAATGCTTCTGCGGGCGCGTGGTGAAGGGGCAGATCACGGCATAGCCGTGCTCCAGGCCTTCCGCTCGGACCCGTTCGGCGGCAAACGCCTCATCCTCCGGCGTCAGCGCCACCTGCATCTCGAAATTCTGCGTATCCAGCCCCAGTTCCCCGGCCAGGTGGAGATATTCGGACCCGATGCGCTTGTCGTCCGCGGGCTTGTGGATCACGCGCGTCATCAGCCGCTGGCTGCCTTCCTTGGAACGCAGGCCGATGCGTTCCTTGGCACCCGATAACCAAGCCCAGATACCGCTCTTCATCAACCCCTGGGCATCGATCACCAGATCGAACCGGCGGCAGCGCAACCGGCGCACGAACTCCCTGGTCTCCCTGACGAGAACCCGCCAGCGGCGCTCCCGCCACAACCGCTTCCACTCGTTGCGCGGCCAGACGATCACCTCGTCCAGATCCGGGTTCGCCTCGAGCAGCGCCTTGGCCTCCGGCTGCACCATCCAGGCGATGTGCGCGTCGGGATAGCGAGCGCGCAGTGCCCTCGCCAACGGCGACGCCATGACAATGTCGCCAATGGCGCTGAGGCGGATGATCAGGATGGCATGCGCGGTCGATGTACTCATGTCTGGCAGGCGGCAGGCAGCGTCGGAACAGGCTGCCGAACGGGGGCTGACGGCGAAGACCGTAGCACGCGCCGGATCGGAATAACAACCTGCTGAAAAACGCGCCTGATGTTATGGCATTTGCCTGATGTTATGGCATTTGTGATAGAATCCGCGCAACCACGCAAAGATACCCGCCGCGGGCGAAAAATCGCTCGAAGAACCGCTCTGTCGGTCGAGAATCCTCGCGGGACGAATTAGAATGCGGTTTTTTTCAGTAGACTGCCAACTTCGCTTGCCGCCGGATTTCTATTCCAATGGAATATATTACAACCGACATGAATGCGAGGACCACGGCGCGATGCGGCAGCACCCACGCAGCCGCGCCGCAAACCCACGAGAAGGTCTATCAGCTCCTGCGTGAACGAATAGACATTCGAGGAAGGCGAATCCTTGATCTGCCCTGCGGGGCCGGCGCATTCTCCGCCCGGCTCCTGGCGGACGGGGCGGAGGTGGTATCCGTCGATATCGAGCGTAGCGAATCCTTGCTCGTCCCCGCGGAACGGCTCGTTTTACACGATGCCAACCTCACGTTCCCTTTCGCGGACTCCGAGTTCGATGCCGTCGTGAGCATAGAAGGGATCGAGCACATTGAAAATCCGTTCCATTTCCTGCGCGAATGCCGGCGCGTTCTCAAGGACGGCGGGTATTTAATCGTGACGACGCCCAATGCCGACAGTTTTGCATCTCGGATGAAAGTGTTCACGCGCGGCTATCATAAGTTCTTCAAGCCCGTGGGACTTGGCGACAAGGCCTCGGGGCACCAGCTTGCGATCGATGCGGTTTATTTTCGCGGTGCCGCCACGAGGACCGGGCTCGAAGTCGTTGATGTGAGTACCAACCGGGCAACCGGAAAGTCCTGGCTGACCGAACTGTTTCGACCGTATCTCACCGCAAAACTGCCGGGAGAGCTTCGCGAAGGGAAATTGTTTTATGGAGAGGTGGCCATCTACGTCTTGAAAAAACCCGCCTGATGCAGCGAAGCCATGAACACGATGATAACGGAGGCACGGCGAAAACTCAGTCACCCGCCGGTCGGCACCGATCGAGCGACACCGTATTCAGTATGACGCCTGGCCTCCGTTAGTCTCAATCGCCCATCACGTCTCCAACCTTTTCCCCTGAAACAGATATTCATGATCTCCGGCCAACAAAGCGTGATGACACCGAGTAATTACACCACCTTGCCCATGTGGGCTGCGCTGAGTTACGCGTTGCTGCTTGTCATATTTCTGAGCACCGGGCCTGTAATCAAAAGCGCCATTACCCATGTCGCCGCGCTTCTTTCGTTGTTCGCACTCGTGTTCGGCTGGACCGGAATACCTGATCTCAGCCGTGATACGAAGCGCCTGCTGATTGCCTTTTTCGCTTATGTGGCCGCGGCCGCCCTGAGCCTGATCAACAATGATAATTGGGCGCATGCGGGATGGCGTTTTGAAAAGTACCATCCGTTTCTTCTCGCGATTCTCTGGACTGGGCTGATTGCACGGTTTCGGCGCCCCCTGATCCCTGAGATGCTGGCGGGAATTGTCTTGGGCAGCCTCGCGCTGGCTGCCTTTTCAGGCTATGAAAGCTGGATCGCCGGGACAACCCGCGTTGGCAATCCTACCGGTTTGAACCCGAATATATTCGGTCATGTAGCGTTCATCTACGCGCTCGCTTTGGTCAGCGCGGCTTTTTATTACGCCCGGAATATTTGGACAAGATTAATATTTTTGGTGGGTGCGAGCGGCGCCTTCTACGCAGGTCTCACCTCCGGCTCCCGCGGCGCACTGCTTGCTTTTGTAATCGGCATCGTTACAGCGGCCGTGTTTGCCGCTCGAAGCGTGAAGCCAAAGAAGTCCACGGCACTTATCACGGCAGGAATTGTTTCACTGCTGCTCCTATGTTTGGCGTTGTTTCTTTTGAATTCTCCCTTCTGGTTACCACACCTCACTAGTGCGCTCGATGAAACCCGGCGTTTCCTGGCGGGGGATACGCAGCCGACCTCGGTAGGCGCACGCCTTACCATGTGGAGCGGAGCTTGGAAAATATGGTTGGAACATCCACTGATCGGAACGGGAATCGGCGACGCGCAGGAAGACGTCGGCCGCCTGATCGGGACAGGCGCAATCCTTCCCATGGAATACGCCTCCTCATTTGCCGTGCTCCACTGCATTTACGCGGACAGTCTCGCCACGACAGGGCTCGTTGGCATAACCGCCATGCTGCTCGCGGTTTTCATAATGCCCTTCGGATTTTTCCGAGCGGCCCTGTCCGACGCGAACCTGTCACGCGAAGGGCGTTTCTGTGCCGTCACGGGCATTGGCCTACTGGCCGTCAACGCGGTATTCGGGCTTACCAACTCGTGGCTTTATCTACGCGGACTACCAATAATACTGACCGTTTTGATACTGCTCATCAGTGGCTGCGATCATTTCCGAAAACCCGGCGGCCACCATTCCGCACCAAGTCCAATCAGTGGATGAGCGGTATTCGAACGGCTCGCACCAAATGGTATGACTTGACAAATCTCGGCGGTTGCCTCTGCCTCGCGGCGGGCCTGTGGCCCCGTCTTTAGTGAATGCAAACATTCACTGTCGGTTGCGCAACCGACAACGAGGCATTTTGACCGTCACTTGGTCTTTGATAACATGGGTTGTCCTACACAACCCGCCCCTCGGGCTGCCCACAGAGTCGTCGTTGACTTAACGCATTGCCGATTATGACAACAAACAAGATTGCTTTTTTCCTAGCCACCTCGGGCCATAGCGGGGTGGACCGGGCAATGAAAAACCTGATACCCGCCATCGCTCGGCGCGGTTACCAAGTCGACCTGTTGCACGTACGAAATCATGGTCCTTACCTGGAAAACCCACCCGCCGGAGTCAACATCATCGACCTGGGAAGCAGCCATGTCTACCCGAGCCTCCCTGCGGTGGTGCGTTACCTCAGGCGCGAGCGGCCAGTCGTCATGCTGTCGGATAAGGACCGGGTGAACCGCACCGCGCTGTTGGCACGGGCGCTAGCTCGGGTGCCAACCCGTGTGGTGGTGAGTTCTGGAACGACGATTTCGATATACCTGGCAGGGGTGGGACCATTCGAGCGGTGGCTGCAGCGCACTTCCATGGGGCGCTTGTATCCGTATGCCGACAGGATCATCGTGACCTCCACCGGGGTGGCGGACGACATGTCCGCGTACACAGGCCTCGCGCGGGAACGCATCGAGGTCGTAGCCAGCCCCGTGGTGCCCGACGCGCTGCTCGATACCCCGCAGCCGCTCCCCGATCACCCGTGGTTCGGCGCCGGCCAGCCGCCCGTGATTCTCGGAGTGGGGGGAGCTAAGCGGGCGCAAGGACTTCGAGATGCTGCTGCGCGCCTTCGCCCTGGTTCACGCCCAGCGACCGTGCCGGCTGGTGATCCTGGGCCGGGGCAAACAACGCGAG
>JBAYZB010000211.1:0-5158 GCA_041672765.1 Gammaproteobacteria bacterium | reverse complement strand
AATGGCCATAACTAATGAATTTCGGGGCGGTAGCTCAGCTGGGAGAGCGTCGCGTTCGCAATGCGAAGGTCGGGAGTTCGATCCTCCTCCGCTCCACCATCCGATTAGTAAGCAACATCAGCGGGTTGGCAACCACATTGCCAACCCGTTTTTGTTTGCCGTTGCCACACCATTCCCTTTCGTATCCGAAAAGATGATTTGGCGGGTAGTCCTGGGATGTCTCCATAGCCTACAATTGCGGGGCACATTCCTGACCTGTCACGCCCCGGTAGCTCAGTTGGATAGAGCATCCCCCTCCTAAGGGGAAGGTCGGACGTTCGAGTCGTCTCCGGGGCGCCATTTTTCCTCCTTGCCCGACTTTCCAAATTGGCCTTACCTGTCCGGCGCAGTTGCCCGACGACGCCGGTGTCGATATGCAAACCCCAATATTGCCAGGAGGGTGAAGGCGGCGCCGGTAAGGAATGGCGCAGCTGGTCCGAGGATGCTCCAAAGCAGGCCCGCAAGCACGCTGGCAAGGAGCAGGACCAGTCCGGTGATGAAGTGGAAGACGCCGAACGCCGTGCCACGCAATTCGGCTGGCACAGTGTCCGCGATGATGGCACTGAGCAGCCCCTGCGTCATGCCCATGTGTAGCCCCCATAGCAGCGCACCGCCAATGACGTGCCACACCGTGCTCGAAAACGCGAGGGCCAAGTCCGCGAGCACGAGCGCCACGCAACCGGCCATCAAAAGGCTGAAACGGCCGATGGCATCCGACAGAACACCGACCGGATAAGCCGACACGGAGTAGACGACATTCATGGCGACCAACACCAGCGGAATCAGCGCTGCCTGCAACCCGACACTGTCCGCCCGGAGCAGCAGGAACGCCTCGCTGAAACGCGCCAGAGTAAGACCGGCGGCGAGGGCCAGCACGGTCCAAAATCCACCGCCGAGACGCACGAGTTCCGCCGGATGCAAGGGGAAACGGAGCGCTTGAGCGGGGTTCGCGCGTTCCGGCTCGCGCACCCCGAGCCAGAGGATTGCCACGGAGGCGAGCGCGGGTATGACGGTGAACCAGAACACGGCCCGAAAGTCATCATCCGTCGCCGCCATGAGAGCGGTCGCAAACAGCGGTCCCGCGATGGCGCCGACGGTATCCAGCGATTGCCGCAGCCCGTAGCCTGCTCCGCGCAGGTGCGTCGGCAGGATATCGCCGATCAGGGCATCTCGGGGTGCGCCGCGCATCCCTTTCCCGATGCGATCGACAAACCGCACGGCAAACACCCAGCCGATGGAGGGCGCGAGTGCAAACAGCGGCTTGGTCAGGGCGGACAGTCCGTAACCTGCGAACGTCAGGGCCTTGCGGCGTCCCAGCCAGTCGCTCAGCGTTCCGGAAAAGATCCGCGCGATCGAGGCGGTTGCTTCGGCCATCCCTTCGATGATCCCCACCGAAAGCGCCCCGGCCCCCAGCACCGAGACCAGGAAAACCGGCAGCAGGCTGTGGATCATCTCAGACGAGATGTCCATGAACAGACTGACGAACCCGAGCGCCCAGATGCCGGCGGGAAGCGCGTGGAATCTGAACTTGCGGTCGCGGGAGACGGCGGGCTCGAATTCGTACGATTCGGGCATAGGGGAAGTATGGACGGGCGCGGCGTCCGTGCAGACCGGACTCACCGCTCCGCGATGGCCCCGCAACCCCAGAGGGCGGCATAACACCGCGCTGCGCGTCCCCTGCGGGAGTCCAATCCCCGGCTGATCCGACGAGGAAGTCGCTCCCGCAGGATATATCGCTCAGTTCTTGGTCAGCGATTGCAGATAGGTCTGAAAGCCTTCCTTGAGCCTGGGATGGCGCAGCGCGTACTCCACGGTGGCGACCAGATAGCCCAACTTGTCGCCGCAGTCATAGCGCTTGCCTTCGAACTGGTAGGCCAGCACTTGCTGCTCGCGTAACAAGGCTTCGATAGCGTCGGTGAGTTGAATCTCGCCACCTGCCCCGCGGGGCGTAGTCTCCAGCAGTTCGAAGATGCGCGGGGTGAGGATGTAACGGCCCACCACGGCCAGTGTCGAGGGCGCTTTTTCCGGCTTCGGCTTCTCAACGATCTGCTCGACCCGGGCGAGTCGATCCGTTACCGGTTCCGCCTTGACGATGCCGTACTTGTCCGTATCGGAAGGCTTCACGTGTTCCACCCCCAACACGCTGCAGCCGTAATAGCTGTAGGCCTCCACCATCTGGCTCATGCAACCCCTCCGCTCGGCGTAGATCAGATCATCGGCCAGGATGACCGCGAAGGGTTCGTTATCGACGAGGGGTCTGGCGCAGAGGACCGCGTGGCCCAGTCCCAGCGCCTCGGGCTGGCGCACATACAGGCAGGAAACCCCTTTCGGCACCACCTGGCGCACGATATCGAGCAACTCCTGCTTGTCGCGGCGTGCCAGCTCCGCCTCCAGCTCGTAATTCTTGTCGAAGTGATCCTCGATGGCGCGCTTACTGCTGCTCGTGACGAACACCAGCTCGGTCGCGCCCGCCTCGATGGCCTCCTCGGCCGCGTACTGGATCAGCGGCTTGTCCACGATGGGCAGCATTTCCTTGGGATTGGCCTTGGTCGCGGGCAGAAAACGGGTGCCCAGTCCCGCCACCGGAAACACCGCCTTTTTTATTTTGCCTCTCATGTCTTGTTCCTCCCCAGCAGCGGGGACGTTGAAATAGCGATCAACGGCTCAGGCACCGCCGTCACCACCATGCGCTGCGGCATGGGAGACGCCCCTTCCCCCTCTCGCTCAAAGGCGTTTCCAACAACTTACTCAGCGGCACTGCCGACAGATTCCAATATGCCCGGCACGCCCCATGCTCATTCAAGAAAGTTCACGATGAACTGAGCAGTTGGGAAGCAAATGGCCGTGTCTGAAGGCTGGCGTAATAAATGATGAATTTTACTACAGATCCGGCCTGGGATCATGCGCGCCTTCGAAGCGCAGATACACCCGCTCCACGCCACAGGATGCCGGCTCCGTGACAGCATTAGAGATTCCTGAGCGGTACACCATGGGATACGTCCGCAGGCGCGCGCTCAGCTCTTGCCGGTCCGTCCGTACTGGTCGTCGAACCGAACGATATCGTCTTCGCCCAGATAATCCCCGCTCTGGACCTCGATCATGACCAGATCGATCACCCCGGGATTCATCAAGCGGTGGGGCGTACCAGCACGGATATAGGTGGATTCGTCCGTGCGCACCAGCCATTCGTGGTCGCCATTGACCACCTTGGCCGTCCCCCGCACCACCACCCAGTGCTCGCTGCGGTGATGATGCATCTGCAGCGACAACGATGCATGCGGCTTGACCACGATCCGCTTGATCTTGAACCGATCGCCCTCTTCCAGGACGCTGTAGGTGCCCCACGGGCGGAAGACCGTCCGATGCAGCCGGTGGCACTCGTGGTCCATGCACTTCAGTTGCTGCACCACCCGCTTGACCTCCTGCGCCCGGTCGCGCCTCGCCACCAGCAGCGCATCGGCCGTATCCACAATGAGCAGATCCTCGACGCCCACGGCGGCCACCAGCCGGCCGTCGCTCTGGACATAGCAGTTGGCGGTATCGACCAGCACCGCCTCCCCCGCCACGCGGTTGCCGTCGTTGTCCGCCGGCACCAGATCGCTCACGGCGCTCCAGGAACCAATATCGCTCCAGTCGAACTCCCCCGCCACCACCGCAAGCCGTTCCGTCCGCTCCAGCACGGCGTAATCCAGCGAGATCTCCGGAATCCGGGCAAAGCCCTCGGCGTGCAATTCCAGCGGGACGTCATCCTTGCGCGTGTCCTGCCAGCACCGCATCACGCCTTCGTAGACATCCGGCGCACACTGCCGAAGCATCTCCAGCAACACGCCCGCCTGCACGCAGAACATCCCCGAATTCCACAGGTAGCGGCCGGAAGAGACATACTCCGCCGCAAGCTGCGCGTCGGGTTTTTCGACGAACGCCTCGACCCAATAGGACGGCAGCACGTCCCACCGGGGCGCAAGGGCGGTACTGCCGTCCGTCTGGTGCGGGCGATCCAATCCCTCCCCCACCCGGATATAACCGTAGCCGACCTCGGCGCGCGCGGGCCGCACCCCAAAAACCACCAGGTGCCCGTCGCGCGCCAACTGCTCGGCCCGGGCCACGGCTCGCCCGAATGCGGCCTGGTCTTCGATCAGATGATCGGCCGGCAGCCCCAGCAATATCGCTTCCGGCCCGATGGTCTCCGCCAGACGCAGCGCCGCCACCGCCACGGCCGGCGCCGTGTTGCGCCCGCAGGGCTCCAGGAGATAGTCGAAGGCCAGCCTTTCGACCGATGGCAGACTGCCGTACTCATCACGGGTCTTGAAATAATGCTCCCGATTCGTCACCGTCAGGACCCGCTCAACCCCCTCCAGACGGGCGACCCGCAGCAGCGTTTTTTGCAAGAGGCTCTGCCCATCGGGCAGGCGCATGAAAGGCTTGGGATGCATTTCCCGGGACACGGGCCACAAACGTGTCCCCGCCCCGCCTGAGAGAACCACCGGAATCAACATGGCGTCTTGACCTGTCCTTAGCGCAACTGCCATTGCCACCAATCTGGCGCGGTGAAGATCGTCGTCCGCAACCCGTGGTGAGCCAGGGTAATCACTTTTTCCCGTTAGTCTTCGAGTATAGACCTGCCTCCAGGAGGCTTCCGGCAACACTGCTGGGGGACAAAACGTCGTGTGGGCGCGACACGCGCCGGGATTCGGAAGGGCTGCTGAACGGAAGAGCCGCATCAACCGGGCCAGGGCGTCAGGCCGCAGCCCGACAGATCACCGCTTGATACGGATGGAGAAGGGAATAATCAGAGGGTGGATGTAGATATTGTCTCGGCCATCGAGAGTTTTCGGGTTCCAAACGGGCGAATAGGGCGGGCACCGGCGCTTAAACGCCAAGGCCGCCAAGGACGCAAAGACAAAGAAGGGCGGGTTGGACTTCCGGCTCCGGCACGCTCCCCGGTCCCTACAGCGGTCCGCCCAGGCTGCCGAAATTCTCCATTAACATACTTTGCGCCTTCGCGCCTTTGCGCTGACCTCTGCTGTATCACGCGCTTCATTTAGGCGCCGCAAACGGAATCACGTTCGCACCAGCCGCCTGCGGCAGCACGCGCTCCTCGGTAACGTCTGCCTCGGCA
>JBAYZB010000210.1:0-5192 GCA_041672765.1 Gammaproteobacteria bacterium | reverse complement strand
GACCACTTCAATACCTGCCTGGTCTACACTTAGAAGCTGTTGGTAATCCCCTTACTCCAGTCCCTCTCCCCTGGCGGGAGGGGGCAAGGGGGAGGGGGAAGCGGCGGGTGGCACGGCCGTATCGCACTGGCACACCGCGGCTTTCATCCTCTCCCCAACCCCTCCCCCGTCAAGGGGGAGGGGCAGCGTCAGTACTGCCTCCAGGAGGTTTGCCAACAGCTTCTCAAGGATCGGAATGCTTTGCCCGCTGTTGGCGCACAAAGGACAGCCATGGCTTTTCGGGAAGGCGCGCCTACTCAGTCCTTGCTGCCCATCGACGTCGTGTCGATCATCGTCGGCATCGTGATCGGCGCGGGCATCTTCAAGGCGCCCGCCGTGGTTGCGGCCAACTCCGCCAGCGAAACGACCATGATGCTCGCCTGGTTGCTGGGCGGCGGCATCTCTCTGTTTGGGGCGTTGTGTTACGCAGAGCTTGCCACGACCTTTCCGAGCGCGGGCGGCGAGTACCATTTTCTGACGAAGGCCTACGGCAGGAGTATCGGCTTTCTCTTCGCCTGGTCACGCCTGGTGGTGCTGCAGACCGGCTCTATCGCCCTGCTGGCTTTCGTGTTCGGCGATTACCTGGGGCAGCTCTTTCCCCTCCGCGGTTATTCTTCCGGTGTCTATGCCGCTGCCGCGGTCGTGCTTCTTACCGCTCTGAACATCATGGGGCTGCGGCTCAGCAAGTGGACGCAGCATTTCATGACGTGGCTCACCCTCGCCGGGATGGTCCTGATCATCGCCGCCGGTCTTGTCATCGAACCCGCAGTGAATTCGCCGCCGCCCGCCGCCGCGTCCACCACGCAGGTGCCCGCCTTCGGTCTGGCCATGGTGTTCGTGCTGCTCACCTATGGCGGGTGGAACGAGGCGGCGTACGTTTCGGCGGAGCTGCACGACGTGCGGCGCAACATGGCCAAGGTGCTGGTCGCCGGCATCGGCATCATCACCGCCGTCTATATGCTGGTGAATCTCGCTTACGTTCAGACTCTCGGGTTGGAGGGGATGAGCCGTTCGGAAGTGGTGACCATGGACATGATGCGCGCCCTGTCCTGGGAAAAGGGCGCATGGCTAGTCAGCGCGTTGATCGCGATTGCGGTGTTTGCATCCATCAACGTTACAATCCTAACCGGTGCGCGCACCAACTATGCCTTGGCGCGGGACTTTCCGTTGTTCGGCTTTCTTGGCCACTGGAACGTGGACAAGAACGCACCCACCAGCGCGCTGCTGGTCCAGGGAGTCATCGCGTTGTTGCTCGTGTTCGTCGGCGCAGGCAGCCGCTCCGGTTTCGAAACGATGGTGCAGTACGTATCGCCCGTCTTCTGGCTGTTCTTCCTCATGACGGGGGTCTCGCTGCTGGTGTTGAGATACCGGGTTCCGACGGCCGCCAGGCCCTTTCGTGTTCCCTGGTATCCGGTGGTGCCTCTGGTGTTCGTTGCCGCCTGCGCCTACATGCTTTATTCGAGCCTCGCGTATACGGGCTTCGGCGCTCTGTTGGGCGTGATCTTTCTGGCGGCCGGCATACCCATGCTGATCTACATGAAACGCACCACGAATATGGCGACTGAAATCGATACCGCGGACTGATGGAGGTGCGCGATGAGAGCAGGACATAGGCTGGTGGCAGGGATCATGGCCATGATTTTCGGGCTTGCCGGGTGGTGGGGCCGGGATCTGCCGGCGGACCAGGCCTGGGGCGTTCCGTCGATAGACCGGGCCAGTCTGGATGTTCCGTTCGTGCCGACGCCGCTCTCTGTGGTGAATGAGATGTTGAAGTTGGCCGACCTCGACGAGAGTGACGTTCTATACGATCTCGGCTCGGGTGACGGGCGCATCGTCATCACGGCCGCCACGCGCTACGGCGTGCGGGGCGTGGGCATCGATCTGGACCCGCAGCGCATCATGGAGAGCAGGGCCAATGCGCAACTGGCGGGTGTCGAGGATCGCGTGCGGTTCATTCAGGGTGATCTGTTCGAAGCGGACCTCAGCGAGGCGACCGCGGTGACGCTCTATCTGCTGAGTTCGATCAACGAGCGCCTGCGGCCCAAACTGCTGCGGGAGCTGCGGCCAGGGACGCCGGTGGTGTCGCATTCCTTCTCCATGGGCGATTGGGAGCCGGACAAGTCCATTACGGTGGAAGGGCGGGATGTTTATCTGTGGATCATTCCCGCACAGGCCGATGGCGCCTGGGCCTTGAACGTGGATGCGCCGGGCGGCGATCAGGAATTCCTTCTGACCCTGGAGCAGGAATATCAAAAGGTCGATGGCACGGCGCTCATCGACGGCCAACAGGTGCCGGTGCAGGATGGCCAACTCTTGGGCGACACGCTGCGGTTCTTCGTCACCCGGTCCATCGACGGCAGAGACGTGACGCAGGCCTTCGTCGGCCGTGTCAATGGCGACCGGATACAGGGCTTCGTGAATGAGCTGAACCGTGGCGGCGGGCGCGGGACCTGGACGGCACAGCGCACGGCCGCGGCGGCGGGCGTGCGGTACGAGTAGCGCGCAAGAGGTGCGCACGGCGCGCAGCGAACGAACGGTTCGGATAGCGGCAGGTTCACCACCTCGGTCCATGCGATATCACGTCCTGGCCTGCGATTACGACGGCACGCTCGCCCATCACGGGCGTGTGGACACGGATACTCTGGCGGCGCTCAGGCGCGTGCGGGATTCGGGGCGGAAACTCATTCTGGTGACAGGCCGGCAGTTGGACGACCTGCTTGCCGTTTTCCCGGATGTCGACCTGTTCGACACCGTCGTGGCGGAGAACGGGGCGCTGCTGTATCAGCCCGCGGCGCGCGAACGGAAAATGCTGGGCGAGCCGCCGCCCGAGCAGTTGGTGGCGGCCCTGGCGGCACGCGATGTCACGCCGCTCTCCGTGGGGGAAGTGATCGTGGCGACCTGGGAGCCCCACGAGACCACCGTGATGGAGGTGATCCGCGAGCTTGGCATCGAATGGCAGGTGGTCTTCAACAAGGGCGCGGTCATGGTGCTGCCCACGGGCGTCAACAAGGCGACCGGACTCGATGTCGCACTGGCGGAGCTGGGCCTGTCGCCGCACAACACCGTTGCGGTGGGCGATGCCGAGAACGATCACGCGTTTCTCAGCCGGTGCGAGTGCGCGGTGGCGGTTGCCAACGCGCTGCCCATGCTCAAGGAGCGCGCGGACTTCGTGACGCGCGGCAGCCACGGTGCCGGCGTGGTGGAGTTGATCGACATGCTGGTGGCGACCGACCTGCAGGAACTCGATACGCGCCTGGAGCGGCACGAGATCATGCTGGGCTCCCGCGACGACGGCAGCGCGGTGCGGGTCAAGCCGTACGGAATGAACCTGTTGTTCTCGGGCACCTCCGGCAGCGGCAAGTCCACCATCGCCACGGGCTTCCTGGAGCGGTTGGCGGAACGCGAGTATCAGTTCTGCATCATCGACCCGGAAGGCGACTATCAGGAGTTCGCCGGCGCGGTTGTACTGGGCAGCCGCAAACGGGCGCCGCTGGTGGAGGAAGTCTGCAACTTTCTGCAGGAGCCGGATCAGAACCTCATCGTCAATCTGCTTGCGATCGGTTTGGAGAACCGCCCGTCGTTTTTCGATCAGCTATTCCCTGCGCTGCTGGAACTGCGGACGCGCACGGGACGGCCGCATTGGATCGTCATCGACGAGGCGCATCACCTGCTGCCTTCGTCCTGGACGCCCACCACGCAGATCGTGCCGCAAGATCTCTCCGGCATGATGCTGATCACGGTGCATCCGGATCATGTGTCTTCCCAACTGCTGGCCGAAACCGACATGTTCGTGGCGGTGGGCGACGCGCCGGAACGGAGCATACGTGCGGCGGCTGAAGCGCTTGGAGAGCAGCCGCCGGCCATCCCATCCGTCAGGCTGGAGGCGGGCGAAGCGGTCGCGTGGCGCCGCCGTCCCGACAACGACAGTTTCTGGTTTCGCAGCATCCCCCCCAAGACGGAACGGCGGCGCCACCTGCGCAAGTACGCGGAAGGCGAACTGGGCCCTGACAAGAGCTTTTATTTCAAGGGGCGTGACGGCACCTTGAATCTGCGCGCGCAGAACCTGACGCTGTTCATGCAGATCGCAGACGGATTGGACGACACCACCTGGATGTACCATCTGCGGCGCGGCGATTATTCGCGCTGGCTGCGCGAGTCGATCAAGGATCCGGAGTTGGCGGACGAAGTGGCGGATATCGAGGCACAGAGCGGCATCGCTCCCCAGGAAAGCCGCGCCTTGATCCGCGACCGGATCGAGCAGCGCTATACCGAGCCGGAGTAATATCGCAGTCTTCCCGCAGCCTGATGAAATTGCGCAGAGCGGCTTTGTGCCGGTCGGGTTTGCGGTACCATACGCGGCCGTCGGAACGCGAAAGGATGCAACGGCTGGCAGCGGCGATCACCAAGGGCGCAATCCCGTTGCGCCGCATGCACTGGCATAAAGACAAGAAGCGGGAGGCGAAGATGAAGAAGATGGAATACCCGGTCACGCCCGCGGTGCGCATGCTGCGAAAACATGACATCGAATTCGTGCCGCATCTCTATGCCTACGAGGATCACGGTGGGACGCGCCATGCAGCGGATTCCCTGGGGGTGGCCGAACACGCGGTGGTCAAGACCCTGGTGCTGGAAACAGACGCGCGCAAGCCGCTGCTGGTGCTGATGCACGGCGATTGCGAGGTGTCGACCAAGCAGTTGGCGCGCACGCTCGGCGTGAAACGCGTGGAGCCGGCGGACGCGGCGTGGGCCGGGAAGTACACGGGATATCAGGTGGGCGGCATCAGTCCCTTCGGCACGCGCATGGCGCTGCCCGTGTACGTGGAGCGGACGATCCTGGCGCTGGAACGGATCTGGATCAACGGCGGCAAGCGCGGCTTCCTGGTGGAGATCGATCCCGGCGCGCTGCGCACTGTGTTGGAGGCGCAGGAAGTGGCGGTGGCGATACCGTCGTGAAGCGGCGGGGCCTGCAAGCCGGAACGAAAGGCGGTGGGAGGGGTCCTACCGGTTGTACACCAGGAGAGTTGCAAGCGGGGTACGCGGAGAGATGCTGACAGCGCGGGAGTTCGCCTACGACGGCGGCAACATCGTCAATCTCATGGGCTCGATCACGCTCGGGCTCGGAGGCGGCGATGCCGGTTATGGTCCGCTGCGGT
>JBAYZB010000209.1:0-5204 GCA_041672765.1 Gammaproteobacteria bacterium | reverse complement strand
GTGGAACTGCGAGCGCCACGCGGTGGGGAGCTAGGTCTGGAAATATGGCGAACTAAGGTGAATCGGCGATAAATCTCGTGAACCTAAACAAGCCAAAGGCGCTGACAGGCTTGAGCCAGTGCGACGTGAAGTCGCGTAAGTGATTGTTTCACAAGCAGAAATGCCTGATGAAACCTGCCGTTCCTCCGGCAGTAGCCTAGAAGGGCGGGCGGGGCTGGCAACGGCCCCGTCCGAAGCCCCTTCGACAATGAATCCCACGCCGAAAGGCTGAAACGGAACCCGTGAGGGGGAAGTGGAACTGCGAGCATCACGCGGTAGGGAGCTAGGCTGGGAAGTATGGTGAGCAAAAGCGAACTGGTGATAAATCTCGTTAGCCTGAACAAGCCAAAGATGCTGGGAGGCTTGAGCCAAAAGGCAAAGTGGGCGGTCTTGATTCTTGGCTCTAATCAAGCGAGGACGTCAAGCCCACCGGGGGATAGCCAGCACCTAACCTTCCATCGTCACTTACGTGGAACACGGTAAACCCGTATCTCCGCCCGAAAGGGCAGGTAATCCGCAAGGAAAGCTGTTGGGGGTGCGGGCATGGGATGCCGGAAAAAGCGAATGCCGTCCTGTAATGGGGCGGATAGGGATTGAGGGACAACCCAACATCATCCCGCCCGAAAGGGAGCAGACTTCCGGCTGGTCTCTCTTTGCAAGAGAGTTTGGAGAACCTTCCTAAGGAGGACAAGCAAATGACGACCATGCAAATGGTTGGTGCGGCCTCCGGCCCGGAGGTGGGTTAGGCTCACCAAACGGTCAGAAGGCTCCAAATGCGTATTGCAAAGGCGGTACGAGAGTAAACCGCCGGTTCCTGTCACAAGGGACTTTGCAGAGGCTTGAGCCGGATGCGGGGAAACTCGCACGTCCGGTTCTTAGGGGGGGGTGGCGCAGTAATGCGCCGCTCCTACCCGACAAGGTCGGCGATGGCGCGCAGCAGCAAGGTCTTGCCGGCACCGGACGGCCCCGAGACGGTCACACACTCGCCCGCCTCCAGCGTCAGGCTGATGGGGCCCAATCCGTGACTTCGCAGTCCCTCGATGTGCAACCGGCTCAAGATGCAACTCTCCGCTCGAAATGACGATTTGTTCAGCGTTTCCCAGGTTGATCGTATTCAACCGTCAGCCTGAACCTGCTTGGAGCCAGGCGTCGATCCGTTTGCGTAGGGTGGCATCACCCTCCGAAAAATGCCTCGACAACCGGCGCACGGTGGGCAGTGTCCACTCTACATACTACATTCATCGTCATTGCAAGCGACGGCCACCACAACAAGCCAAGCGGAAAAAACGGGCGGTGCTCCTGTACCGCCCCAATGGTGGGCATGGGGTTGTTGTCGCAAGGGCCGGCACCGCGACGTGAAGCGCCGCGGCGCCTTGAAGTCAATGGCTGAACCCCTCGCGCTTGAACGGCACGGCGCGCCCGGACTCGTCCGTTTCCGGTTCTCCCACCGCCAGGCCGCCCAGGCTGCCGGTGTAGCCGCGCTCGCCGTGCAGGGCGATGTCGAGGCCTTCCGCCTCCTGCTCGTCGCTCACGCGCAGCCCGACGACGAGGTCCACCGCCTTCAGGATGACGAAGCTCGCGATGGCGGTGTAGACGATGGTGGCAACCACGCCGAGCACCTGCGCGCCCACCTGGGAGCCGATGGTCATCCCTTCCGCCAGACCCGCGCCGCCCAGGCTCGCGTCGGCAAACACGCCGGTGAGGATGGCGCCGACGATGCCGCCGACCGCGTGCACGCCGAACACGTCCAGGGAGTCGTCGTAGCCGAGCCTGCGCTTGACCTTGGTGGCCGCCAGGAAGCAGAGGACGCCGGCCGCCAGACCGATCACGATGGCGCCCATGGGCCCGGCGGTGCCCGAGGCCGGGGTGATGGCCACCAGACCCGCCACCGCCCCCGTGGCGATGCCCAGCACGCTCGGCCGGCCGTGGGCCATCCATTCAGCGAACATCCAGGCGAGCGCCGCAGTGGCCGTGGCGATCTGGGTGACCGCCATGGCCATGCCCGCTACACCATCGGCGGCAAGCTCGCTGCCCGCATTGAAGCCGAACCAGCCGACCCACAGCATGCATGCGCCGATCACCGTCAGGGTGAGGTTGTGGGGCGGCATCGCCTTGTGTGGATAGCCCTTGCGCCGGCCCAGCACCAGCGCCGCCATCAGGCCCGCAATGCCGGCGTTGATGTGCACCACGGTGCCACCGGCGAAGTCCAGCACGCCCCGGTCGGCGAGCCAGCCGCCGCCCCAGACCCAGTGCGCCACCGGCACGTAGACCGCCGCCAGCCAGAGGCCCATGAACCAGAGCAGCGCGGCGAACTTCATGCGCTCAGCGAAGGCGCCGACGATGAGGGCCGGGGTGATGATGGCGAAGGTCATCTGGAAGGTTATGAAGACCGTCTCGGGGATGGTGCCGTTCAGGCTGTCGCCGGTCACGCCGAGGAGGAAGGCCTTCTCCAGTCCGCCGATCCAGGCCTGCAGCGCGCCGCCGTCGGTGAAGATCAGGCTGTAGCCGAAGATGGTCCACAGCAGCGTCATGAGCGCGGCGATGGCGAAGCACTGCATGAGCACCGACAGCACGTTCTTGGCGCGCACCATGCCGGCGTAGAACAGCGCGAGGCCCGGAAGCGTCATGAACAGCACCAGCGCGGTGGCGGTGAGCATCCAGGCGGTATCGCCCGAGTCGAGGGCGGGCGCCTCTTGCGCGAGGACCGCGCCGGGCAAAAACACCGCCCCGCATGGTAACAGGGCACCGAGCCCCTTTGTCGCTTTTGAAGTTGTCATCGTTGTCTCCTCTCGTGCCGATTCCGGATCTTTACAAGGCATCTGCGCCGGCCTCGCCGGTGCGGATGCGGATTGCCTGTTCGAGGTCGTAGACGAAGATCTTGCCGTCGCCGATCTTGCCGGTGTAGGCGGACTTGCAAATGCCTTCGAGCACCCGCTCCACCAACTCGTCGGTGACGGCGACCTCGAGCTTCACCTTGGGCAGGAAGTCCACCACGTATTCCGCGCCGCGGTAGAGTTCGGTGTGGCCCTTCTGCCGCCCGAAGCCCTTGACCTCGGTAACCGTGATGCCCTGTACGCCGATCTCGGAAAGGGCCTCGCGCACGTCGTCCAGCTTGAACGGTTTGATGATTGCGGTGACGAGTTTCATTGCTGCAGTCTCCTCTGTTGGCGCCGACCGTCTGCGCAACGGGCAGCGCCTGGCCGGTTAAAAGCTCCTGGCAACCGAGAACACCACGCGGTCGTCCGCCAGAGCGCCGGCGAAATCCTCGCCGTCGTCGTCCGTCGCGTAGTAGTCGAGGGCGAGATCGAAGCCGGCGATCGCCTTGGAAATCCCCACGCCGTATTCGATGTAGGAATCCGGATCGGTCTCGTCGATGCTCTGCTGGCCCACGTGCAGGGAGAGGCCGAACGCCTGCGGCAGCGACAGGTCCAGCGAGCCGACGACGTATACCGCGTCGCCGGTTTCGCCGGTGAATTCCGGCGAGTAGTACACGCCCAGACCGAGGGTGGGCGACAGCGCCACGCCTTGGAAGGCGTAGCTCAACGCGCCCTTGACCTCCCAGTAATCGAGGTCGTCATCATCGGCGTCCGGGTAGGAGTAGTAGATGACGCCCACGTCCCAGCCGAGACCGCCGCCGACTGCGCCCGTCAGACCGCCGTAGTAGTCGATCTCGACATTCTCGTCACCCCCGAAGTCCACGCTCGAGCCCCACACGCCGACGTAGAATCCGCTCTGGTGCGTGAAATCGAAGCCGCCCTGAACGGCGGGGTCCTCATCGGTCTGCGAGATGCCGCGGAATACATAGTCGGTGGCCAACGAGACATTGCCGGCAAATTCGGCGAAGGCTGCCGCGGAACAGGCCAGCATGCCGCCGGCGAAAAGGGCCTTAACGAGGTGCTTCATTTCTGCGTCTCCTGATCATTGAGCGGATCGTCCGAACCATCTTGAAAACGCGGCTTCACACTGGGCATCCACGATTTTGCATAGGCTGTGCCATACCCATATTTGCCTTGATCCGCATACACTTACGCCCGGTCGACGAACCCACGCCCACGCGCCCTGCACCAAGCCAAGGCCCGTGCGCCGCTCGCGCACCAACTCGGTGCGTTGCCCCCGAACGGCAAACTGATCGAGAATGGCGCCATGCGCTTGCGCGCGTCTGATAAGATGTGCGTGCTCATTGGTGTCGCCCAACGACATGAGGTAAACAGACGATGATCGACCCGAAGATCCTGGACGACCTGGCGAAGCGCCTGGCCGACGCCGTGCCCATCGGCGTGCGCGAATTCCAGCAGGACATGGAAAAGAACTTCCGCGCCACCCTGAACAGCGCCTTCGGCAAGCTGAACCTGGTCACGCGCGAAGAGTTCGACGTGCAGACCGCCGTGCTGGCGCGCACCCGCGCCAAGGTGGAGGCGCTGGAACAACAGGTGGCGGAGTTGGAAAAGCGGATACTGGGCGCCGGGCGTCCGGACGAGGGGGAGCCGCCGGAGTTGGGGCTATAAAATCGTCCACGGCTGTTTGATGTTAGCCTGGACGCAGGGGCGTTCCGTCTCGCCACCGACCGCCGTCTTTCTCACGTCGGCAGGAACGCGCCGGGGATGGCTCTGTGCCATCCGATTCGGATAAGCTCGAAGCATTCACATAACAATCGGGAAGGGAGGCCATGACGCTTGCCGTTGTCTACAGCCGCGCGCAGGCCGGGATTCAGGCGCCGCTGGTGACCGTGGAGGTGCATCTCTCCAATGGGCTGCCCGGTCTTTCCATCGTCGGACTGCCCGAGGCGGCGGTGAAGGAGAGCAAGGACCGGGTGCGCGGCGCGCTGTTGAACGCGCGGTTCGAATTTCCCGCCCGCCGCATCACCATCAACCTCGCGCCGGCCGACCTGCCGAAAGAGGGCGGCCGGTTCGATCTGCCCATCGCCCTCGGCATCCTCGCCGCCTCGGGCCAGATCCGCAAGGAAGGCCTGGACGGGTACGAATTCGCCGGCGAACTGGCCCTGAGCGGCGAACTGCGGCCGGTGCGCGGAGTGCTGCCCGCCGCGCTGGCCGCCCGCAGGGCGGCACGCGCCCTGTTCGTGGCGGCGGACAATGCCGACGAAGCCGCCTTGGCGGGCGGCACCGTGCTGGGGGCGCGCCATCTGCTGGAGGTCTGCGCGCACCTGG
>JBAYZB010000208.1:0-5205 GCA_041672765.1 Gammaproteobacteria bacterium | reverse complement strand
TATCGCCGCGAATTATTTTAGATGCGGGGTTTCGCCCCCGCACGACGACCCCGTTGCAAAGCCCATCCCTGGGCTTTGCCCTGCGGGCCAGCCTATCGGCTGTCCCAATCCGCTCCCGGCGGATTGGTCTTTGTTCGACCAGAAAAGGGGGGAAAAGAAAGGCCGCCCCACGGAGCCGCCCCTGTCGGGGTTCCCTGCGGGTCACGCGGGGCCTCCCTGCCCCGCGCCCTGCGGGCGGCTTGCGCCGTGCAAATCGGCTCTCCTGCCGATTTGTCTCGCCAAAGCCGGGCGCGCCCGACGGGGCTTCCGAGCCCCGACGTGCGCGTGCCGGCCTCCCTGCCGGCACCCTTCGGGCAATTACCGGCTTTGGCTGCGATGCTCGGCGGCTCCGAGGGGACCTGTTCGCTCCCTAACACTGTGCCAAGTAGCAACGGTTTGGTGCCCTACCACTGCTGCGGATTCCCTGCCTCGCTTTTGGCTGGCACCCTGGGGGCCCCTATGCCGCGCCGAGCATCGCAGCTCAAGGCGGACAAGGCCCCGCGGGGCGCGCGCAGGGGACCCCGTAAGGGGCGCGGCATCGGGGTGTCCTTTCTTTGCCTACTTTCTTTGGACAAGCAAAGACAAATTCGCCGGGAGCGAATTTGGACAGCCGACAGGCTGGCCCGCAAGGCAAAGCCCAGGGAAGGGCTTTGCAACGTGGCCGCCGCGCGGGGGCGGGACCCCGCATCTAATCAAATCTGCGGCGAAGCCGCACAACAAGAAATAGCCGTAAAAAAGTTTGTGTACAGTGGGCATGTCCGCCAAAGAGGCTTCGACAACCGGCGCAGGGTGGGCAGTGCCCACCCGACCACCAGTCGTTCAACCCGGCACCAGCCCTTCCCCAACGAACAGCGGTTTGATGTCGTCGATGTGGCTGTTGGGATCGGGTAGCACCACGTCCGACGTGACCAGTTCCTCCGCCGGAACCGCCTGACCATGTTCGCGCACCAGGGCGAGCATCTGCTCGAACAGCGTGCGGAACTCCTCGTCCGACCCGTCGGCCACTACCGAAACCAGCCGGTTGTCGATCTCGTTCAGGCGGTCCAGGTACATACTGTCCAGCCGGTACTGGCCTTCGGAGAGAATGCGCACGATCATCGCCTGTCCTCCAGTCGCCCCGTATCGGGCGGCGGTCCCAATTGCCGCTTCAGTGCCGCCAGTTCCGCATCGACGTTCTGATTCGCCGTGAGCTGTTGCAGTTCGCGTTCCAGGCGGTCGCCCTTGGGGGCTCCGAACTCTTCCAGGGTGCCGGCCTCCACCAGTTCGTCGATGGCCGAGGCGCGCGCCCGCATCCGCTCGGTCTTCTGCTCGGCACGGTCGATGGCGATGCCGATGGCGGCCATTTCTTCCGAGAGGCCCGTGGCCGCCTCGCCGATCCGTACCTGCGCCTCGGCGGCGGAGTACTGCGCCTTGATGACCTCCTTCTGCGTGCGGAACGATTCGACCTTGGCCGCGAGGCGCGCCTCGGCAGTCTGCAGCCGGTTCTGTTCCGCCTCCAGGTCGGCGATCTGACCGTCCAGCCCCTGCAATTGCTGGAGCGCGGTCTGCTTGCGCTGCAGGGCGAGACGGGCGAGATCCTCGCGGCCCGAGGCCAGCGCTTGGCGCGCCTGCCGCTCCAGCGTGTCGGCGTTCTGCCGCAATTTCTCCGCTTGCAGCTCCAGGCGCCGGCGCGAGGTCACCACCTCGACGATGCCCCGCTTGACGTCCCGCAGCAGTTCGAGCTGCCGTTCGTAGGAATAATCCATCGTGACGGCGGGATCTTCCGCCTGATCGAGCAACTGGCTCATCTTCGCCTTGATGAGGGCGGTGAGACGTGAGAGTACTCCCATGACCGCCTCCTCTGTGTCCAGTCGAAACGTGCAGCCTTTGGAGGGTTTTCCCGAACGAATGGGGCGATGCGCGGTCGGGTCCTGATTTAAGGCCTAGCATGCCGGACATGGCCGCGCAAGGCGCGTTGCGGCATTGGCCGGGACGGCCGCAGGTCCGCGTTCGATGTTCCCTGGCTCAGAGCAGGGGCTTCTTGACGAGATAAGGTTCGAACAGAGGCTTCAGTTCGTTCAGTGTGGCATCGATGCCGTACGGCAGTTCCACCACGAACATATCCAGCAGCACGATGGCGTTGATGGCGCCGTCTTCCCGCTGGGTGTCGCGGATGCGCGCGGCCATGGCCCGGTTCACCTTGGCCACCTGCGCGTAGTAGTCCCTCAGCCCCTGCATGTCGAGATCGGCGGACAGGCCGGCCTGCCAGCGGTAATACTGCGCCAGCATGTACATGGAGGCGGCGCGGTAGAAGGTTTCGTCGGTGTTGGCGAAGGGGAGGTGGAAGCGGGCCATCGGCTTGAAAAAGGCCGTCAGCGGACAGCCGCTGGTGGCGATGATGATGCCCAACAGCGAGCTGATCCCCTCCTGCGCGGTCGCGCTGCGGGTGATGATGCGTTCGTTCATCACGACGGTGACCCCCACCCTGTCGATGGACACCACGTCGCTGAAGTGCTCCACCACTGGGGAAATGCGCGCCGCCAGCGGACAGTGGCTATGTTCCTCGGGGAGGAGCGGACAGCCATCGCACCGGTGGAACTCCAGGCGCGTCCAGTACGGCAACTCCGCGGGCAGTTCCTCCTTGGGGTTCAGGGTGGCGCCATCGAGGTGGATCTGAAAACACTCCGTTCGCTCGCCAGGAAGTTCGAAGCGGTATTCGTAACTGATGGTTTGCATAAGGTCGTTTGTGCTTGGGCGTTGTTCTATTTTCGGAGTGTCTGCACGCTGGCGGGACGGATGGCGTCCGTTTCGTCCCCGGATGAAGGGTTGCGGATCGGTCGTGCCGTTAAAACAATTCTACGCCGAAATGAAGGGGAATATGAAGAGCGCGGTGCGCGCCGGCCTTGCGAACGGCTTTCACAGCATGTAGTGGAAGCCGGTCAATTGACCGGCTTCCAGGAGGTGAGCAGGGTTTCCAGAATCCCGACATCCACCGGCTTGAGCAGATGGTGATCGAACCCCGCCTCGGCGGCGTGGCGGCAATCGTCGATCTGGCCGTATCCGGTCACGGCCACCAGCAGCATCGCCTGGGGCGGATGTTCCGCGCGCAGCCGCCGCGCCACTTCATAGCCGTTCATGCCGGGCAGGCCGATATCCAGGAACAGTATTTCCGGGCGGATCTGCCTTGCCGCCGCCAGGGCGGACGGACCGTCGTGCGTCACATGGACCTCGTGGCCCAGGGCGTCCAGCAGCATGGCGAAGCTGTTGGCCACGTCCGGATTGTCGTCGACCACCAGTACTCGCCGCCGGGGAATATCGGCGCTGTCGGGAGCGCAACTGACCGGGGCGGCACACGGCGCATGCGCCATGAGCGGCAAATGCACGATGAAGGTGCTTCCTCGGCCAGGCCCGTCGCTGATCGCCTCGATGCGCCCGCCGTGCATCTTCACCAGGGTGTGCACCAGGTACAGCCCCAGGCCCAATCCTTCCTGGGATCGGTCGAGCGTGCGATTCGTCTGGTAAAAGAGCTCGAAGATGTGGGGCTGCAGCGCCGCGGGTATGCCGATGCCATTGTCGCTCACTTCGATGATGACCTCGTCCGTTCCCTCGCACCGTGCCGTCAGCCGGATACGCCCGCCTTCGGGCGTGTACTTGGCGGCGTTGTTCAGAAGATTGTCCACGACCTGGACGAGCCGCGCCGGGTCGGCCTTCAGCCACACGGGCTGCTGCGGCAGATCGACGGTGAGCGAATGGCTGCGCGCCTGGACCAGAGGGTGTGCCGTCTCCACGGCGCGAACGATCACGTCCGCGAGCAGGACATGCTCTTTTTGCAACTGGATGTGGCCGCGGGTGATGCGCGCGACATCGAGCAGATCGTCCACCAGATTCGTCATCTGTTCAACCTGGCGGCTGATGACGTCCGTCACCCAGGGCAGGCTGCCGCTCTGCAGCCCGCTCTCCCGCTTGAGGATCTCCACCGCGTTGCGGATGGGGGCGAGGGGATTGCGCAGCTCATGGGCGAGCATGGCGAGGAATTCGTCCTTGCGCCGGTCGGTCTCCTTGAGCTTTTCCTCCATGCGCTTTTGTTCGGTGATGTCATGGAACAGTTGGAGCACGAACTTTTTTCCACCCAGTTCGATGGGGGCCGCGGTAATGCGGACGGGAACAATGCTGCCGTCCTTGCAAACCACTGCGCCGTCATAGTCGGCCTCGCGTCCCCAAGTGGCATGGGCAGCGAAGCGGCGCCGGTACTCCTCCGCCTGGTCCGGCGGATGGATCTCCTGCTGATGCATGCGCAGGAGCTCCTCGCGGCTGCGGCCGAGCAGCCGCTCCGCCTGCTTGTTCGTTTCGACCAGGTACCCGGTCTCCGCGTCGGCCATGAGGGCGGCGTCGTTCAGGTTCTCCCACAGGTGGCGATACCTGCCTTCCGATTCGCGCAGTGCGTGCTCGGCCTGCTTGCTCGCGGTGATATCCTGCACCACCGCGACCATGTGCAGCGCGCGGCCTTCCGTGTCGCGGAAGATGGAGGCCGTCAACTGTGCCCAGATGATCTGCCCGTCTTTGCGGATGTAGCGCTTTTCGAATCCATACTCGTCGATCTCGCCGCGCCGTGCCCGTTCCAGTTGCTCCAGATTGAGGGCGAGGTCGTCCGGGTGGGTGATGTCGGCGATGGTCATCCCGCACAACTCCGCGGCGGAGTAGCCCAGCATCTCGCAGAGCTTGTGGTTGACCTGGAGGAGGCGGCCCGTGGCGCAATCCGCCTTCCCCATGCCCGCCACGGACAATTCGAACATGGCGCGGAATTCCGCCTCGCTTTGCCGCAGGGCATCTTCCGCCTGCTTTTGGTCCGTGATGTCCACGCAGCTCCCGATGTAGCCGATGAAGGTGCCGTCGGGAGCATGGAGCGGTGCGGCACGGTTCGCGACCCAGCGGTATTCTCCATCCGCGCGGCGCAGCCGTTCCTCGGTCTGGTAGCGCACGCGCCGGTCGAAGGCATCCTCATGGGCCGCCCGGCAGGCTTCTCTGTCGTCAGGATGCACCACCTCCAGCCAGCCGTGGCCCAGCGATTGTTCCAGGGGCTGGCCGGTAAACCGTACCCATTCCTCGTTGACGTGGATGAAGCGTCTGTCGGGGCCGGCGATCCAGACCATTACCGGCATCATGTCCAGTACGGCAATGGAGCGCAGG
>JBAYZB010000207.1:0-5231 GCA_041672765.1 Gammaproteobacteria bacterium | reverse complement strand
CGGCAATGGCGCCGCTCAATCCCCGTTGCTTCAGGTAGCCGGTCGCCTGGCCGGCGGCCGGGTGCTCGCGTAGCTGGCGGCGAAAAAAGCTGTCCGCCTCGGCGAGTACGCTGTACAGGGCTTCATGGTCGCCGGCTCGTGCGGGTGGTCCGCCACTTTCCCGCGGCACGGTCAGGCCGACCTGTCTGGCCAGTTCGGTGATCGCCTCCACGAAGTCCAGGTGTTCGTAGTCCATCAGGAACCCGATGGCGGTGCCGTGGGCGCCGCAGCCGAAGCAGTGGTAGAACTGTTTTTCGGGGCTGACGGTGAACGAGGGAGTCTTTTCGGAGTGGAACGGGCAGCAGGCGGCGTATTCGCGCCCGGACTTCTTGAGCGGCACGCGGCTGTCGATCACTTCAACGATATCGACGCGCGCCATCAGTTCGTCGATAAACTGTTGAGGAATCCTGCCGGCCATAGGATCACCAAAGCGGGCCGGGGTGATAACTCAACATCCCCGGCAGGTACTGGCAAACAGCATGTATGAAGGATGGTGCTGCCTGAAGGCGGGGTGGCATCCAGACCGCGCGGTGCCAGGGACCGTCAACGGCGTTTTCTACCCTTCATTATTGGCCTGAAAGTATTGCCTTTATCCGGGCGCTGACCGCGCCCATATCCGCGCGGCCCTGTACGCGCGGCTTGAGTACGCCCATTACCTTGCCCATATCCTTGATGGAACTCGCCCCCGTCTCGGTGACCGCGGCGCTGATCAGCGCGTCGAGTTCCGCTTCGCTCAGCGGGACCGGCATGTAGCCTTGGATGACTTCGAGCTCGAACGACTCCTGCTCCACCAGGTCCTGGCGTCCGGCCGCCTGATACTGGGCGACCGACTCGCGGCGCTGTTTGGCCATTTTGTCCAAAACCGCCAGAACCTGCGCGTCGTCCAGCACGATCCGTTCATCGACTTCCCGTTGCTTGATGGCGGCCAGGATGAGGCGGATGGTGCCCAGGCGACGCTTGTCGCCGGCGCGCAGGGCCGCTTTCATGTCTCCTTCGATACGCTTTTTCAGGGAGTCGGTTTCGGACATGCGGGCGGCAGGGGGATGGGCTTGGTGACGCTACTTGATTAGTAGAGGCGCTCGCGACGCGCGGCTTCCCGAGCGAGCTTCTTCATGTGGCGCTTGATGGCCGCGGCGGCCTTGCGCTTGCGCTCCTGGGTGGGCTTTTCATAATACTCGCGGCGGCGAACTTCCGACAGGACGCCCGCCTTCTCACAGGCGCGCTTGAATCGACGCAGGGCTACCTCGAAGGGCTCGTTCTCTTTCACGCGTACGCTAGGCATGTAGACCATCACCTCAAATTGCAAATGTTTGTATAAAACTTAGTCCCTTTGGAGCGGGAAGCCAGCCATTCTAGTCCGCTGCAAGCAAAAATGCAAAAAGGCCTTGTTGTGGATGGGGTGGAGACGGACAATGATCATATGCGCGTATTAGGTATCGAAACATCTTGCGACGAAACCGGCATCGCCGTTTACGACGGGGAACGCGGGCTGTTGGCCCATGCCGTGCACAGCCAGGTGGATCTGCACGCCGTCTACGGCGGGGTGGTGCCGGAGCTGGCCTCCCGCGACCACGTGTGCAAGACCCTCCCGCTGGTGCGCACGGTTCTGGAGCAGGCGGGCACCGCCCCAGGGGAGATCCACGGGGTGGCCTATACCGCCGGGCCGGGCCTGATCGGGGCCCTGCTGGTGGGGGCCGCCATCGGCCGCAGCCTGGCCTGGGCCTGGGGCGTGCCGGCGGTGGCCGTGCACCACATGGAGGCGCACCTGCTAGCGCCGATGCTGGAGGACAACCCTCCGGCGTTCCCCTTCGTTGCCCTGTTGGTCTCCGGCGGTCACACCCAGTTGGTGCGGGTGGATGGCGTGGGCCGGTACGCCCTGCTGGGCGAGTCCGTGGACGATGCCGCGGGCGAGGCGTTCGATAAGACCGCCAAGCTGCTGGGGCTCGGCTATCCGGGCGGTCCGCAGCTCGCGCGCCTGGCGGAGCGGGGCACCCCGGGGCGGTTCCATTTTCCCCGACCCATGGTGGACCGGCCGGGACTGGACTTCAGCTTCAGCGGGCTGAAGACCTTCGCGGTGCGGACCGCGCAGGAGCATCCGGACGACGAACAGGCCCGTGCCGATATCGCTTGCGCCTTCCAGGAGGCCGTGGTGGACACCTTGGCGATCAAATGCCGGCGCGCCCTGCGCGAGACGGGGCTCAAGCGCCTGGTGATCGCGGGTGGGGTGAGCGCCAACCGGCTGCTGCGTGCGCGTCTGGCCGAGATTGCTGCGGCGGAAGGAGGGGAGGTGTACTACCCGCGTCTGGAGTTCTGCACCGACAACGGGGCGATGGTGGCCTACGCCGGTTATCTGCGGCTGGCGGCGGGCCAGCACGAACCGCTGGCCATCCGCGCCACGGCCCGGTGGCCGCTCAGTTCCTTGACGGAACCGGTGCCCGCCGCCGCGGGTTGAGCGCCGCCGCTCAGAGCGTGCGTTTGCTGCCGATCCTGCTCTCGGTACCCTGGAGCAGATTGCGGATATTGGCGCGATGGCGCCAGATCAGCAGGGCGGACATGAGCACGGTGGCGGCGAAGAATGGGCGGCTCGGTCCGAACCACCACATATAGGCCGGGGTCAGTACGGAAGCGGTCAGGGCCGCCAGCGACGAGATGCGGAATAGCAGTGCCATCACGAGCCAGGTGATGGCGGCAGCGAGCGCCACGGGCCAGGCGAGGCCGAGCAGCACGCCGAACGCGGTGGCCACGCCCTTGCCCCCTTTGAAGCGGAAAAACACCGGATACAGATGGCCGAGAAACGCCGCCAGGGCCACCAGGGACAGCACCAGGTCGTTGGCGCCCAGCGCACGGACGAGCAGCACCGGCACTAACCCCTTCAGCAGGTCACCGAGCAGGGTCAAGGCAGCGAGTTTCTTCCCGCCGAAGCGCAGGACGTTGGTGGCGCCGGGATTGCCGGAGCCTTGCGTGCGCGGGTCGGGCAAGCCCGCCAGCTTGCATAGGATGATGGCGCTGGAAAGCGAACCCAGCAGATAGGCCAGAAGCACGTAGACGGAATCAGCCAGCATCTTGAGATTAAACTGTTGTTGTCGGCGGGACGATCAGGGAAGCGGCATCTTAAAGCAATTTCCGGGACAGCGAAATTGCAGCGATAAGAATGATAGCCGCTGCGGTCGGGCCGAGGGGCTCGGAGCGGTCGGAACCGTGCACTGCATCTTTTGACAATTCCCGCGGATGCGCGAAGATGGCGCCCGATCCGGGCATAGATGACGTGTCCGCTTTACACAGGACAAAAACACTATGGATATTATTTACGTACGGGATTTGCAGATCGAGACGATCATCGGCATTTACGAGTGGGAGCGGCGTACCAAGCAGATTGTGAGCCTGGACCTGGAGATGGGGGCGGACATCCGCAAGGCCGCCGCCTCCGACAGCATCGAGGATACGATCAATTACAAGGCCGTGAGCAAGCGGCTGATCGAGTTCGTGGGCGGCAGCAGCTTTTTCCTGGTGGAGACGCTGGCCGAGCGGGTGGCGGAGATCGTGCTGACGGAATTCCAGGTGCCGTGGCTGCGGCTGTCCGTGAGCAAGCCGGGCGCCATCCGCGGCGCCCGCGACGTGGGTGTGATCATAGAGCGTGGTAGCCGAAGCTGAGATGGGGCGGGTGTACGTCAGTATCGGGAGTAACCTGGAGCCCGAGGTCCACATTCCTTCCGCGCTTGCCGAGCTGCGCCGGCGCTATGGCGCGTTGATCGTCTCGCCGGTTTACGAAAGCGAGGCGGTGGGGTTTGAAGGGGACAACTTTTATAACCTCGTGGTCGGCTTCGACACCGACGACGATGTACACGCCGTCGCGCGTGCCCTGCGCGAGATCGAGCACCGGCACCAGCGCCGCCGCGACGGCAAGCGCTTCGGCCCGCGCACCCTGGATTTGGATCTGCTCCTGTACGACGACCTGGTGCTGGATGGGGAAGGCGTGGCGATCCCGCGGCACGACATCCTGCGCTATGCCTTCGTCCTGAAGCCTTTGGCGGACATCGCGGGCGAGCGTCGCCACCCCGTGGACGGGAGGACTTATGCCGAGTTGTGGGCGGCCCTGGCGCGGGCGGGTACCGGCGGGCTGCTCTGGCCGGTGGAACTGCCCGTGGCTGAAGTGTCCGAGTGCATCGCAAACTGAGCGCTATTGGCTCAGGCTGCGCCCGCCGTCCACGTTCAGGATCTGGCCGGTCATGTAGTCCGCGTCCCGGATCAGGAACAGCACGGCGCGGGCGATGTCCTGCGGACTGCCGTGGCGCTTGAGCGCCGTGCGGTCCAGAATCTGGCGCTTGGCCGCTTCGCTCAAGCCCCGCTCGGGCCACAGGATGGCGCCTGGGGCGACCCCGTTCACCCGTACCTCGGGGCCCAGTTCCCGCGCCAGCGCCTGGGTCAGCATGCCGAGCCCCGCCTTGGCGATGCTGTAGACCGGGTGGTCCTTGAGGGGACGCTGGCCGTGGATGTCCGCGATATTGACGATGCAGCCACGGGCCTGGCGCAGGTGCTCCGCCGCCGCCTGAGCGAGGAAGAACGGGGCCTTCAAGTTGGTTCCGAGCAGATTGTTCCACTGATCCTCCGTCACCGTGCCGACGGGGGTGGGGAAGAAACTGGAGGCGTTGTTCACCAGCACGTCCAGCCGTCCCCAGGCGGCATGGGCCTGCTCTACCAGGGCGGGCAGTTGGGCGATATCCAGCAGATCCGCCTGCGTCAGGATCACAGAACTGGCCCGCCGGCCGTTCAGGTCCGCGCACAGTGCCTCGGCGGCAGCGCGGGAGCCGCGGTAATGCAGTATCAAATTCAGACCGGCCGCGTGCAGGGTGCGCGCGATGGTCGCGCCGATACGGTGGGCGGCACCGGTGATGAGGGCGGTTTTTCCGTCAAGTGTCGCTGTAGTATCCTGCATGGCATGCTCCGTCACCGAGGATTTTTCACTGTATCCCAAAACCCGCGGGTTGTCAGACCCGGCCCCTTTTCCTGACAGCACTTTTCGATTCCACGACCTTTGCGAATAGCGTCGCCATGTCTTCCGAAGACCGCCTGCCTTTCCGCGCTGCCATCCGCGCCGCCGAGCGTGCCCTGCGCGATCTGCCCCGGCCCGATCCGGATGCCGCCGCCCATTGCGAGCGCCTGCGGGAACTGATTCGGGCGGAGCTGGCCGCGGC
>JBAYZB010000206.1:0-5249 GCA_041672765.1 Gammaproteobacteria bacterium | reverse complement strand
ATCCTCGCGCTCCACCAGATAGGCGATCAGGAACAACAGCAGCAGATACGCTACCGTGACGAGGAACAGGTGGCTGAGTTCGAAGGTCATGAGGAGCGCCGCCGCTGCATCCAGGCCACGAGCCCGAGGATGCCGAACCAGATCAGATAGGGGACGTACCAGGGGCTGCCGTCGGATGCCCACCACTGCACCAGGGGCGATGCGAGCAGAAACAGCGCGAACAGAAACAGCAGGATGGCGCTGTCGATGTGGCGGTGGGTGTCAGGGGGTAGGCGCATAGCGCGTTAGGTTACCAGAGTCCGTTACGAAAAGTAACATGTTCCGGCGGTGTTTAACGCAAAGACGCCAAGGCCGCTAAGAGCGCAAAGATTAAGAAAGGTCTCTCTCTGTGCAGGCTGGACTTCCGACTCTGGTAGATACCCTGGTCCGTACCGCAACCCACCCAAGCTGCCGTAATTCTCAATAAATTCTTTGCGCCTTCGCGCCTCTGCGTTAATCACTCTCGCGCAGGTGGTTTGCGCAAGGGTAGGCCGGGATGGCGGGTACGCGCGGAATCCGGTTGGGCCGCCAGTGGGCGACAGCCCAAACCCAGAACTCGTCCAGTGCCGCATAGCGCAGTTCCGGGGGCGGCTGCTGGTTCAAGAACTGCAAGACGGCGAATAAATGCGGCACTGGATCATCCGGTGGGATTTTGGGGGCGCCGGTCTGCTTGCTCAGTTTTTCGCCTTGGTCGTTGACCGCCACCGGGAGATGGGCATAGGTCGGGGTCGGCAGGCCGAGCAGGCGCTGCAGGTAGATCTGGCGCGGGGTGGAATCCAGCAGATCGCTGCCTCGGACCACGTCGGTAACGCCCTGCGCCGCATCGTCGACCACTACGGCCAGTTGGTAGGCATGCCAGCCTTCGGCCCGGCGTACCACGAAATCGCCCACTTCGTCCTCCAGCGCCTGACGGAATTCCCCCTGGATCCGGTCGGTGAACGCGATGGTCTCCGGGGTTGTGCGCAGGCGGATGGCGCGCGGGATGCGGCCGGGGGGAATGCGGTTGCGGCAGGTGCCGGGATAGATGGCGCGGCCGTCCGGCGCGGTCCGTGCCGCCTCCAGTATGTCCCGGCGCGAACAGCCGCAGGGATAGACCACGGACAGGGACTGCAACCGGGCGAGCGCCTCTTCGTAGGCGTCGGTGCGTCGGCTCTGGTACATCACCGGGCCGTCCCAGTGCAGGCCGTAGGCTTCCAGGGTGCGCAGGATGGCGCCGCTGGCGCCGGGCACCTCCCGGGGCGGGTCCAGGTCCTCGATCCGCACCAGCCACTCGCCGTCCCGGCTCCGCGCTTCGAGGAAGCTGGCCACCGCCGTGATCAGCGAGCCGAAATGGAGCAGGCCGGTGGGCGAGGGGGCGAAGCGTCCGCGGTAGAGGGATGCGGGTGCCGGCGCGGCCTTGTCAGTCATGCCAGGTGGTGAAGGCCTCCACCGGTTCGCGCTCCGTCCGGTAGCCGTTGATGGGAGCGGCGGGGTCTTCGTAGCCGAGGGCTACCCCGCAGACCAGGAGCTTGTCGGCGGGCACTCCCAGGATTTCACGCACGATGCCGGGATACTCGGCCAGCGCTGCCTGCGGGCAAGTGGCAAGCCCGTGGGCGTGGGCGGCCAGCATCACGTTTTGCAGGAACATTCCCATGTCGAGCCAGGAGCCCTTGGAGAGCCGGGCGTCAAGGAAGAACAGCAACCCCACCGGCGCGCCGAAGAAGTGATAGTTCCGGTACCAGGCCGCCTTGCGGGCCTCCTGGTCGTCACGCCCGATGCCCAGGGCCTGGTACAGGGCCAGCCCGCAGGCCTTGCGACGGGACTTGTACGGTTCGTCCCAGCGTTCCGGGTAATAGGCGTAATCGGGACTTTCCGGGGTTCCAGCCTCCCGCGCCGCGATGATGGCGTCGCCGATACGGCGCTTGGTCTCGCCGGTGATGACGGCCACCTGCCAGGGTTGGGTGTTGACGCCGGAGGGCGCCCAGCGTGCCGTATCCAGGATCGAGTGAACAAGCTCGCGCGGGACCGGCTTGTCCAGGAACGCGCGGGTCGAACGGCGGGCCTTGATGGCCTCTAGTGTGTTCATGGGTTCTCCTCCCCAAGCCGGGATGTGGGTCTCATGCCATTGGCAGGTGCGCCTGCTATGGCAAATATCGGTGCGAATTTTAGTTGCCGAACGGGGTTTTCCAACAGGGTTGGGGAAATCCGCCGGGTGGCGGAGCCGCCACGCGGGCACCAAAAAGGCCGCGGTACCGGAGGTTCCGCGGCCTTGCTCTTATCATTCCGCACTCAATGGTTTTGGATGCGTGCCGACTGGAGCCGTCCGATCAGGTTCCCATCTGCCGCTCGCGGATCTCATCCAGCGTCTTGCAGTCAATGCACAGGGTGGCGGTCGGACGGGCCTCAAGGCGGCGGATGCCGATCTCGATGCCGCAGGATTCGCAGTAGCCGTATTCTCCCCGGTCCAGCTTGGCCAATGCTTCGTCGATCTTCTTGATCAGCTTCCGTTCGCGGTCGCGGGTGCGCAGTTCCATGCTGAACTCCGATTCCTGCGTGGCGCGATCGTTCGGATCAGGGAAGTTCGCCGCCTCGTCCTGCATGTGGTGCACGGTACGGTCCACTTCCTCCATCAGCTCGCGTTTCCAGGCCAGCAGGATTTCGCGGAAATGGGCCACCTGGGCGTCGCTCATGTACTCTTCGCCCTTCTTTTCCTTGTAAGGCGTAAAGCTCTTGAAAGAAGTGTTTGCAGACGCGCTCTTCTTTGTTGCAGCCATGGGTCAACTCCTGCCCAGAACGAATAGAATAAAGCAGCTCTGTATAACAGAACGGGCGTCCCGATGCAACCTCGATGGGGTGAAAAGTCCGTGAAAAATCGAGATCTTCCTGCTGCGTCACGTTTGTGGATGAGGAAGCGGACGGCGCGGACGCCGGCCAGGTAAGCTATGCTGCCAAGCAACTGAACGGGAGGGGCTGATGAGTGCTCTGAGAGCGCTGCTTTTTGATGTCGACGGGACGCTGGCCGATACGGAACGCGACGGCCACCGGGTGGCGTTCAACGCCGCCTTCGCCGAAGCGGGGCTGGACTGGCACTGGACGGCGGCGTTCTACGGGGAGTTGCTGGCGGTGGCCGGCGGCAAGGAGCGCATCCGGTATTATCTGGAGCGGTACAACACGTCCTTTCAGGCGCCGGGGGATTTGGACGGATTCGTGGCAGAACTCCACGCCGCCAAGACGCGCATCTATACGCAGATGCTGGAAAATGGCGAAATTCCGTTACGGCCGGGGGTCGAACGCCTGCTGCAGGAGGCCCGGCAGCAGAACCTGCGTCTTGCGATCGCCACCACCACCACGCCGGTGAATGTCCTGGCCCTGCTGGAGCATTCCCTCGCCCCCGATGCCGCCGCCTGGTTCGACGTAATTGCGGCGGGCGACATGGTGCCGGCCAAGAAGCCGGCGCCCGACATCTACCATTACGCGCTGCGGGAGCTGGGAGTGAGACCGGAGGACTGCCTGGCCTTCGAGGATTCCGAACACGGCCTCAGGGCGGCGCTGGGGGCCGGCATACGGACCATCGTCACGGTCAACGATTACACATACAACCACGATTTCTCCGGGGCGGAACTGGTGCTGGACCAGCTTGGCGAGCCGGGGCGACCCTTTGCGGTGTTGCAGGGCGACGCGCATGGGGCCGAATACGTGAACCTGGAACTGTTGCGGCGGATCCATGGTGGTTGAACACGGGGAACGATTAATGGCGATGAACGACAAAGGATTTTCGCTCCGGCTGGCGCGGCGCATGGCGGATATCCAGCCGTTTCACGTGATGGACTTGCTGGCCCGGGCCCGGGAGTTGGCGGACCAGGGGCGCAGCATCGTCCACATGGAGATCGGCGAGCCGGATTTCGTGACCCCGGCGCCCATCGTGGAGGCGGGCCGCCAGGCGCTGGCCGAAGGGTTCACGCACTACACGCCCGCCCTGGGGTTGCCGGCGCTGCGGGCGGCTATCAGCGGTTTCTATCGGGAGCGCTACGGAGTGGAGGTGCCGCCGGAGCGGATCGCCGTTACGCCGGGGGCCTCCGGGGCCCTGCAACTGGTGCTGGGGGTGTTGGTCAACCCTGGCGAGCAGGTCCTGATGGCGGATCCCGGCTATCCCTGCAATCGCCACTTCGTCCGCCTGGTGGAGGGCGAGCCGCTCATGGTCCCCGTGACCGCCGCCACCGGCTATCAGCTCACGCCCGAGCTGGTGGAGCGCCACTGGACGGAGCGGACCGCGGCGGTGCTGCTGGCCTCCCCGTCCAATCCCACCGGCACGCTGGTGGAACCGGAGGCGCTGCGGGGCATCCTCGACGTGGTCAGACGGTGCGGCGGACGGCTGATCGTCGACGAGATTTACCACGGCCTGGTCTACGGCCGGGAGGCTCAGACCGCGCTGGGGTTGTCGGACGAGGTCTTCGTCATCAACAGCTTCTCGAAGTATTTCGGCATGACGGGCTGGCGCGTGGGCTGGCTGGTGGCCCCGGAGCCCTACATGCGCGAGATCGACAAGCTGGCCCAGAACATCTTCCTGGCGGCCTCGACTCCCGCCCAGTACGCCGCCCTGGCGGCGTTCCGGCCGGACACCATCGCCATTCTGGAGGAGCGGCGCCGCGAGTTTCAGGCCCGGCGCGACTATCTGCTGCCGGCGCTGCGCGATCTGGGATTCGACATCCAGGTCGAGCCCCAGGGGGCCTTTTATCTCTATGCCGATTGCAGCCGCCTCACCGGCGACAGCTTCGCCTTCGCCCGCGAGCTGCTGGAACGGGCCGGCGTGGCCATCACGCCGGGGCGGGACTTCGGCAGCAACGCCCCGGAGCGGCATGTGCGATTCGCCTACACCACGTCCCTGGAAAACCTGCGGGAAGGGGTGCGGCGCATCGCGGCGTTCCTGGCCGGGGGTGGCCCTGGGGGTTAAACGCAAAGACGCCAAGACCGCAAAGAAACGCAAAGGAGGGAAAATGTGATCCGTGCCATGAATTGGGGATCGTGCCATGGACGGTTGATGCGCCGGGGAGCGCCACCACGGATAACTTATTCTCTTTGCGCTTCTTTGCGTCCTTGGTGTCTTTGCGTTGCAACCATTCAACCCGTAGTGCCGGCACTGTCGGGCCTTTTGCGCCATTGCTCCACCCACATGGCCGTGGCGCCGGCCACCGCGGTGGGCATGGCCAGGAAGTTGAGCACCGGGATCATGG
>JBAYZB010000205.1:0-5266 GCA_041672765.1 Gammaproteobacteria bacterium | reverse complement strand
ACACGACGTTGATGACCCTCGACCCGACTCCGGAGAACCCCTGGAGCGGGGATGAGCAGGAGTCCTGCCAGAGCTGCCACGGCGCGGGCGCTGCGTTCGAGATCTCGAAGCACGTGATGAACGTGAGTGATCCGTTCCAGTTCCCGTATGCCCGTCGGCCGAGCTGGCTGCAGTAATAACAGGGAATCCAATGGAGAGCGGGCAACCGCTCTCCGGCGGAGTTGACATCGGCGGCGGACCTGGACAGGTCCGCCGTCTTTTTTCCCACGGGGCACCCGCCCGGTTCTCCATTTCGGCAACGGCACGCCTGCCGTAGAATCGGAGCGCGGAGACAAGGGTTTTCGTCTGGCAATTTACCTCATCAAAAAAGGGTTCACCGACAATGAGAATTCAAACATTACTGCATGGAGGAATAGCGGTGGGTCTCGCCCTGGCCCTGGCGGCATGCGGCAAGCCCACGGAATCGACCGCGGCAAAAGCCGACGGCGTGCTCATGCGCGTCAACGACCGGCCGATCACCCTCTTCGATTTCAACCTACAACAGTTGAACGCGGGTATGCCCAAGGATTTCTCCGAGGAGAGCCAGCGCCAGGTCCTGGACGCGCTGGTGCGCGCCGAGCTGATGTACCAGAAGGGCCTGGAACTCGGGCTGGATCAGGACCCCGGCTACCGGAATGCCGTGGCCCTGGCAGAGGCGAAGTTGGCGATGGTGAAACGGCAGGAGATGCAGAAGCGGGTCTACGAGCGCGAGATCACCCAGAAGGTCGAGATCAGCGACGAGCAGGCCAAAGAGTATTACGAACGGCACCAAACCGAGATCACCCACGAATATCACCTCGGCTCCCTGCAGTTCCCCGAGGAAAAGGAGGCCCTCGCCGTGCTGGAACGCATCCGCAACGGGGAGTCGTTCGAACAGGTGGCCGACAGCGTGACGGCGGAGACGCGGGGAATCGATCCCTCGGATACGGAGAATCTCCGCCGGCAGTGGGACCTGGGCCATGTCCGCTGGCGGCAGATCCCGGAGAACATCATGGCGGTCATCGCCAAGCTGAAGGAAGGAGACGTGAGCGAACCCATCTACCACGAGGGCTCCGGGTACATCGTGCTGAAGCTGTTCGAGAAGCGTGAGGTGCCGGAAGCGGACTTCCCGAGCCTGCGGGCCGAGATCAAGGAAATCCTGCGCAATGCCGCGCTCAAGGAGCGTGAGGAGAGCTATTATCAGGCGCTCAAGGCGCAGGCCAGGATTCAGCAAGTGGCCATGCCGCCCCAGCCCGCCGGCCCGAAACCCGCCGCGCACCCCTGAACAATGCCTTGGCAACCGGCGCTTGCTTTAAACGCAAAGATGTAAAGGGCGCAAAGAGCGTAAAGGCATTCTCAAAAACGCTTTGCGCCTTCGCGCCTTTGCGTTGACCGCTCTTGCGCAGGTAAAGGGCAGGGGCTATGTCGGCACTGCCTTCAGGCGGTAAACCACGGCTTTTGAGCGGTTCACGGAGTCTGCTGGCGTTTGTCCCGAACGGCGGTTTCCAATGAACGGGCGTTTCTCGTGGGCACGGAGACGTCGTCGTCAATCCCGTATTCCCGCAACTTGGCGCGGAGGGTGTTGCGCGATATGCCCAGCTCCGAGGAGATGCGGCTGCGGTTGCCGCCGTAATAGTTCAGCAGCGTTTTCAGAGCCATCGCCTCCAGACTCCCGAGGAGGTTGCGCACCTGACCGCGGTTGATAGCGGCGCGCACGATGCTTTCCAGATCGACGGTTGAGCCCTCCGACTTGTCGGCGGCATCATCGCCCGGGAAATGGAACGCGGAGATCTCGCCCGCGCGCTGGCGGATGGCCGCCTGGAAAACGACGTTCCTGAGCTGACGTACGTTCCCCGGCCAGTGAAAGCGGCGGGCCGCCTCCATTGCCTCCGCGGTCGTTCCGGTAATCTGCAGGTTCAGCGTCGCGTTGGCCTTCGCTATGAAGGCGCGGATCAGGACAGGTATATCCTCCACCCGCTCCCGTAGAGGCGGCACCACCAGCGTGATCTGAGCCAACCGGTAGTACAGGTCTTCCCGGAACCGCCCCGCCGCCACTTCGGCCGCGAGGTTGCGGTTCGTGGCCGCGACGATGCGGACATCCGAGGTCCGCTGGTTTACCTCACCCAACCGGTAAAACGCCCGGTCCTCCAGGAAACGCAGGAGTTTCGCCTGGCAGCTCTGCGGGAGGTCGCCCACCTCATCCAGAAACAGCGTGCCGCCGTCGGCGATCTCCACCTTGCCCGGCACGTCGCGCACCGATCCGGTAAAGGCGCCGCGGGCGTGGCCGAACAGTTCGGATTCGATAAGTTGTTCCGACAGCGCCGCGCAATTGATGGCGACGAACGGGCCGTCGGTACGCGCGGAGTGCTTGTGGATGCAGAACGAGGCCACTTCCTTGCCGACACCGGTCTCACCGCCGATCAGCACGTTGAGGTTGTTCGAGGCCGCGATGCCCACCTGCTTGAAGACTTCTAGCATCTTGGGGGACTCCCCAAGCACCGCCGGCATCTGGTCGCACGGGGTGGTACCGCCGACCTTGGCCTTGTGGATCATGATGGCGCGGCGCGTCGCGGCCACCAGTTGTTCGCAATCGATCGGCTGGAACAGGACCTCGATCGCCCCGAGGCGCGTCGCCGCTATGATCTGCTCCGGGATCATGCGGGGCAGCACGACGATGGCAGGGGTTTGACTGCCGCCCATCCGGATACGTTCCAGCAAGGGCAGGCGCACAGGATCCTCGCCGCTCTCCCAAACCAAAGCCACTTCCCCTGCTTCCGCCAAATCGAGCTTGTCGCCCTGGTCTACGATGAAACATTGGATGCTCTGTTCACCCAAGACGCGGGTGACCCCGATGGTGTGCTCCTTCGGACAACCAACAAGAGCCATGCGTGCGTTCGACATGCGCGTCCTCCCCGTTTAACGCGAATGGTCCGTTGAGTTGCGGACTCGTTATTGTTGATTTTCGGGAGAAGCCCAATGACAGACTGTTCCCATAAAACATTCCACTTTAAATAGTGGTTTAATTCTCCATTGAGACTAAGACTAGTATGGTAATAGCAATCTTCAAGCAATCACACCCTGAAGCCCATTAGGTATTTCCCTTATTCTGAGGATGAATTTTCCGATGGCCGGCGTAAGGTTTTGCGAAAAAGGCGCGGTCAATTGCCTGCCGAAAAGTTTCCGATTTCCTTCCGCTCAAAAAAAACCAAGACGCCGAACTGGCCGACGTCTTGGATTGGGAGGATCGGCAGCCTACTTCACCGAGTGCACGACCTTGAGATCCTTGGGGCCGCCCGGCCCATGGCAGAGGCGGCACTGCTCACCACCGGGATCGGGATTGTCGAAGCTCGCCTGATCGGACGCCCCCCTGCCCGGGGTGTGTTCCTCCCTCACCCACTGACTGTCGTGACACGAGGTGCAGACCGAGAAGATCGGACTCAACTTGGTGTGATTGGTCACCACGTTCATGCCGGCCGCCAGGCCGGGGTAGGTCTGGCCCGCGCCGCTGCCCTCGGGCGGCACACTGCCCGCGGGGTGGTTGCCGGTGCTTATCGTCGATCCCATCAGCGTGGCCGGCAGCGCGGACAGTTCGAACGTGTACGGCGCATCGGGCTCCGGCCCCGTGCGCACGTGGCAGGAGGCGCAGTTGCCCACGCTCCGGCCGGTGGGGAAGTGGCTGGTGCGCGCCGTCAGGGTGTCGGTCGTCAGGTTCTTTTCATCCAGCTTGCTCTTCACGCCGAACACGACACTGCGCAACTGATAACCGGTCTCGCGCCGCGAAGATGCGTGGATGGCGTGGATCATGCGCTTGAAGTCCTTCGATTCCTCCTTCTTGCCGTCGTACTCACCCAACCGGCCTTGGCGCGCCGCGTTGGACACGTCGGTATTGTTGGGGTTGTGGCACAGGACGCAGAGCTGCGGATTGTTTCGGCCGCTCGGCCCATGCTTGGCGAAGCGCAGGTGGCAGGAGCGGCAGGTTTCCATGCCGTCCACCACCACGCGCCGCGGCTCGATGGGCGCGCCGCCGATGGAGAACGCCTTGGTCACGTGGAGCGGACGCACCACCGGCAGGTCGGGATTGGCCGGGGCATACGGCATCGTCTGCCCCTTGCGGTGGTGGGTTTCGGTACCCCAGGTATTGAAGAGCTGAACGACACCGCGCCGGATCGGGTCCGGATCCGTATTCGGGGTGACCACGAAGCCGTTCTGTGTGGCGACCGTGCCGGTACCCCGGGCCGGCAGATTCGCGCTGGGGATGTTCACCGTCACCGAGTAATAACCATCGACATCGGGACCGGCCGCCGCCGACCAGTCGGGGGTGGCGTCGAAGGTGCGCCCCGGCCAGACGGCATGGTTGGACTGGCTGTAGTCGGCCATGCCCTCCTCCTTCCAGCCGATGACGAACTGGAACGCGAAATTGGCATCCACGCCATGGACCAGGGGCTTGTCCTGTGCCTTGTCCCATACCCGCATCCTGATGGTCAGCGGCGTATTGCCGTTGCCGTCGTCGGCCCCCAGGATGGCGTCGGCGATCTGGGTTTCGATCAGGTCCGAGCGAATGGCCACGCGCGTGAAGCCCAGATGGATACGGTGGATCTCCTTGCTGCCCTTGTCGCCCAAGGTCATGGGCATGCCGGCCAGGGGAGCATTGATGTCGCCATGGCAACTGCCGGTGGCACAGCCCACCCAACGGCCGGTGTCGGTGGTTCCGCCCGGGTGTTCTTTGCCACGCCAGTCGCCGATGGGGAGATCCTTGCGGTTCGAGGGCGCGGCCCCGTACTGCTGGGCCAGCATCGCGGGCAACGGCTCCGCGGCGGGGCCATTCAGCCACACCACGTCGTCATGACAGGAGCCGCAGGCCTCGATGCTGCGCTGACGCCAAAGATCGCCGTCGTCGGTAACCTTGGCCAGCTTGAGCTTGTCCACCAGCGCCTGATCGTTCTGGGCGAGTTGCAGCACCGCGGCCTGGGAGTCCTCGCCCATGTGGCATTTCAGGCAGTTGTCGATGCCGAAGCTGTTGGCGCCGCCTTCATGGACCGCCTGCGGGAACTTGACGCCGCTCCAGTCGAAGTTGTTGCTGTTGCGCAGGAAGTACGGGATCTTCGCCTTGGCCACGCTGGGCAGCGTGGAGCCGCGGTGGATCTTGTGCACCATCTGCTTGAAGTCGTTGCTGCGCCCCGAATTGGCGTCGAGGGTGCCGGGGTTGTGGCAGGTCACGCACAGATGGGTTTCCACCCGGCTTCCGCCG
>JBAYZB010000204.1:0-5298 GCA_041672765.1 Gammaproteobacteria bacterium | reverse complement strand
ATAGGCGGCCTTGCCGTCACCGACCTGGTAGCGGGCCAGGCTTTCGTCGAGCTTGCGGGCGCTGAAACGCAGCGGCGTCTCGCCTTGCACCGCCAGCACGGCCGGCTGGCTGCGCAAGTACGCCAGCACGCTCAGGCCATTGTCGCCGTGGCGGGCGGCGATCTGATTCGGGGTCAGGGTGGTGAGGGTCTTGAGGTCCCAGTCGGCCTGTCGCTGCCACAACTCGGCCCCTTTCTCCCGCTGCTCCGCAGTAAACGGGAAACTGCCGACATAAAACGCCAGCGCCCAGCGCTCCTCCTCGCTGAGCTGCGAAAAGCCCACCATGGCCGTGCCCTCCACTCCCAGGCTGATGGTGTTGTACAGGCCGTAGAGACTGCGCTGGAACTGGCGCTCGGTATCGTGGAAGTTGTTCGGCGGCGGCTCCAGACCCGCCGCCTGCGGGCCGTCGCCGTAACCCTCCGCGCCATGGCACGCGGCGCAATGGTTCCGGTACAGGGTGGCCGCGCCGGCCAGGTCGGGCAGGCGCCGGGGAGCGGCCGCCACCGGGTACGCGTCCATGATGGCCAGCCGCAGCTCATCGGCGAGTGCGCTGACCTGTGCGCCGTCCGCCTTGTCGCGGATGAGCGTGGCCAATTCGGCGGCCCGTTCCTGGAGCGCGGGCTGGGATGGAGTCGCCGGCAGTTCCCGGACCCGCTGGATGATCTGTTCCGAAAACTCCAGCTGCTCGTCGTACTCCGCGGCATCCACCACCTGCCGGTCCCGTACGGTGTTCGGATAATCGACCCCGACGTAATCGAGCATGTGCAACAAAGCGCTCGGATCGGTCGCTCCGTAGGCCAACGTGCCGGAAACCAGTCCCGCTACCAACAATACCAACAGCCGCACAAGGTGGTGCCCGGATGCCATAGCCACAAGGGTCTCGGGATAAATGAGAATGCTTATCACTGTATGCAGTGCCCACTTCCCTGTCAACGCCGCGTTTGGGCGCTATCCCAAAGGAGGTACCGAAGTGATCGAAGGGGGCTTTAGCAACACGGCTCAGCCGCCCCGTCAGTCTGAGGAACGGCGTTTCTTTGCGCGCGGATGGGCCTGGTCGTAGACCTTGGCCAAGTGCTGGAAGTCCAGATGGGTGTAGACCTGCGTGGTGGCGATGTCGGCGTGGCCCAGCAGTTCCTGCACGGCCCGCAGGTCACCGCTGGATTCCAGCAGGTGGCTGGCGAAACAGTGGCGCAGCATGTGGGGGTGCACTCGGGTGTCCACCCCCTGCTTCACGGCCCAGCCGCGCATACGCTGCTGCACGCTCCGGGTGCCGAGGCGGCGGCCGCGGCGATTGACGAACAGCGCGGTCTCGTCGGCGGAAACCAGTTCCCGCCGGGCCGCGAGCCAGTCCCGCAGGGCCGCGATGGCGTAACGGCCCACCGGCACCACGCGGGTCTTGGCGCCCTTGCCGGTGATCCGCACGGTTGCGTCCGCCAGGTCCACGTCATGGAGGTCGAGCGAGACCAGTTCGGCCAGGCGCAGGCCGGAAGAATAGATGAGCTCCATCATCGCCCGGTCTCGCAGGGCGAGCGGGCCGCGCTCGGTCACGGCCAGGAGCCGTCCGACCTGGTCCGCGTCCAGGGTGCGGGGCAGCTTGCGCGGCGACTTGGGCGCCCGCACCCCCTGGCCCGGATTATGGACCAGCACCCCCTCGCGCAGCAGGTAATTGAAGAAGGAGCGGATGGCCGACAGGTTGCGCTGGAGGCTGCGTCCCGCCAGCCCTTCGCGGTGGCGCGCCGCCGCGTAGGCACGTACGCGATGCTCGTCGATCTTGCGCCAGTCGCGCAGCCCCTGAGCGGCGCAATGGGCGGCGAATGCCGCCAGGTCGCGGTGATAGTTCGTGATGGTATGCGGGGAGAGCCGGCGTTCGGTGCGCAGGTGGTGCAGGAAACGCTCGATCCAGCCCGCGAGGTCCGGGAAAGCGTCCGTCACGCGTGCGCCTCGCCGTTCATCGAAAAACTCACCGCGGACAGCGGTGGCTCAGCGGTCCACATAGGGCTTCAGCGCATGGCTGATCAGCTCGCCCATGCGGGTGATGTAGGCAGTACCCATGCCGACATGGAAGCGGTTGGGGTCGCGGCTGCCCATGGCGAGGATGCCGTAGTCGCTCTGCCCGCCCAGCAGGAGCACCACGGCGGAGTGGATGTCCTCGGCCTGGTTACCGAACAGGTACTTGAGCTGGGCCTGTTTCAGGCGGCCGCACAGCGGGCGGCGCGTCTTGAAAAACCGCTCGAACGCCGCGAGGCCCGGGTCGTCGCGGGACACGAACATTTCGGCGGGCAGGGCCAGTGCCTGTTCCTCGCTCGGCGTGAAAAACAGCCGTATCGCCACGGCATCGGAGGGGAAGTCGTTGCGCAGGACATCATGCAGGGTAGTCAGCAGATCCTCCAGGCTGGAGGCGTCCATCAGCGTCAGGGTCAGGCGCTGCATGCGCTCGATGAGGCGATCGTTGTCCCGGGCCACCTGCACCAGTTCCACCAGCTTGCGGCGCAACTGCTGGTTCTGCTCCCGCAGCACCGCCACCTGCCGCTCCACCAGCGAGACGGCCGGCCCGCAACTGTGGGGCACTTTGAGGACGGCCAGCAGCCCCGCGTGCTTTTCGAAGAATTCGGGGTGGGTGCGCAGATAATCAGCGACGGCCTTGTCGGAGCAGGGTTCCTCGTGTGGTTCCGTTTTTTCTTTTTGTGGTGTGCTCATAGCTCGATGCGTCCCTCGAACACGCGAGTGGCCGGGCCGGTCATGCGCACCGGCGCGCCCTCTTCGTTCCAATCTATTCTCAGGGTGCCGCCGGGAAGTTCCACCGTCACCCGTTCCCCCAGCAGACCTTGAAGTCGTCCCGCGACCACTGCGGCGCAGGCTCCGGTCCCGCAGGCGAGCGTCTCGCCGGCGCCCCGTTCATGGACGCGCAGGCGGATGTGCGCGGGATCGATCACTTGCATGAATTCCACGTTGACCCGCCTGGGAAAGCGTTCGTGGCGCTCGATGAGGGGGCCAAGCCGCGCCACGGGGGCCGTCGCCACGTCCTCCACCTGCAGCACCGCGTGGGGATTGCCCATGGACACGGCGCCGATCTCGACGGTCCCACCCGCCACCTCCAGGGGGTAGCGGACGGCCCGGGCGGGCGCGATGAACGGGATGTCGGCGGGTTCCAGTTGCGGGGTACCCATGTCCACCGTCACCTGCCCGTCGGGCTCAAGTTCCAGATGAACGAGCCCCGCCAGAGTCTCCACGGTGAGCCGGTCTTTGGTAGTGAGGCCGTGCTCGCGCACGAACCGGGCGAGGCAGCGGACGCCGTTGCCGCACATCTCCACCTCGCCGCCGTCGGCGTTGAAGATGCGGTAGCGGAAGTCCGCCTCGGGGCTGCGCGGCGCCTCCACCAGCAGCACCTGATCGCAGCCGACCCCGAGGTGCCGGTCCGCGAACAGCCGCACCTGCTCGGCGCTGAGCCGAATGGACCGGGTCAGCGCATCGATGACCACAAAGTCGTTGCCCAGGCCGTGCATTTTGGTGAACGTCAGTTGCATGGCGTCCAAGGTTACCCGCTCCATAGGGGCTTTGGAAAGCCTGCGACGCCTCGGGTCAATTCGATCCCAGGAGTTGGAGGTAGTCCCGGTAGATGCACCGGTCCATCACCACGAACATGCCGGCCCGGCGGGCGCGCCGGGCCGCCGCCTCGTTCACCACGCCCTCCTGCAGCCACAGGGCGGGGAGCTTGAGTTCGATGCAGGCGTCGACGATCTCGTCCACGTGCTCCGGGGCGCGGAACACGTCCACCAGGTCGATCCGTTCCGGCACCTGGCGCAGGTCGGGATAGGCGCGTTCGCGCAAAATTTCGTGGACCGCGGGGCGCACCGGCAATATCCGGTAGCCGAACCCCTGCAGCGCGGCGGCCACACGATGGCTGGGCCGCGCGGGGTTGGGCGAGAGGCCCAGAACGGCGATATTCCTGATCTGCTGCAGCAGGGTGCGGATCTCGTGGGGCGGCGGGTTTTCGAATTGTCCGGCCATGCGCTACAACCGACCGCTCACGGTGAGGTGACGGTCGCTCACCGCCCGTACGGTGAGGTGGGCGAGGCCGGCCTGGGCGAGCTGTTCCGCCACTTCCTCCACACGATAGGCGGCCAGCAGGGAGTGGAAGAAATCGCGCTGCAGGACCTCCGGTTCGCCCGCCGCGTACCGCTCCTTCAGGGCCAGGGCCTCTTCGCGGCTCGCCGGGCGCATCAGGTCCATGACGAACACCGGGGCGCCGGGCCTGGCATGGGCCTGGATGGCATCCCACAGCACCATGGGATTCTGCAGATGGTGCAGCAGGCTGTTGGAGATGACGGCGTCGTAGTGGGCGTGAGGCAGCGGCGCGCCAGGCAGGTAGCCGTGGATCAGGCGTACCCGCGTGTTCAGCCCCGCCTGGGCCAGGATCATCTGGCCGTAGTGCAGCATGCGCTCCGCCCCGTCCACGCCGTCGATGCGGCAGTCCGGAAAGGCGCGGGCGAAGCGCTGCGTGACGTCCGCCGGTCCGCAGCCCAGATCCAGCACTTGGCCGGTGATCGCCTCGTCCGGAAAGGCCTCCCGGAACAGCGCCACGAACCGGTTGTGCGGCTCCGCGAAGTCGGCCAGCGCGTAGGCGCGGGCCTGTTCATCCTCATCCATCAGTTCCGGTTCGGGAATGCGCTCCATACGGGGACACCTCGCTCAGGGCAGCAGGGTCTCGCCTGCCATCAGTTGCTCCAGGGTTTCGCGCCACCGTACCAGGTACGCCTGCACGCCGTCCACCATGACCTCGGCGGCGCGCGGCCGGGTGTTGTAGTTGGAACTCATGACGAAGCCGTAGGCGCCTGCCGAACGCACCGCCAGCAGGTCGCCCGGCTCGATGGCCAGTTCGCGGTCCTTGCCCAGGAAATCGCCCGTTTCGCACACCGGGCCTACCACGTCGTAGGTACGGCGCGTGCCCCCGTCCCGCGGGACCACCGGCAGGATCTGCTGCCAGGCGCCGTACAGGGTCGGGCGGATGAGGTCGTTCATGGCCGCGTCCACGATGGCGAAATTGCGGTGCGGCGTGCACTTGAGGTATTCCACCCGGGCCAGCAGCACGCCCGCGTTGCCCACGATGGCCCGGCCCGGCTCGATGATGATCTCCTGGGGCCGGTCCCCCAGCCGCGCCAGCACCGCGTCGGCATGGTCCGCCGGCAGCGGCGGGTCCTCGTCCCGGTAGCGGATGCCGAGACCGCCGCCCAGGTCCAGATGCTTGATTTCGATGCCCTG
>JBAYZB010000203.1:0-5308 GCA_041672765.1 Gammaproteobacteria bacterium | reverse complement strand
CTTCACGCCAAATTCCTTCGCCGCTTCCAGTATGTTCAGCATGCCCAAGATATTCACATCATTGGAAGTAATGGGATCATTAATCGAGCGCGGCACCGAGGGCAAGGCCCCCTGATGTAGGATATAATCCACGCCCTTCACCGCGGATCTCACTATGTGAAAACTGCGCAGATCACCCTCGATCATGGTCAGGTTCTCGTTCTTCATCAAGGGCAGGATGTTCTCCCGCTTTCCAGTGGCAAAGTTATCCAGAACTACTACTTGCTGCCCTTGTTTGAGCAGCTCAGACACGATATTTGAGCCGATGAAGCCGGCCCCGCCTGTTACTAAGTATTTCATTCTTTATCCTGTATTAAGGTTGTGTCGTTTTGGCGATTTGGCGTTTTGACGAAACACTGCTACTTGTTCAGAGCGTTGATGAGTCCCAAAAGCATAGTTCGCAGCCTTTTAATATCGTCAAACAAGTTAGTTGATTCTTCAAGATAGTTTAAGCGTTGGCATATGATAAGCTGGGTTTCGATCTCAGCAAGTGACCCCTTTGCAATATATAAGAACTGAATAAATTCCTTGGCATTTCTGCGACCCTGGCCTTCAGCTATGTTAGACGGAATAGAAACAGCCGCACGGCGCATTTGAGATACTAAGCCATACAACTCATCTTTCGGAAACCTACTCGTGAGCTTATATATCTCAGCCACAAAATCAATCCCCTTCTTCCAAACATCCAAATCCTTGAAGCTTGTCATCTTGCCTCCCTAAAACCCTAAAACCCTATAACCTTAAAACTTCCTCAATCTTTGTTTCACTAGCTTCCAGTAACCGGCTTAAGACATCATTGAGCGGAATTCTAACTTCACCGAATCTAGTCTGAGATTCCAATAACGCGTTACTCAAACGTCGCTTACCCATTTTAGCTCAGCAGCGTGAGCCAGACTGACATCATCCGCTGAGACAAGCTCATACTTCTGCGCCAAAAAGAGAAACAGCAGCTTGATATCCTGCTTCGAGAAGGAATCCCAGCCCTGCTCAAACAGGAAGCTTAAGATATCTTGCTGAATTCCTCACCCTGCACAGCGCAAAACTGCCGAAGTCTATCAGATAACTCAGTAAGCATTTGGTTTACATGCCTTTTCTATTGCAGGTATTAGTGCATTATTCACAACATTATCCCAGCTGAATTGCAAGGACCTGGCTTGAATCTCTTTTAAGTCATAAGATGTCAAGTTCTTATAGATGTGATAAATGCCTTCTGCGAAAGAATCGGGATTGTCCTGCGTGATAACTCCGTTGTCCTTTGTAATCACCTCGTTGTGAAAAGGAAGTGCAGTCCCGATAACTATCATCCCTGCCATTAGATACTCGAAAGTTTTTGTAACTGGTTGAGGCATATAAGCATCGATAATCGGAACGTAGGATACTCCAATATTGTGAGACTGATAAAAGGAATCTAGTTCAGTAGTGGGGACATAGCCAACATAGTTGACTGTCAAGTTTGTTGGCACCAATTTTATCTGGTTTACTAGCAAATTCTCGTATCTCTTTTTTCCATCTCCTATGATCGTATACACTACGTCGGTATCTGGATGTGATCGACAGAAATGTGATAATCCCTCAATAGTCTCGTGTATCCTCCGATGGTCGAGGGTCCCAACATATAACAGCTTCATACTATCGAGGTTTTGCTCAATTCTATCTTGTCGAAAATCAGCTCCCAAAGGAACAATGGACACATTCCTCTTAATTTTTAGTTCTTTTGCTATATCGGATTTGATGGTTATGCGATGTTGATAAAAAAGGGCTGTCATCCTGATAAGCAAATTGTGCATCATTCTTAGATGCTTCTTTGGATTAACATCAACTGTCCGGATATCCAATATAGCTGGTCTCTTGCAGAGTAGTCCAATAAAAAGACAATAACGAAAATACCGCACTATCACAACTTCGGGATCACGCTGTTTGATAAACCGTAATGAATGGATAATCTGCTTCAAGCAACCCACAACACTTCGATGTCTTTTATACATAAATATTTGGTCTCCATCGAAGGATATCCTTTCACGCCTGGCATCTAAGCAGAAGTAGTCTACATGGTAGACCTTACTCAAGTATTTTACATAGTAGAAATAATCACTATAGCCATACTGCCCGTTTTCACAAATTAGAATCTTCAATGTATCCCTAACCTTATGCTATTTATAGCTTCTTCTTAATCAACAACTAAGCTGTTCATGTACTTGGATTGAATTATATATTGATGATTCATAATGCATTTTCCCTTTTAAAACATGAGTGGCAAGGTTGCCATGCGAATACAAGTATACTCATTAAATGCTGCTGATCGAAACAAATATCAACGATGGAACGATAATACATCTTCCACTATAAGGAATCGAAAACTTGAAAACCTGCTTTAACAACAATGGGGAGCGTAGATAGTTCAAATCAGGTCTTGTCTTTGTTATAGTATCTGCAATGCTATAGCCCGAGATATACTTAGAGTATCTTGACTTATATGCTTTTCTGTTTATTATGGAATATCCGTCACACCGATGTTCTGTTCCGGAGTCGATATCTGAAGCAGCCGGAACTGATAGGACAACTTCATGCCCCAAACTGGCCATTGCCTTGCACATAGATTTTACTTGGATGGAGTTTGCGTATTCCGAATGTGTGGGAACATTATGCAAATACAATATCTTCATTATATCATTCCGCCCTAATAAGTGCCAGTCGTCTCTTTTCTTTTGAGAAAACTGGCTTTACTTGAGATGATTGAGCTCTTACAGATGCCCCATGCAGTTGCCACTTATCATAGAAGCAAGCAAAGGCAACAACGATCACAGATGCATGCTGAGACATAAACTGATCTTGGTAAAAGAAAAACTCCCATAGGTAAAAAAATGTTAATACTCGACGCAGTCTTTTATCTTTCACGTTGCTTAGTATTGCCAAAGATAGCCAGAGCATCGCTATCAGTCCTCCATACCCAAGAGTATAGGTGTTTCCGGCAGCACCGCCCATAAGCCCGGTATGGTCGATATCATATCCCTGCTCGCCCCCTAAAAGCCTACCATGTGTCCGAACGGCAGCAGTAAATAAACCATTCCCCAGAAAGTATTCGTCGATATCACTTAATCCGAGCTTTGCCGGTTGAAAGATCAAAAAAGCCCCTGATCCCCTGCCTGACCCTTCATAATCCTCCCTGAAGATATCCGATGCTTCCTGTGCTCCAAAATTGTACCTTAGCACATATCGGTAAACATACTCAAGGTCAAAAGAGCCCCAGGAGCTTTTTTCAGGATTCAGAGTCCAGTTTGTTCTCACGCTTAGATAAAATGCCAGAAATGCAAGAGGTATGAACTTCAAAAGATTGCCCGGCTTGATTGTTCTCGTAGCATACATGGCTAATCCCAAATAGACTACCGGAAAGATAAACACGGGGCTACGCTTTCCGCTGCCGATTGCAATCAAAAGAAAGAGTAACGAAACCAAGGTGTCTTTCCCAGAGAGCTTTTTACCCTTCACCAGCCAATACAAGACAAGCCCAGAAATTGGCAAGACCACTGCGACCCCGGCTCCTCCAGACGAGATTGATCCTACGATAAACTCTTGCAATCTTCCGGTCATCGAAATTGACAATACAATCTTAACGACACTAAGAGCCACCTGCACAAAGAGTATTTTCAGCAGCAGATCCTTCACATACTCCGTCTTGTTATGTGTAAAGACAGACTTCATACCATAATAAAGTAGATAAACCATTCCATATTTATACAGGTATTGACTCATCATGGTGATAATAGCACCACCATACTTCAGATATGACAGCCAAAAGACCAATGAAAAAAGGATCCACGCCACATTCACTGACACATCCTGCCTGCTGTGCGAACGCAGAATCTCCATACCAAAAAGGTATATCGCCCATAATGCCATAACTATCTTATAGATATTATGAACATCGATCGGAAAGCCGCTAAACGAAGCCAGTTCAGAAAGAAACTGCACCATACCCGACCAAAACAGAGCAACGATGAAGAGCCCCAGTCGGTTAAAACCGACAGAGAACAGCATGTACATAAATGCTGCTATCACAAAGGGATAGTAGGCAAAGTAGAGAGCGTCATTGGGGAACATCAGCTACTCACCCTATTCCGACAGGTTGCATAATAGTGAAAACTGTAGCTTGTACTCATAGTTTGGTACGATATTTCAAATTTCTCTTCCATTTTTTAGATGTATTTCGAGTGAAGTTAAGACTAGTAACGCGTCTGCATACTGGCCTTTCCCATTAAGGTGGTCATCAAGAATTTTTAAAGGATCTATCCAAGTAATTAGGTTTCTTGATACTAAATCATTGATATTGCTGACGACGACTTTTTGCATTGATTCATTCTTAAGAATCGCTTGATTGAAGTCCATATAGTTAACTCGTGTAAGATCCTTAGCTCCCAACTTTCTCCTCAAATGGCGATATGCCCTCATCAAGAAAACAGATTGCCTGGATGCCTTCAGTGGCAAACCCGCGCTACGTGAACAGGGTAATCCAAACAAATCTCCATATAGATTGAGTACCATTTCTTTATACAATGATTGCCCTTTCAAATATATCGGATCTAGAGATAGTGCAAAACTAATTAAATCCTTGCAAGTAAGCAGAGTTTTGTAATTGAAGCCCTTCATGCATACGTGACGCCAGACATATTTGTTTTGCCTGTTCTCGAGATCAATAACATGTTCTTTGGGAAAGCCTGCTAGTTCAACGCCTTGGCCACAAACATAAGTCTTGTATTGATCTCTTTCCACATTAATGAGATTACATGACTTCACAAATACATTGCTAGAAAAGAAATTAGCCACTGCATCATCGAAAGTTTCTGATTTTTGACTATGATCATGTCTTCCAAACAGCACATCAATCACAGCCCCAGTCCAAATCGACATACTTTCATATCTCTTAAGTATGTATAATGGTGGATGCAGAAATAGCATTGTTTGCATTTCCACTCTTCTAGAAATTTCCAACAACTCGTCTTGAGTATATTTGTAGTCATTAAGATCAATCTGGGTATGCTTTGTGCCGACCGATTCAGCTACTATCTTCCCAAACTCAAAATCCCAAGCTCCCGGAACTCCAAAAGTATAGGTGTGAATATTCTTCGCCTCTGTACATTTCAGCAATCTCTTACTCATTTCAACAATACGTTTATCACTGATCATCATGAATAACTTTCGGCATCTATTTCCTGTGATCTAATAATTTACCAATCAATTCCATTACCTTGAAACTCTTGAATATGTAAAAAAC
>JBAYZB010000202.1:0-5393 GCA_041672765.1 Gammaproteobacteria bacterium | reverse complement strand
TCGGCCCAGGAATTGTAACCCCAGTAAAGAAACCCGGAGAGCATCTGAACCGGAAGCAGCGTGGCGGCCAGCATCAGATAGACCAGGCGCTGGAGCGGATTGTGCTTGGCCTCTTTTCGCTTTGGAACCGGGTGGGCTTCACCGCGGAATATGCCGTATGCATAGTAGCGCACCACGGCGAACATCTTTTGCGTGGTGGGAACATACTGGCGCCACTCTCCGGTGGTAAACACCCAGAATACAAAGAAGGCAAATGCGATCAGCCAGGCAATGCCCACAAAATTATGCACCCTGACGGCAAGATCAAAACCGAGCAGGCGAAAAAGCCCGTGCACCTCGAAACCGGTGATCAGAAGAACGACAATCATTGCCGCCTGAAACCAGTGCCAGAACCGCTCGTATCGGGTATAAAGATAAATTTGAGTCAGATTTTCAGCCATGGATCAGTTCTCCTTTCCGCCCTTGCGGGAAAAAGCCCGCCCCAGTCCGTGAAGGGCCACACCAGCCAGAGCTCCGAGAACCGCAAGCCATCCCAGGGAATCGATCCAGCCGGTCCTGTCGCGTCCGGGCATGTAAAATCCGGTCAGACTGGCGAACCGGCCGCCCTGGCCGGTATGGCACTCGGCGCACCGCACCACGTTGTCCCTGGGTGCCACCATGTGGGTGATGGGAAACGCATAGGTGGTTTCCACGAAGTCAAATGATCCGGAATACGACGCGTTCAGAGCCTGCATGCCCTTTTCAATCGCATTCTGCCAGTCCAGGGTCTCCCAGTATCCGTCTTTTCCGGACAGCATCGGGGCCAGCAGAACCTTTTGAACTGTATCATAGGGCTGTTTTCCGCCGTGAATCTTAAAGGGGAATATTCTGGCGTTCTTGTCTTCCCGGCTTCCCACCGGCGCGCTGACCGCAACGATTTTTTCCGGATCAATGAAATCCTTGATCGTCAGGGTGTTCATGGAACCGTTGAACCAGAAGTATTCGGGTTTGACATCTTTTTCCCACTTCATCTCGCCCTTGATGGTCATATAGACCTCCTTGCCGAATTCTCCCTTTTCATTGTATTTCTTGCCGTCTTGAAGGGTTCCGGCTTTGGACCAGTCCCACCAGGTCTTGGTGGGATTCTGCCGGGCGAACAGCGGAATATGGCAGCTCTGACAGGCCACCCTGTCCGTGTGATCATTGGCCTTGGAACCGGCTTTGTGCGGCGTAGCGCTGTGGCAGGACTCGCAGGTGATCTTGGCGGTCAGGTCATCCTCGATCAGACTTTTTCGATCCGCGGCTGCGGGCCGGGAATAAATCCGGCCGGCCACATTGTGCCGCACCGTGGTATGACACCGGGTGCATTGGAAATTTTTTCCATCAACCCCCATATGCACATCCAGGGATTTGGGGGGCTGTGCGATCGAGGAATCCAGGTCTCCGTGCTTGACGCCGTCGCCGCCGCCACCGTAAAAATGACACGAACCGCAGTTTTCGCGGGCCGGAAGGATCACGCTCTGGACCGCCTGCTGAATATCGGCCTGAATATCCGCGACAATCTGTTGTTCCTCCGGATCATCGGAGCCCGAGAAGGCGTTCAGATCGTCAAATGCCTCGGTCCAGTTGATTTGCTGCCGGCCATGACAGACCAGGCAGTTGACTTCGCCTTCGGTCCCCTGCCCGTTCCAGCTCGGATGACAGGCGTTGCAGCTTTTATCCTGCATGTTGTTGGCGGAGATGCAAAAGTTGTTCAACGAGTCTCCGGCCTTGCCCATGCGTTTTTCCGCATCCGGCTCCGTGCCGAGCCAGGTCCAGTGAATGGTCTGATGAAACTGGGAGGCCGCCTCGGAATGACAGGAAACGCACGCCTCGGTCACCTGTTTTCCGGAAGCAAAGGGTTTTTTCAACGCATCGAGCCGGCTGTGATCCACCGTGGTCCAGCCCTGCACGTCCTGGGTTGCCTGCCGGGCCATGGTCCTTCCCGGAGCCGACTCAGCGGCGGCCTCATCCGCGGCCCGCGCCAGGACAGCTCCGGCGCACAGAACAAACACGACGCAGAAAATGCGCATCCATCTGATTGGCATCATGTCGATTCCCTTCCGTGGTTTGGCATCCCGGAGCCTGACTTCCGGAATGCCTTCTTTTGGCGCATTATTCGGGAAGCTTCTTCAGAACAAAGGAGCCGTCCTTCTTCAAGGTCAGTCCTGCATCCAGATAGTAGACGTTCTTCATGGCCGGCCGCAGATCCTGAACCATGTAATAAGCCTCCCCGCTTCTGGCGCCGGTTCCGCAGACAAATACGACCGGCTTGTCGGTCGGAAGCTTATCCAGCTTCTTTTCCAGTTCATCCACGGGGATGTTCACCGCGGTCTTGAAACTTCCGGTCGCGAATTCATCCGGATCACGGACGTCGACCAGGTAAATGCTCTCCGGATTTTCGGTTACCATTTTCTCAAATTCGGCGATATCGATGCTTCCCTCGTTCTTGCCGGCCTTCACGGCAACAGGCGCCTGGCCCTGAGATTTCAGATGGGCCGCCCAGGCCGGATACCCCTCGGAGAAAACCTTCACGTTGGTGTAACCCATTTCAATGGCCCTGGCCGCGGATTTGTGGCTCAGCTTGCACTCGAAGCCCTCACAGTAGAAAACCAGCAGCTTGTCCTTGTCCTGGGGAAGCAGATCAATGTGTTTGTCAAATTCCGAATCCGGAATGCTGACGGCGGTCGGAATGTGGCCTGCGTCATACTTGGTGCGCCGGGGCCGGGAGTCCACCAGAACCATATCGGTCCTGGCATCGATCTGTTTCTTCACCCATTCTACGGAAACCGAAGGATAATGGCCCTTGGCCGAGATCCATTTCGGGTAGCCTTCGGCAAACACCTTGACATTGGTGTATCCCAGAGCTTCGGCTTTTTTGGCGGACTTGTGGCTCAGCCGGCAGTCCAGGCCTTCGCAGTAATAAATCAGAAGCACATTTTTATCCTTGGGCAGCCTGTCGGTCATCTTCTCGAACTGAGTGTCCGGAATGCTGACCGCCATGGGGATATGCCCTGAATCATACTTGGTCTGTCTGGGCCTGGAATCGATAAGCATGACGTTTTCGTCCATCGGAATCTTGACGTGCTGGGCCACGAATTCCATGTCGACGATATCGTGAAACTGCCAGGAAGTATCCTCGGCTACCGGTTCGGCGGCCTTTTCCGACGCATATCCCATGCCGACGGCCAGCAGCAGCGTCAATCCGATGGTCCATTTGATTGCTTTTATAAGTTTCATATGATCCTTCCTCATGTAAAATGTTCATGGAGTGATATGAAAACAGCCCTGAAATTTTCGCGCCCTTTCAGTCTCGACGTTTATTTGCAGGTTGCGGGCGCAGGTGAATCTGCAGCATAGTTGTGCAGATAGGTAAAAATATCGAGCAGATCCTCATCGGTGAGCGCTTCCCACTCCGGCGCACAACCGAACTCGGCGAAATCTTTGGCCTCAAAAACCCGGATCCATTCAGCCTGGGTCTTGGCAATCGGGCTTACCGGCGGTGTTTCGGAATTCACCTCACCGCGCGCCATACAGGCCTTGTAAACCTTTCGATAAGTGTATTTACCCTTGCGGTCGTTGCCTGTCGGCTCCATGGCAAACCCAACGCCGATGGCGCTGGAAACAAAAACAAACGTCAGTGCGATCATAATCCATTTTTTCATTGCGCTGTCTCCTTTGTATTGCATGTGGTTTATATCTCTATCAAATCATATCGGTCGGAGCGGCCGGGACGGAGCCGTATTTTCGACTTTGGCCCGCTGGCTTGAAAACCGTATTTCACCCGGCGGGTCGAAAATTTCACTGCAGCCCGACAAGCTGCTTTTTATCTATGGCAATCCGCATGCCAGAATTCAGGCAGGTATCAATTTATTCATAACATCTTGTTTTTTAAAGCGCTATCGAAATTTTCAAAATTATTGCTTGATATTTTTGGCCCGCTGTTTAAGTTAATAATGTTAAGTTAACGTGTTAACATAAAGGAGCGCCTGCGCATGGATCTGTCCAGACACTGGAAGACAGTCGTTGACACCCTTCAGGACGGGCTGATGGTGGTCGATCCAGGAGGAAAAATCCTGGCGGTCAATCCGGCCGCCGAACACATAACGGGGTATGCAGCCGAAGAACTGGTGGGCCGTTCCTGCCGGATATTGAACTGCACCGGATGCAAGATCAAAGGCGCCGGCCCCGGCGCCGAATGGTGCAGCCTGTATTCCGAAGGGGTGGTCCGGAACAAGAAATGCATGATCATCGACAAGGACGGCCGGACCGTCCATGTGATCAAGAGTGCAACCGTACTTCACGATGAGAAGGGGCGGGTGATCGGCGCTGTGGAAACCCTGACGGACGTCACCGAAAGCATCCGGCAGCAGCAGGAAATCAATACTCTGCGCAGAACCTTTCAGCTGGACGACGGGTATCACGGCATCATCGGCAGGTCAGAAATCATGCAGAACCTCTTTGAATTGATCGAAAACGTGGCTCAGACCGATACCCCGGTGATGATTCTGGGGCCCAGCGGCAGCGGCAAGGAACTGGTCGCCCGGGCCGTTCACATGGCCGGCGCACGCAGGGACAAGCCCTATATAAAAGTCAACTGCGCGGCCCTGAACGAAAATCTTCTGGAAAGCGAACTGTTCGGGCATGTCAAGGGCGCATATACCGGCGCCGACCGGAACCGCACCGGCCGTTTTGAGGCGGCCCACGGGGGAACGATTTTTCTGGACGAAATCGGAGACATGCCCCTGTCCATTCAGGTCAAACTGCTGCGGGTGCTGGAGGAAAAAACCATCGAACGCGTGGGAGACCACAAGCCGATTCCGGTGGACGTGCGGATCATTACCGCCACCAACAAAAATCTGGAAACGCGGGTCAAACAGGGAGGATTCCGGGAGGATCTGTATTTCCGGATCAACGTGTTTCCGCTTCAATGTCCGTCCCTGGTCGAGCGGCGCGAGGACATTCCCCTGATTGCTCAGAGCTTCATCGGGAGAAACTCGGTCAAAAACGGAAAAAAAATTTCCGGCATCACCCCCGAGGCCATGGACCGGCTGATTCACCATGACTGGCCCGGCAATATTCGGGAGCTTCGAAATGCCATTGAATACGCCTTTGTCCTTTGTCCCGGCGGAGCCATAGACGTCAATCACCTGCCCCCGAAAATCGCTCTGCCTCAGGCCAGCGACCGGCCCGTTTGCAGCCTGAATCCATCGTGCATGCAAAAACGCGAAAAGCTCATCGAGGCCCTTCGCCAAACCGGCGGCAATCAATCCGAGGCGGCCCGAATCTTAGGTGTCAGCCGGATCACCATATGGAAGCAGATCAAAAAATACGAAATCGATCTGGACCGGGACCTGGCGCCCACGTGTCCGATC
>JBAYZB010000201.1:0-5414 GCA_041672765.1 Gammaproteobacteria bacterium | reverse complement strand
CCTTCTTCCAGTCGCATATCACGGAGATTTACCAAGAAGTCATGATCGGCTGCATAGGCCACCCGCCACCATTGCCGCAACAATGCCTTGAACGGCGGCGTGCGCCATTGGCCGGCCTGCTCGGCATTGCCGAGGAAGGCGGGCGTGTTGAATCGTACGGTGTATCTGAGCTCTTTCATGGTTCGCTCCCTGTCATGCCCTGATTATTCTTGTCTTGCAATCCACTTCGGTTGTCCTCCGGCAAGCTTGCGGTCAACCCAGCAGGCGCTTGATGCACGCTTCGAGCTCTCGCGCAAGTGTGTCCGGCTCGCGCAGTAGATGGCGGTAACGCTTGGGCGGCTCAGTGCCGTGGGCGAGCGCATTGCGCAGGTTCTTGAGAGTCCAGTAGGCGTGCCGTTTCCAGTCCGGGTGCTGGTCGTTCTGGATTTCGTCTTCCAGTTCGCTGGTGGCAACGTCGCGACCACCCTTGAAGTTGTTGGCGTTGCAGCCGCGCGCCTCGCATTCCTTCGTGACCACGGCCTCCCAACCGAAGATGGCGGCGCGCACGTAGTCGGCACGCCAGAGGTATTGATAGGCCAGCGTCCGCTGGTGGTCGGCCAGGCTGCCTTTCTTCACCCAGGCCAGCCGTTCCCGCAGTTTGTTCTGGAACAGGCCGGAGGCGCCCGGCAACTGGCGATCCAGCTCGGAGAGGAAGGTGTTGAGCTTACGCGCCGCGTCGGCAAGGTTGAAGGTGCGCTCGTGAAACGCCGCCGCCCTGAGGCATTCGGCCTTGTCACGCGGCACGCCGTCGGCGACGAGCAGTTCCGAAAACACGCCGTAGTCGCCGGTGACGTCGAAGCGGTCGAGGGCGTCGATCCAGCGTTGCACGGCGGAAAGTCCGTCGAGACGGATGACGGGCGTGGCGCCGTTCTCCGTCATGTCCAGCGCGCCGTACCATAGGCCCTGAACGATCATCCTGCCGATGCGTTCCAGCATGAAGGCGGAGAGGAATCCGACCATGCCGAGATGGCGGAAGCCGTGGGTGAGGTCGAAGCTCACGGTGCCTTTTGGCACGACCTCGGCGATGATCTGCAGGATGGTGTTCTGCTCATCCGGATTGCGCCCGTAAGGGATCAGCCGGGGTGATACGGGTCTTCCCACGGAGCGGGTCAGCAACGGGGCGAGCGTGTCGAGCAGCGCCTGATCGACCTGCATCTCGGTTTCGGCGTCCATGAGGGCTATGCGCGCCTCTTCCTCTTCGCCTTCCGCGGCGAGGTTTTCTACCAATACGCCCCACTGGCTGCCGCGGGTGCCGAGAATGACGAGCCGGTCGGGTTGCAGATGGTCGGCGAGCGCCAAGCCGAAGAAGGGCGTCCTGCCCTCGTTGCCGTCGGGAAAGTGGTACAGGGCCTCGCGGTAGCCGGTGGTGCGGTTGTCGCGGCCCTTGCCGAGGAAGGTTACGAGTGTGTGCGTCATGCCCGTTCTCCTTCGCGATTGTGTTCGCGCCACCCTGTGACTATCATACACATCTGGAGGTGTATGCCATGCGCACCAATATCGTACTTGACGATGAGCTGATCGCCGAGGCAATGCGGCTTGCGGGAGTCACGACCCGGCGCGAGATGGTGGACCGGGCGTTGCGCGAGTACGTCGCCCGGCACCGCCAGCGCGAGATCCTCGAACTGGCCGGCAAGGGATTGATCGATCCCGGCTACGACGTGCGGGCCGTGCGTTCCGGAATGGACGATGGTCCTGGTTGATTCCGCCGTCTGGATCGGCTTGCTGCGCGCGCAGGAGACCGGACCTGTGGCTTTGCTGAGCAAGCTGTTGGAGGCGGGTGAGGCGGCGGTGACGCCGGTAATCATCCAGGAGATCCTGCAGGGCGCCACATCACCCGAGAGCCTGGAAAAGCTGCGGCGACATTTTCTCGCCCTGCCGATCCTCGAACCGCGCCGTGGTGCCGAGACGTATGCATCGGCAGCGGCCTTGTATGCCCGTTGCCGCTGGCAAGGACTTACTCCGCGCAGTCCCCACGACTGCCTGATCGTCCAGCTCGCCGTCGAACACAACGTGCCCCTGTTGCACGATGACCGGGATTTCGAAACGCTCGCCCGCGTCGAGCCGGGGCTGCAGTTGCTCCCGCGCACCTGCTGAGCTGGCGTCTTCGTCGAGGGCACCCTTTCCGCCTTTTCGTTCACGATGCCGTTCCCTCCGCAACCGGCGTCCATCGGTTCGGCCGCCATCACACCTCCCCCTCCAGCAACGGCACGTCGTCCAGCTCCAACGCCGCGATCGGCGCGAGGCCCTGGCCGATGATGCCCTGCAGGGCGCCGTACATGCCGGTGGTGCTGGTGATGACACGCTCGATCTGCTTTTCGCGCTCGGCCCAGTGTTTGTGCATGGCGCGGCGTTCCTTGTCGAGCTGCGCGCGCATGGCGGTGAAGGCTTCGACGATGGCCTCGACACGGTGGCGGAATTCATCGCCGGCGAGGTAGCGGTAGAGCAGTTCCATCTTCTCGTTCTTGCCCTCGGAAGCGGCGCGGGCGAAAGCAACCTGCTGGAGCTGGTCGCGCAGTGCGACGGCGAGGGCGGGGTAGTGGGCGCGATCGCTCACCCATACGCCGTTGATCTGGGCGAAGCCGCGCACGCCCTCGGGCAGCGCGACGGTGACAAGGACGGCGAGCGCGGCGCTGGCGCTGCGCTGGTCGTCCTTGAGCTTGTCGAGCCAAGCGGGCTGCCAGTGCTTGGTGTTCTTCACTTCCCAGATGATCTGGCCGCAGGGGTTGAGGGTGGAGTCGCGCACCTCCTGGATCAGGTCGGCACCGGTCATGCCCTTGGGGACCGGACGGATGGTGTCGTGAGGGAACTGCCGCTCCAGGGCGGCCTGGACGTCGAGTTCGAGCACCTCGCCCTGGGTTTCCTGGGAGCCCTGTTCGCTCTTGCGCTTGAGATCGTCGATGACGCGCTTCATGTCCTCGATCTGCTTCTCCTTCTCCTTGAGCTTGAGCTCCTGTTCGGCGCTCAGGGCCTGGCGCAGGCTCGCCTCCCACTCGGCCTTTTTCTCATCAAGCCGGCGGGCGAGTTCCAGATCCAGCTCGCGGGCGCGGGCCTCGAGTTCCTCGGCCTTGTTACGCAGTTCGAGCTCCGCCCGTTGGGCTTCCTCGCGCTTGCGCTGCTCCTCGGCGAGCCGGGCCTGCAAGCGCTGCAGCTCCAGCGCGGCATCCTCTTTGGCCTTCTGTTCGACCTCGGCAAGGCGCGTCTGAATCCTGACCTCGGCCTCGCGGCGCAGGCGCTCCTCCACTTCCAGCCGCGCCTTCTCGATGGCCTGGGCCTGGGACTGCTCCAGTTCCAGGGCCTTGCGGCGCAGTTCGAGTTCGCGCGCCTCGGCCTGCCGGGCCTTGGCGGCCTGGTCATCGAGCTGGCGCTGCAGGACGGCAAGCCGCTCGGCCAACGCGGCCTGGGCGCGTTGCTCGGCCTCGGCCACCGCCTGCTTCAGGCGGTTCTGGTATTCGGCGTCGAATTGGGCCTGTAGGCGGGCGGTAAGGGCCTCGGTGAGCGGTATCTCGCTGTTGCAGTGGGGGCAGATGATGACGGTATCGGTCATGGTTCCTGGTCCTTATCGTTGTTGTTATCGGCTGATTGTTGTCAGACCTCGTCGAAGCGGATGGCCTCCGGCGGCAATGCCAAGCGGTAACGGCGCGGGCGTGTGCTGCCGCCGTCGATCAGGTACGGCCTGGCGGCGGGGCCGAGTGCGCGTTCGAGCTTGCGCTTCAGCTTGGAAAGGCGTGACGAGAAGTAATCGCCATCCATGCCTTTGCGCAAGGCCCGCTCGGTATCGTCGATGTCCGCCATCTCGCCGCAGATGGCGCGATACTCTGACAGGAAACGCTCGGCCCACTCGGGATCGGGCACGCCTTTGCCCGGCGCCTTCAGCGCGGGAAGATTCTGCTGGGCGCGGCGCGCGAACAGGGCGAGCATGGCCAGTTCGGCCGGCGGCAGTTCGACGATGCGTCCTGCAGCCCGGATGCGACGGGCGACAGGATCGATAATCAACTCCGCCGGCCCTACCGCCGCCCGCGCTGCAGCGACGAGCTCGGAGTAACGCGCGCGGCCCTTGCGCAGGTGTTCGGGCAGGTCGTGGCGCAGGCTGAAAAAGGGGATGTCGGCCAGCGTGACCTGGGCGTCGCGGGCGTCGGCGAGCTTGTTGTCGCGGGTGGCGAGCACGCGGCTGTACGGGGTCGGATAGAAGAAATCCCAGCTCGACTCAAACGGCTCGGAGACCAGGACATGGGACAGGCGGTCCTGCGCACGGCCGAACAGCGAGAGGGCGTAGCCGAGGTAGAAGCCCATGGTCTTGCGGCCGCCGGCAATGGAGACATGCAGGGCGGTATCGGGCTGTTCGGTGAAGGCGCGCACCATCTCGGTGATGGCGTCGGCGGCGCATTCGTTGTCCTGGGGGCTGCGGATATCCGAGAGCGGCGTGCCGTCGGCGGCGGTCAGGACATGGATGTGATTTTCATCGAAGGCGATCTCCGGCAGGCCGTAGTCCTTGCGCAGGCGGTGGAACCAGCCGGGGTCGTCGGAAAGAAGGGCGAGGCGCGCCCGCTGGGCGCCTTCCACGGTAGTGAGCAGGTGCACTTCGGTGGGTATGAAGGGCGGCCGCTGTCGGACGGCCAGGGCATAGAGCGTTTCGGTGACGACTTGCGGGGAAAGCCCCGTCACGGCGAGTAAGATGCGTCGCGGATAGATCATGGTCTGTTGTTCTTGAATCGAAGTTGTCTTGTTCATGTCGGCCCATCCTAAGCCTGTTCGGCACCTCCTTCGGTATCAGGCAAGCTTGTCAACTGATACCGTCCGAGTCCCATGGTGGCGCCGCTGCCCGCGTGCACCCATTGGCCGAGCCAGAGGTAGGGCCAGAACGGCTCGATGGGCTGGCCGCGCACGGTGATCGTGCCGACCACGCCGCCCATCTGCATGGTGGTCTTCTGGCGTGCCGAGTGCCGCGTCAGGTCGCGCCACTGCAGTCGGATCTCCGCTGCGATGTCCCGCGCCGCCTCGGTCAGGCCGCGGAAATCGGTGTCCAGCGCCGTGGCGCCATGAAACTGCATGAGCATGGAGACACGCCGCAGCAGGTTGCTGAACAGATCGGCAAAGCGGAACTCGTCGGGTCCCACGCGCCGGCCGTCGCGCTTGATACGTAGGGGGCTGCAAGTCTGCAATGTGAAGCCGGTCGGGGCCGGCGGTATGGCCGGCATGGCCGGAGGCAGGGCAGCCAGGTCCGCGCCCGGCGTGTAGACGGTCTGCCAGCTTCCAGCCCCAGGGACGGTCTCCTGTTCAAGACGGACCAGACGCATGTGGTTGCCAGCCACGCCCCTGCCTTTTTCTGCGGCTTCCTTGAGCGCGTGCAGAAAGACCGGCAGATGCCGGTGCGCCTG
>JBAYZB010000200.1:0-5434 GCA_041672765.1 Gammaproteobacteria bacterium | reverse complement strand
TCACCAGCCGGTCCAGGAACAGCAGCCCGTCCAGATGGTCGATCTCGTGCTGCACCGCCCGCGCCTCGTACCCTTCGCAGTCGTAAGCAACCGCGTTGCCGAACTCGTCCAGCGCCTCCAGGCGGATACGTTCGGCGCGGATCACGTTGCCGGTGTAATCGGGCACGGACATGCAGCCCTCACGGCCGACGGCGAAGCCGTTCCACCCGGTGATCTCGGGATTGATCAGCACCATGCGCCCGTGGTGCCTGATCTTGGGTTTGCTCGACACGTCCACGATCACGATGCGCTCGAAACGCCCCACCTGCGGGGCGGCAATGCCCACGCCGCCGGGGCCGGCGCGCATGGTCTCCTCCAGGTCCTGAACGAAGGCCCGAAGTGCGTCGTCGAAATGCTCCACCGGCCGCGATTCCTGTTTCAGGCGCGGGTCCGGGTATTTGAGGATCTCCAGAATAGCCATTAAGTTTCCGTGTCGTTGGTCGGTGTTGCGAAGCGCCCGCTCTAGCCGATGAGCGTGTCGATGGGTTCGATGCGCACGTCGATGCCGGCGCGCGCCACGATCTCCAGGGCCGACCGCAGCGCCTCGATGCCTTCGCGCGCCTGGCCCTCGATGTGCATGATGTAGATGGGCTGTTCCTGGGTGCCGCCCACGTCCGATTCCAAATCCAGGATGTTGAGCCCCGCCTCCGCCAGCGCGCCCGTCACCTGGGCCACGATCCCCGCCCGGTCGGCGCCGAACACGCTGATACGCACGTCCGGCAGCAGGTGGCGGTGCAGCTCGCCCTCGATCCGGTCCACGTGCAGATGCAGCCCCAGCGAATCGGACACCGGGGCCACCAGGTCCCGCAGGGCGTGGGCCGTACCCTCGAACTGGACCATGAGCATGATCGCGAAATTGCCCCCGAGGCGCGCCATGGAGGCCTCGCCCAGATTGCACCCGCCCTCGTACAGGGCCTTGCTCACCTTGGCGACGATACCCGGCCGGTCCGCCCCCACCAGTGTCAGCATATACCACTTGCTCATAGCAACTACTCCTCTCTCGGGCGCGACACGGAGTGCAGCGCCGTCATTGCCGTCACTCTATAAAATTCTGGTTGCCGGAACCCTGCACCCGCAGCGTCCGCAGCGGGGCTGCGTCGCCATCGCGCCCCAACCAGATTATGGTCGCCATCCGGCCCGTCGCGCCGTCCCGTCGGTAGGAAAAGAACCGTGCGGGCTCGCTGTAGGTGCACCAGCGGTCGCCATAGACCGCGGTCACCCCGCACTCGGCCAGGCGCTGCTGGGCGAGCACGTGGAGATCGGCAAGCCAGCGCCCCCCCGGCGCGGGACGAAATGCCCGGGCGGCCAGCGGATCGTGCCCGACGAAAACCTTCCGGACCTCCGCCCCCACCTCGAAGGCCTGGGGGCCGATGGCCGGCCCCAGCCAGGCCAGAATCTCCTTGCGGCTGACGCCGAGCGCCCGCACCCCCGCCTCGATGGCCCCGGCGGCAAGCCCGCGCCAGCCGGCGTGGATGGCGGCCACGCGGGTGCCCTGGCGATCGCACAACAGCACCGGCAGGCAATCGGCCGTCAACACGGCGCACACGATGCCGGGGCGGTCGGTGTAGGCGACGTCCGCGCTGCACCCCGGCGGAGCCTCGGCCACGTTCACCGCCGCGCAGCCATGCACCTGGTTGAGCCAGCGCGGCATCTCCGGCAGCCCCAGCGCCCGCACCAGGCGCGCCCGGTTCTCCGCCACGGCGGCAGGATCGTCGCCCACATGATCGCCGAGATTCAAGGTGCCGTAGGGCGCGCGGCTCACGCCGCCCTCGCGCGTGGTGCAGCACGCCTGCACCCGCGCCGGCGCGGGCCAGTCCGGCAGGATGAGCGTCGAGAGGATTTCCAGGTGTCCGGTCTTCATGCCCGTCCTTCAGTGCTTTCCATGCGGGCGTCTTCCCGCAAGACCTCGATCAGGCGCGCCATATCGTCCGGCAGGGGCGCTTCCCATTCCAGGTAAGCGCCGGTCTCGGGATGCTCCAGTCCCAGGCGGGCGGCATGCAACGCTTGGCGCCGGAAGGCGTGCAGCGTGTCGATGAGTTGCTGGCTGCTTCCCGCCGGGGTGCGCAGCCGCCCGCCGTATACCGGGTCGCCCAGCAGCGGGTAATGGAGGTAGGCCATATGCACCCGGATCTGGTGGGTACGCCCCGTCTCCAGCCGCACCCTGACGCGGGTATGGCCGCGGTAACGTTCCAGCACCCGGTAGTGGGTGACCGCGGGCCGGCCGCGTTCCGTCACCGCCATGCGCTTGCGATCCACCGCATGCCGCCCGATGGGCTGGTCCACGGTGCCGCCGCCGGTCATCACCCCGACCGCGATGGCTTCGTACTCGCGCAGGACGGTCCGCGCCGCCAGTTGCTCCACCAGATGCTTGTGAGCGGTCAGGGTACGCGCCACCACCAGCAGGCCGGAGGTGTCTTTGTCCAGCCTGTGGATCAACCCCGCCCGGGGCACGGCCTGAAGTTCCGGTGCGTAGTGCAGGAGCGCGTTCTGCAGCGTCCCGTCCCAGTTGCCGGCCGCCGGGTGCACCACCATCCCCGGCGGTTTGTTGACGACCAGCAGCGCGGTGTCCTCATAAACCACGTCCAGGGGAATCGCCTGGGGCACGCAGGCCCCCGCTTCGTCCTCCACCCGCACCGCGATCTCCACCTGCTGTCCTTCGAAGACCTTGTCCTTCGGGCGCAGAACTTCGCCGTCCACGGTCGCCTGACCGTCGCGGATCCACTGCTGCAGGCGGCTGCGCGAATAGTCGGGAAAGAGTTCGGCGAGCGCCTGGTCCAGACGCTTGCCGGCCAGTTCCATGGGAATCCGGGCCGTCAGACGCTCGGTCCGGTCCTGCACGCCGCTGGAAGATGCCTTGCTCACTGGTTTTCGGTCTCAATCTCTCGGGTTACTTTCACCCGCATTGGGGTATACTCTGGGGCTGTTTCCAGGGCGCGTCCGCCCTGCAATACATTTGGGTATCCTGCGCCATGTACGTACTTCGAATCCTGCCCGCATTGCTGCTGATCCTGCTGTTCAGCGGCTGTTCCCTGTTGCCGGAACAGATCGACCGAACCAAGAATTGGTCCGCCAGCAGGCTGTATTCCGAGGCCAAGGCAGCCCTCAGCCAGGGAGATTACGAAACGGCCATCAAGTATTACGAATCCCTGGAGGCGCGCTATCCCTTCGGCCGTTACGCGCAGCAGGCCGCCCTCGAAGCGGCCTATGCGTACTATAAATACGACGAGCCCGATTCCGCCATCGCCACGGCGGACCGCTTCATCAATACCTATCCGCAGCACCCCCACATCGATTATGCGTATTACCTCAAGGGCTTGATCAACTTCAACCGCAATACGGGCTTGGTGGAGCGTTACCTGCCGCACGATCCCACGCAGCGCGACTCCGCCGCGGCGCGCCAATCGTTCAACGATTTTGCCGAACTGGTCAAGCGCTTTCCGAACAGCAACTACGCCGAGGACGCGCGCCAGCGCATGATCTACCTGCGCAACAACCTGGCTCAGTACGAGGTGCATGTCGCCAATCACTACATGAGGCGGGAGGCTTACGTGGCCGCCGTCAATCGCGCCAAGTACGTGGTCGAACACTACCAGCAGACGCCCGCCGTCGCGGATGCCCTGGCCATCCTGGCCGAGGCGTACACGAAAATGGGAGTCCAGGACCTGGCCGCCGACTCGATGCGCGTCCTGGAATTGAACTACCCGAATCACCCGGCCCTCGCGAAGCTCAAGGGACACGCCGTCAACTAGGATTGAGGAAAAGAATTCCCGACGGGGAGACAGCCAGGAGAAAAGTCATGTGGGATTTTTTTGAAACGGTGCGGCGGCGCCACTCCATACGCAGGTATCAATCAGACATGCCGGTGGAACCGGAGAAGCTGCACGCGATACTGGAGATGGCCTGTGCCGCCCCCACCGCGGGCGATCTGCAGGCGTACCGGATCGTGGTGGTGCGCAGCCAGCAGGAACGCGACGGGCTGCGGCGGGCGGCCAACGACCAGGCATTCATCGCGGAGGCGCCGATCTGTCTGGTGTTCTGCGCAGACCCCGCCCGCTCGCAGGAACGCTTCGGCGAGCGCGGGCGCACCCTCTACGCCGTACAGGATGCAACCATCGCCGCCGCCTACGCGCAGCTCGCGGTGGTCGCCGCCGGTCTGGGGTCCACCTGGATCGGGTATTTCGATGAAAACGCGGTCAAGGATCTGCTCGGGCTGGACGCGGGACTGGTGCCGGTGGCCATGCTGAGCGTGGGCTACCCGGCCGAACTGCCCGAGGCGACCCCGCGGCGGCACATGGACGAGGTGGTGAGCTACCGCTGATCCGATACTACGAATCGACGCCAAGACACCAAGGCGCAAAACAGACGCAATTCAAAAACGGCCTTACCGTTGCGCTCTTTGCGCCTTGGCGTTTAAACACTTCGTCAAGCGGCTAGATCGCCGCCAGGTCCTCTTCCCCGGTCCGGATCCGGATCACCTTCTCCACCGCGGTCACAAAGATCTTGCCGTCCCCGATCTTGCCGGTGCGCGCCGCCTGGGTGATCGCCTCGATGCATTGCTCCAGCTTGTCGTCCGGGATGACGATCTCGATCTTCACCTTGGGCAGGAAGTCCACCACATATTCCGCGCCGCGGTAGAGTTCCGTGTGCCCCTTCTGGCGGCCGAACCCCTTCACCTCGGTGGCGGTCATGCCGGTGATCCCGATTTCCGACAATGCCTCCCGCACGTCGTCCAGCTTGAAAGGTTTGATGATCGCCTCGACCTTTTTCATATCCGCTCCTCTTCAAGAAAATCCAACCACCCGCCGGCAAGCTCCCGGAGAGCCCGGCGCACTGCTCAGCCGCTCCCGAATCCGGAGGTGATGGGATAGCGACGATCGCGCCCGAAGGCGCGCCGGCTGATCTTCACCCCCGGCGGCGCCTGCCGGCGCTTGTACTCGTTGCGGTCCACCATGGCCGCGACGCGCCGCACCGTCGCCTCATCGTATCCCGCCGCCACGATGTCCTCCACACACAGATCCCGCTCCACGTACATCTCCAGGATGGGATCGAGCACTGAATAGGGCGGCAGGGTGTCCTCGTCCTTCTGGCCGGGCGCCAGTTCCGCGGACGGTGCGCGCTCCAGCACGCGCCGGGGGATGACGGGCGAAATGCCGTTGCGATACTCCGCCAGGCGGTACGCCAGGGTTTTGGGGACATCCTTGATGGGCGCGAATCCGCCCGCCATATCGCCGTAGAGCGTGGTGTAGCCCACCGCTGTCTCGCTCTTGTTGCCGGTGGTCAGCACGATCATGCGTTTCTTGTTGGAGATGGCCATGAGCAGCACGCCGCGGCAGCGCGCCTGAATGTTCTCCTCGGTGGTGTCCGGCGGCAGGCCGGCGAACTCTTCCGCGAGCGA
>JBAYZB010000199.1:0-5452 GCA_041672765.1 Gammaproteobacteria bacterium | reverse complement strand
CCAGCAGGTCCGCCTCCGCCTCCACGTCCGCGTCCGTCAAGCCCTTAGCAAGGGAGGTATCCCGCTTCACCCGGCGGATGTCGTAGCGCCGACGGCGCTGCTCATACCGCGGCTGCACGCGCTTCGGCTCCAGTGATCGGAAGGGCGTCCGCTGCAGTCGCGCCTGCGGCTTCCCGGCCGGTCGGGTCGCGCGCTCCAGATGGCACCGGCAGTTGGTGGTGCACCGTAACTTGCCGCTCTGCGGCACCACCCCCAGCAAGGCCAACTCCTGCGCCGAGTAGACGCCCACCCCCCAGCGCCCGCCCAACGGCACGGTGTTCGGGTTCGTGTACTTGGCCAGGTCGTCGGGCGGCAGGTCGCCCGCCAGGTAGCGGCAGTCCGAGCAGTGCTCGGCCTCCCCCACCACCCAGCGCAGGTAGCGGTCCGAGGACTGGTCGGCATAGAGGAAGCCCCACCAGAAGGCCTCGTCGCCGGCGTTGCCGTAGAGCGCCGCCCGCTGCTCGATAGGCATGCCGACGCGGCCGCCCTCGATGTCGTCGAGGAAGCGCCGGACGAAGACGTACTCCTCTCGGCGCAGGCGTAGCAGGAACTTGTCCTCGGCGGCATCGGTGTCGCGCCAGTTCCAGCCCGCGCGCTTGCCCAGGCCGAACTGCCGGGCGTACGCCTGCCGGATCGCGGCCTGGGCCGCCCGTTCCGTGAATCCGCGAAGCTGCTTCAACTCGGCCCGGGTCGCCCGCCGCTCGCTCGCCAGGGGAGTCTCCGCCAGCCGCTCCTGCCCGTAGCGCCAGGCCGCCGCGTAGGTTGAGTACAGGCCGATCATCTCCGCCTGCAGGTCGTCGCGGGCCTCGCGGCTGTGCAGGAGCGCGCGCGCGGCCTCGGCCTCCAAGTCGGCCAGGTCGCGCCCACCGGTGGCCGGGGCGCCGGGTTCCACAGCCTTGAATAGCGCGTCGTCCATAACGCCGCCCCCGGCCCTCTTCAGTGTTTGTCCTCGAAGTAGCGCGCCAGCAGCTCCAGGATTCGGTTCAGCTTGCCGTCGAGCGCCTCCTGGATTCCGTCCACCCGGTCGCGCAGGTAGTTCAACTTTTCGTCGGTCAGCTTTTGGCGGTCTTCCACCCCCGCCACCCGACGGTCCAACCGGAACCACGCCGCAATCGGACCCGCCACCGCCGCCAGCACCGCCGCCACCAGCAGCACCCGACCGCCCCACTCGTCGCACATGGTCCAGAAGTCCTGTGCCCAGGCGATGCCAGCCATCATGAGCACCACGTAGGCGATGAGCATCGCCCGGGTCGCCGCCCGTCGCCTCCTGGTCATCGGCCCTCACCCCCGCCGGTTAGGGCGCGCAACCGGTCCCGCAGCGTCGCGGCCCATCCCCCCAGCCGCGCCAGCACGCGCCGCAGAACCGCCGCCTCGCGATCGCGGTCGTCTCCGGCCACCGACTTGTGCACCTCCGGCGGCATGAAGGCCGCCTTCAGCTCGTCGAGGTCAGCGGGGCCGGGGTAGCCGCCCTCTCCGGACGGCTCCTCGTCGCCGCGCAGGCTTCCTCCCGCGGCGACGCCTCCCGGCCCCAAAGCGTCCATCGCCTCGGGTGCCTCCTTGTCCTCGGCGCCGAACCCCGGCAGGCCCATGCCCCCGCCCATCATGCCCTCCAACCCGCCCGGCCCGCCCGGACCGCCCTCCCCACCGCCCAGCACCGCCCCCATCTCCAGCATGTAAACCTGCGGCACCACAATGCCGGGCGCATCGGGCCACCGGGCGTACGGCGACTTTCCACGCTCATCCATCAGGTGCTCGTATATCTGGCGCGTGACCCGCGTGCGCTCCGCCACGTCTCCCTGCAGTACCGGCCACTGCTTCACCACCCTGGTCTCGATACGCCGGTACAGGTCGAGGTCGAGCGGGTCCTTGATTTCCGGTTCGTTGCGCTCGGCCAAGGCCTGATTGACGGTGAGCATACCGAGGTTGAGGCGCGTCTGGATATCCGCCAACTCGCGGCTCTCGTCGCGCTCGCGCAGGTTCTGCCAGCGCAGGGCCAGGTTTCGGTCGATGGGCCAGATGACGGTCTCATTGAGCCAGTTTTCGATGAAGCTCATGAGGGGAACGAAGCCCACGTCCTCGCCCTGCAGGATGCGGGTGGTCGGGTCCGCCTCGGTCAGCGCCCCGGCGCCGCTCTGCCGGAAAGACTGAAAGCCGATCTCCTCTGCGGCCATGCCGAAGGCGGCGCAAATGGCGTTGACAAGCCAGCTGATCCACTTCTCCCAGAACATGCTCAGGTTTGCGTCGTTGCGCACCCCGATAAACTGCGCCAACGCCTCGGGGTCGTCGCTGAACAGCAGGGGTAGCTTGTGATACTGTCCGGGGCCGCCGACGCCCTGCACGATCTGCTGGCGGAACTGCTCCAACCGCTCCTGCTTCCAACCGCCCTTGAGGAACAGGAAGCCGGCCGGGATGTGCGAATGCGTGAAGTACTCGACGTTGAACGAGACCCCCGCCGCCAGGCCGGTGACCAGCTCGATCAGGTACTCCAGCTCACTCCGCCCGTAGCCGGTGGTCCACTGGTCGGAGCGCGGGTTGCGCGCCAAGTAGGCGACCTCGTGTGCCGCGAACTCGCGACAGATTTGGCCGCGGTCATCGAGTTCCACCCAGGCCACATGCTGCCCCAGTTCGGGGCGGATCTCCGCGGTGTAGGCCTCCGGACGGACCGAACCCACCGGGAGTAGCCGGCCGCCGGCCCGCCGCTCCAGTTCGGCTACCTCCTGCGGGTCGCGGTAGGTGGGCTCGGCGCTGCGCAGCCGGTGCCCGGCCAGCGGCCCTATCCACACCGGCGGGTAGGGGCTGCCGTAGCCGATCGCCTCGGGGTTCGCCTGATAGGCCGGGTGCTCGCGCACGACCCGCGGGAACTCCTTGCGGAAGGCGGCCGCGTCGTAAATCAGGCTGTCCTCCACCATAAGCGCGATGAGCTGGTCGAAGCGCAGGGCCTTCTCCTCGCCGTTGCCGTCCCAGCGCGCGATCTGGTGGTCGGTGACGCGCGCGTAGGGGATGCCGCCCCACTCGATGATCTGCGTAATGGCCTCGATTTCCTTGCGCAGTTGCGGCGTCACCGGTGTGTTCGGGTCCTTCGGCTCGATGACGAAGCCCACGTCGGAACGCGAGCGGGGACGCTGACAGAAGGCGCGGGCTTGACGGATGCGGGCGTTGATAGCCACGCGCACCAGGTGCAGCTGCGATATGCGGTCGAGCACGGCGTAGGTGATCCCGGTCGCCTTCACCGGGTCCTTCACGCCCTGGTAGGTGCCCATGGCCCACAGGGAGGGAATGATCCGGTGCGGGGTGCCCGTGGGCTTGGCGCCGTTGCCCAGGCCCTTGACCAGCTCCAGCCGCGGGTCGGCGAAGCGCGGCCCCTCACCGGTGTTGACCGGCCCGGGGGCGTCGGGGTCGGGGGTGACCGGCAGGGCACCGGTGCGCGCGGTGAGTTCCGCCAGGCGCTTGGCGTCCGCTTTGAGATTGTAGGTCATTGCGCGCGCCTCCCGTGGGGGGCGTCGGTGATCTTCAGCATCTCGGTCATCACGTCGGGTTTCCGACCGACTCCCCCACCGTCCCGGGCAGGCCCAATCGCCGGCCCAGGCTCTTGACTTCCTGCACCGCGGCCAAGAGTGCGGGCGAAGCTTCGCGCCGGCCGCATGGGTTGCGGAGTTCGAGGTCACCGCCGCGCCCGACGATCACCGCGCCCGCGCCCGCGACGGTGAACCATCGACGGACCGCTTCGATAAACTCCGACACGGGTGCGGTAGCGGGGCACTTCGCCAAAGCCTTGCGCAGATAGTGCTCCGCCGTCGGCCAGGCCGCCGGACTCTTCACCACGATATCCTGCGTCACTGCCGCACCTCCTGTTACCAGTCCAAGGGCTTCGGGGCGCCCACGACGCCCTCCGGCATCGGAATGTAGCCGGGCCGGATCACGTGGGTCCGACCGGTCTCCTCGTCGGTCACCTCGCGCTCCCCGCCGTCCAGCGGGATGCTGACGTACTGCGGCCCCTGCGCCCAGGTCTGGTAGAGCGCGCGCGCCACGGTGGCGTAGTTGTGCGCGTGGCGGAAGTGGTCGGGGCCGGTGTTCTGCCAGAAGGCGCGGGGCTGGCCGTGCGCGTCCGTCTCCACGCCGCGCGCCATGTTGCACATCTCGGTGATCAGCGTCTTGCGCAGCTCGGCGGGCAGGGCGCAGAAACTGTCCTGCCCGGCGCGCACCCGCCGGGCGCTCACGTCCAGCGAGGCCGTGCGGTCGATGTTCACCAGGTCGGCGTTCTTCTTGCGGTCCACGGTGAAGATGCCCTCGTGCGTCGGCTTCTTCATCGGCATATTCGGGTAATAGGCCAGATAGACCCGCCCCGGAAACTGCTTCTGCAACTCACGCGCCTTGGAGGTCTCGGGCAGGGCGTCGATCACCAGGCGCTCGATGTTGAACAGGTGCATGAGGTCGGCGAGCCGGTCCCAGCCGCACACCTCCACGTGCACGTAGGCCGCGCCGCCGTCGGCGTCGTCCATGCCGATCAGCACGCGGTGCCGGTCCTCGGCGTTCGACTGATCGCACCCCGCCCACGTCGGCTGCTCGCTACGTTCCAAGGCCGGGAACCCCACCAGCGCCCGGACCATGATCTCCTCGGTAATCCCCAGCGTGCCGCTGCTCTTGGGCAGCCCCAGTATCTGGTTGAAGAACAGTTCGGGGAAGTCGGTGTACTCGGCCTCCCCGAAGGCCGCCGCCACGCGCGCCGCGCTCCACAGCGGGTGCAACATTCGCCCGAAGTGGTACATGCGCCACGTCGGGCGGCCCTCGGTCACCGTATCCACCCAGCGCCCGGCGCAGATGGTGGCGCGGGTCAGTTCGTGCCCGCGGGCGCACACGTAGACCGGCTCCGGCGCGTCCAGGGCGATGCTTTCAGGCCAGGTCAGCGGGCGCTCGTCGTGACAGGTCGGGCAGCGCACCATCCACTCCGACTGTGAGGACTCGCTCCACAGCGCCGCCATGCCGAAGCCGGGGATGGTGGGCGTGCCCACGCACAGCCGGCGGCCGTGCACGCTGGCCGCCAGGCGTGACTTGTAGAGTGAAAGGATATCCGGGCGGCTGAAGTCCACTTCGTCATGGACCAGCATATCGGCCGGCTCCGAGATCGCCGCGCTCGACGCCTGGCCGCCGCGGAAGAACACCACCGAGGAACCGCCCTCCGCGTGGCGGAAGACCTTAACCTCCGCCGAGTCGATGGTGCCCCGGAGCAGTTCGGCGAGATGGGGCGAGGCCTCGATGGCCGGCTTGGCCCGCGTGCGCGAAAAGTCGTAGACCGCGGTCTGCGTGTGCATGGTGTAGATCACGCGCACGCGGTTGGTATCGCAGAAATGGTAGACGTCGGCCAGCGCGACCGTGGTCTTGCCGACCTGGCTCCCGCACATGAGGCCCTTCTCGA
>JBAYZB010000198.1:0-5473 GCA_041672765.1 Gammaproteobacteria bacterium | reverse complement strand
TGATTTTTCCTTGCAAACGTCTGCAGTGCTACTACCAAACTTATCTCCATCTAACAAAATAGTCTCACACAAACGAGGATCACGGTTAATGAACGGATTTTTGGCATGTTCCGTATTGTTCCAGTCAAAATCGCTGCCATCGCTCATAGGGAACATATCAAAATACTCTTTCGTAGGACACCATGCTCCCCAACGTGCTGATTGCAAAAGAGCACCAATATTATTCGTACGATAATGACGGCGGCTGGAAATCAATGATTCAGTCGTTCCACGGGTAAAATATCCGTCACGGAAAGCCATCCTGTATTCTCCAGTCTTAACCAAGTCATAAAATCCTTCTTGCTGCATTTTAGCTATAAACTCCTCACCGGCCTTTGCTGCATCTTTCCAGCGTTGTTCATCATAACCTCCAAACCAAGTCATGAGTTTATCGGAAGCTTCCCCTGCATAATAAGGAGTTTCTGAATTGAACAACGGGCTCGCAACAAACAGAAGGACACGCGTTTTCAGTCCCATTGCTGATGCACGGGTTAAACGACCACTCCAGCTATCTGATTCACTTTCATTTATAGCCCATGGAAGATCAGAGCAATTCTTTGCTGCGTCGGGCAGTCGGACTATGAAATTGACTGTTTCCTGCAAAGTAGCACGCTTGGGTAGATTAACATCTTCCGGATCAATGGCACGATCTACAATCGGCAACGATCCATAATGACGGATCATTTCCGCGTATTGAGTAGCGATAATGATCTTAGCTTCCGCTTTCAAACGGTTCTTTTCTGCAGCAGACATATCCGGCACCCTATCTATATTTTCTATAAGTATCCAGGCATGACGAATGCATTTCCAGGAATTACGATTTGTAAAACGATATTTTGTACCGGTTCCGCCATTAGATGCTGAGGCATCTTCTGATCCTGCATTATAGGAACCGCTGTAGTATAACGTATTTACTCCATCCCATGTAAGGTAAGAATTATTCAGGTCGCTCAGACCTTCCAGAATACCATACCACATGGCACTTGAAAAGTTATAACCGGTAGGAAATTCATAAGGCAGCAACGAGTAACTATACCACAACACTTTACGAGCATATTCCGCTGTTGAAAAAATTGTATCAATGGTTACATCAGTGCTGGGCGGTTTCTGAAGAAATTTTTCTCCGACAGCAAAATCTTCGCATGACACCATCAGTACCAATAGCAGTGACAATGCTAATCCATGAATATATCTTTTGATTGATTTCATATTTATTTTCCTTTCTTCAATTTTTAAAATCCAACTTTCAATCCCAGATTCATTACCATCACTACAGGATACATAGCATTAGTTCCTGTTTTTGCTTCCGGATCAATTACTTTCAGTTTATCAAACGTCAACAAATTGTATCCAGTAGCATAAACTCTCATACTACTAAGCTGCATTTTCTGAAGCGTTTTCTTCGGAAAACTATAACCTACTTCTATGTTTTTCAACCGCAGGTAAGAGGCATCACGTAGCCATAAATCTGAATTCCGGTTATTATGAGTCATGTTTGTAAACGAAATAGCCGGATATTTTGCTGCATCTCCCTTTTGAGTCCACGTGTCTGTTGTAAAATACTTCATTAACGAACGCGACATTGAAGAACTAAAAGGAGTCGAGAATATATCTTCCAACATACGTGATACCATGGTAGCTCCTTGCCATGTCATACTCATATCAAAACCTTTATAAGAGCATCCCAGGTTGATACCACCCGTCAATTGAGGATAAACAGGATTCCCAATAGCAGTCACATCATTCTGGTCAATCTTATGGTCATCATTTAAGTCTTTAAACTTCGCATCTCCGGGATGAGGAGTGAAACCGGAACCATAATCCGGCATTGTATTACCGCGTTCTACATTGTAACGACTTACTTCATCTTCCGAAAAGAATCCGTCAAACTTATATCCGAAGTTCTGTCCTACCGAACGACCGGTACGTTGCATATATTCATATGGATACTGAACTTCATCTATGAATACGATTGTATTCTTAGCATACGACAAGTTAATTCCGATATTATACCCAAATTTTTTCATCCTTTCTCTCCAGTTCACACTCACTTCAAATCCTTTGTTATCTACCTTACCGATATTGGCAGTAGGCAGGGTTACAGCCAGATAACCCGGGTTTTTACCCCGAGAAGCCAATATATCCTGACGATGTTCGATAAAGTAATCCATATTCAATTTCAACCTGCTGTCGAAGAAATAGAGATCAGCCCCGTAATTTTGCTTGGCAGCTGTCTCCCACGTCACTGTTGGATTTCCTTTCTTCATTTCAGCAGCTCCGGCTGTACCTGTAGAACCGTTACCGAAGTAGAATACTCCAGTGTTAGGATCATAAATATCCGGAAGGTAAAGGAAACGAGAATTATCACTTACACGGTCATTACCCACAATACCATAAGAAGCTCTCAGTTTGAAATAGCTCAAATATGGTTTCAGCGGTTGCATGAATTCTTCTTCGGAAAGGATCCAACCAACAGAGAAAGCGGGGAACATACCGAAACGTTTGCCGGGAGCAAAGTTTTCGGAACCGTTGTATCCCATATTGACATCTGCCATATAACGGGTGTTCCAATCGTAAGTGGCACGTCCAACCAAACCAACATAACTTCTCGGAATAGATAAGAATTCGCTTGGTCCGGATGGATAATGGGTAATAGACTGATTGTACATCACCAATCCGGAAACATGGTGTTTCCCAAAATCACGTCTATAGTTCACAGCAGTTTCCACATACCAATCCCTTGTACGTCCTATTGATTCTGAATAACTAAGATTGGTTTTCTCGCCTACGCGACGATAATCTACCGTACCGTCAATATTCATAATAGCTTCATAATGAGGGAAACTACCGCTTCTGATCTTTGTCAGATTTACTCCACTATTATAAGCACCTTTGACATGCATTCTCAATCCTTTGGTAATAAAATCCAATTTCTGTTCCAACACGAAGTCAAAATTCAACGTATTTCCATATCGCATGTTATATCCTTTTCCATAATAAGGATAAAGGGCATCGCGAAGGTCTCCGGGCATGCTTGTTATCTTTTTGCTATCAGACCAAATCCATTTATCGTCCACAATTCCGACACCCGAAAATGGAGTTGCCCAATAAATGTCACGGAACAGATAAGTAATATCGTCCTCGTCATAGTTCGGAGTCCGTTTGTCATTCATACGTCCTCCCACGTTCATTCGCAACAAAGTGGTTTTCGTGATGTCCATATCCAAATTGACACGGTAATTATAACGGTTGTAACTGAAATTACTGTTATATTCTTTTTCAAGCGCTTTAAACAACCCGTCTTGCGTAAATACACCTAATGAAGCAAAATAACGGACTTTACTCGTACCGCCAGAAATAGTCAAATTGTGCTGTGTTTGCAAAGCATTTTTCTTAATCAGCATATCCAACCAGTCTGTATCCGGATAAGCCATCGGATTGCTACGGGTGCGAAACGCCTCGATGACGTCCGGCGTAAAAGCCATTGCTCCCTCAGCCACCCCATCTCTACGTTGAGATTCAACATAATTTGATGCATATTCATAACTATTAGCAAACTCAGGCAAACGTGTAGGCGTCTGAACAGCTAACGAAGTGGAGAAATTCACTTTGGCCTTTCCTTCCTGGCCTCGTTTTGTCGTTACCAAGATCACACCATTCGCACCACGCACACCGAAAACGGCTGTAGCAGAAGCATCTTTCAGTACTGTGATATCTTCTACTTCATTCGGGTCTAATTGAAAGAAAGAACGTTCCACACCATCAACCAACATCAACGGTTTGGACATTGATTCAGAAAGGGAACCCACACCACGGATATACACGGAAGGATCATCGGCTCCCGGCTGTCCGGTAGTTTGTACTGAAGACAATCCCGGCAATTTTCCGGACAGAGCATTACCAATACTCGAAACCGGCGTTTTCAATACATCCTCTGCAGTAATGGAAGACACAGCTCCGGTCACCGTAACTTTCTTAGTGGTACCATAAGCAACAACCTGCACTTCCTGCAGTTCCTGAACATTTTCATTCAGTTCCACTTGTAAAGTTGCTTCCCCTGCATACTTGATTTCCTTATCCTTATACCCTACATAGGATATAACAATAGTAGCACCTACCGGAACCTCCAGCCTAAAGTTACCATCAATGTTGGTAATAACTCCATTGGTAGTTCCTTTCACAATCACACTGGCGCCTGTCACCGGACCATATCTGTCAGTTACAGTTCCAGTAACCACTTTATGATTCTGCTGCACACTAAAATTTGCAACAGAAGACTCTCCCAATACATTATTTCTTAAGGGAAAAGCCATTTGTCCGAACGACAAAAACACCGCCAATAACCACACCTGTTTTTGAGGTATCTTCATAGGAAAGAAGACGTTTTTCATCATTTTTAAATTTAAGAATTACGATTATTTAATTAAAATTACAAAGGTTTTACAAACCATTTACAAAGATAAACGCAATAGCAGCCGGATAACTCCAATATTATTCAAAATAGGGCATTACATTGTACAAATACCTCATGTGGTGGTTTAATGTACAATAATACCCCCAAAACGGACAAATCAACACCCTAAAGATAATTCTTTTCGTAAGATCCCGATAAAGTACCTATAAAATTTCAATACTGTGACAAGTCCATTAATTATAGCATCCGTGTTATGCAAAGTTGTTTTGTTAAGCATTTTTGTTAAGCATAGGTAATGGGGCCTTTATGTCTGTTTGTTCTTTAATTGTCTTAGCCAAGCAGAGATATAGCCAAATTCTAAATTGATTATTTTTGTTTAGATTATGAAAAACCTTATCTTTTGAAATATCAATTATTGAAGAGACGATCTCAGAGTATTTTCTAGTAATGAATTCTTTAATTTCCAGAGTATAGCTTCCACATCCTTCTAGATCTTTATGAGATTGCATTTTGCCAATTGTCTGAATTAGAGTATCAAAGTGATTTGGGAAAGCATAATGACAAATATCCATCCTGCATGTTTGGAATTCGAGTTCTTTATATTGTCCACCAAGCTGTAATTCTTCGTAGGATTCCCAATTATATTTTAGTCTTGCTATGAGTAATTTGACGATCCTTTCTTTATCGGGCGTTTTATCTCCAAGCCATCTTGAAATTTTTGAATCAAGGTTTAAGTCATGATCTTGGGGCATTTTTCTTTGATCTCTTTTGCTTAGCCAATTGTTTAAGGCCCATAAGTATTGTTGACCAAGCAAGCTCCGTCCGGTTTTATCATTTTTCCAGGCATTTTCTCCTTTGCTAATATGATTCGAGCCAATTTTTTTTGAGTCAATCGCAGGATTAAGGTTAAGTATGGAGTAGTGTTTCATCCAGTGTGTCTGGCAGTCCAAAACATCTCCACTAGTTTTGCCTGACAAATATATAGTTTTTTATTGGTTTTCTCATCGGGGAGGCATCCCG
>JBAYZB010000197.1:0-5505 GCA_041672765.1 Gammaproteobacteria bacterium | reverse complement strand
TGGAGCCGGCAGCGCCTGCACCGGTGGAGCAGGGTGAATCGGCGCCGGTGGTGCCTGTTGTCACTGCAGGCGGGACCGGCCGGGACCAGACAATGCCCGTAGCGCCCGCGAGAGACGCAAATACGGAGCGTGAAGCGGACGGTGTCGCGCCGGCCGCCAACGTGGACATAGACACGAAACGAACGCCGGTGGCCGAATTCGGTGAACCGCCCGTTTCCACAGCCACGGCCAGCAGTGCAGCGCGCGCTGTGCCGCGGACAGGCAGCATCCAATCGATCTTTCAGCATGGCGTGGACGATGCGGCGGCGGTGACTGCATTCGTAGCCCAGCCCGACAGGGCCGCTACGGCAGCGCCGCGCGCAACGAACACGACTGGGACTGCATCGCGGCAGGAGCCGCAAGGCCGGATCGAGGTGGCCGTCTCCAGGTTGCAGGAGGTTGACAAGCTGGTGATGGAATTTCAGGCGGCGGTGGGCCGTGCAGATTACGCCAGCGCGGATGTTCTGCTGCAGGCGCTCGAATCGATCCGCGGCGGGCAGGATGCTTTGGCACTCAAGCTCAAGGCCTATCTTTACATGACCCGCAAGGAATATGCGGAGGCGGAAGCCGTGTTGGCGAACGTTCTGGAGAAGGATGCGTACGACCTGGATGCGGGCGTGAACATGGCGTTGGTGGAATATCTCACCGGTCGCACCGGGACGGCGCGTTCGCGGCTTGCCAGGCTGGAGGAACGCTATCCCGGCCATCCCAAGCTTGCGCAGGTCAAGGCGCAACTCAAGTAATGGCAAGTCTTTGTTTGGTGACTCTGCAGTGAACCAGGCAGCGATGGCGGATACCGTGTCTTTGCAGCATGCGATGGAGGAGGCCGCAGTGCCCTCCTCACGTGCGCGCACCGTGTTCGAGGATTACTTCGGCCTTCGGCACAATCCCTTTCCCGTGGTGCCCGACGTACTGCATTTCTATATGCCGGAATACGTCGAGGTGGTGGTGGCCGAACTCATGCACGCCATCGAGACGCGCAAGGGCTTCATGACCCTGACCGGCGAGGTGGGATTGGGCAAGACCACGATCGCGCGCCACATCCTGAACAAGCTCGAGGAGGCCGGGGCGAAGACGTCGTATGTCTTCAACACCCTTTGCCGCAGCGACGAGTTGCTCGAACACATCAACCGCGACTTTGGGATCGAGGATAACGGCGGCGGGGTCTCGACCCGTCTGGCTGTGTTGAACCAGTTTCTGCTGGAGCAGAACGCGAGTGGCGTCAATTGCGTGATCATCATCGATGATGCCCAGAACCTGTCCGAAGAGAACCTGGAACTGGTGCGGATGATCTCGAATCTCGAGTCGGATACGGAGAAGCTGGTTCAAATCCTGCTCGTCGGTCAGACGGAACTGGACGTCAAGCTTCGCGCGTACGGCCTGCGCCAGTTGGCGAGCCGCATTGTCTTGAACGCAAAGGTCCGGCCGTACACGCTGGCCGAACTGACGCAGTATGTCAGGACCCGCCTGAAGTCTGCCGATCCGCGGGGCATCGTCCAGATCAGGCAGTCCGCGCTCGCCCTTCTGCACAAGTTGACGGGCGGCAATCCGCGGCGGGCCAATATCCTGTTGGATCGGGCGCTTTATGCGGCTGTCGCGCAGCAGACCAACGACATTTCACCGCGGGTGCTGTTGACCGCTGCTTCCGAAGTCGGCATGGCACTACCGCGCCGGGGGGGGTGGAAGCAATGGGGCGCAGTCGCCGCCGGTCTTGCCCTGATTGCCGCCGGGGTGGTCGGATACTCCTCCATCAGCCAACTGTTCGCGCCGGTAGCGGCACTGGACGCGCCCGATGACATGCAAGCGAAGACCTCGTCCGTCCTGCGCGAGGGTACGAACGAGGATAAGGTGCCGATGGCCCAGACTCAGGGGGCATTGCAACGCGCTTTGCCTGCGGATGGTGACAGCGGGCAGGAGTCGCCGGCGGCCTGGGCGCAGGAAGCTGGGGGCGTGGACTGGACCGCGATCGATACCTTCCTGAATGGCTATCAGTTGCACGAGTATCGTGATGCTTTGGCTCAGGCGCTGGCGCAGGACCGCTTCGATGAGTTGGCCACCGAGATCGCGCAGGCCACATCGCTCCAGCTTGTGATATTGCCATCCGCGCTCGCTGAGCCGTTGACCGAGTACACGATCCTGTCCTATCGGACCGGCCGGGGCGAAAGCAAGAGCCTGCTGTTCTGGAAGCCGGACATTCAGGTCGGTAGATTCGAAGTTGGATACCGGGGCGAGGAAGTCCGCTCCATTCAGCGGCTCCTTGCGCGCCTGTTCCTCTACAACGACAGGGTAGACGGTGTCGTCGGCCATAACACACGCGGAGCGGTCATGGCGTTTCAGTTGCGTAACGGTCTCGCGATAACGGGCTACCCGGATCCGGTCACGCTGTTCCTTCTGCATCAGCAGGCCCGGAACATGCTCTGGACGGTACAGGTTGGAAGCTTCCGATCGCAAGAAAATGCCCTGGGGTTGCGCGCCTCCCTTGAACAGAGGGGCGTTGCGGCGCGCGTGGTGAATGTGGCAGGGCCGGATGGACAGGAGTGGTATGTCGTGCGTGTGGGCGCGGAAAAAGACAGGCCGCAGGCCGTGGCCATTCGTGATCGTCTGGCGATGGAGCCGTTCGCCGGCAAGGAACTGATGGTCCTGCCCATTGAGGGCGAAGACATCGGCGCATTAGCGCAAACTTCCAACCTTTGAATCGTGTAGCGTGATGAATAAAGAAATCATCCAGATCGGGGAACTGCTCAAGAGCAAGGGGCTTGTGACCGATGCCCATATCGGCCTGGCGCTCAAGGAACAGAAAATCACCGGCGAAAAGGTCGGCGAGATCCTGGAGCGGCTCGGCTTCGTATCCCAGTTCGACGTCGCCAATGCGTTGTCCGAACAGTACGGCATACCGTACGCCGACGTGGATCGTTTGGCGCCGCACCGGGAGGCGCTCGCTCTGTTCAACATGAAGCTCTGCATCACGAATGATTTCCTGCCGTTGCAGCGCACGGAGCGGAGCATCAAGATCGTCACCTCCAATCCCCAGGTGGAACAGCTTGCGCGCCTGCTGGTGAGGCAGGTGGCACTGCAGCCGGAGTTCTACATCGGCGAGCGCAGCAAGATCCAGAACGCGATCCAGCACTACTACTATTTCCTGGAAAATCCGGTCGAGAGCCTGTTCCAGCGCGAGATCGACCTCGTGGGTCGAGACGCGGACATGGCGCGTTCGCTCGATCAGCTCATATCGCATCTGTTGCACTTGGCGGTAAGGCATCGCGCGTCCGACATTCACATCAGTCCGACGGAGGCCACGGTTAACCTCGCCTTCCGGGTCGACGGCGTCATGCGTCATATGTACTCCATGGCGCCCAGCCTGAGGAGATTGGTATCGACCTTGAAGCTCAAGGCGAACATGGACATCGCCGAGCAGCGGCTGCCGCAGGACGGAAGTTTTTCGGCGGAAATCCTGAACCGCAAGTACGACATGCGTGTATCGACCACCACCGGGCCGTACGGTGAAAACATGGTCATACGATTGCTTCCCATGGAAAGCAATTTCATGACGCTGAGTCAGCTCGGGTTCTACGACGAGGATGTCGCCACGCTGAAGAAGATTTTCAACCAGCCTTACGGCATCGTGCTCCTGACCGGCCCCACGGGCGCGGGCAAGACTACCACCCTGTTCTCCGCCGTGCGCGTGCTCGACATGCTGGAGAAGCATATCGTGACCGTGGAAAATCCCATCGAGTACCGCATCCCCCTGGTGCGGCAGACCGAGATCAATCCGCGGGCCGGATACAACTTCGCAAATGCCGTTCGCCATCTGCTGCGTCACGACCCGGACGTCATCCTGGTGGGCGAGGTTCGCGACCAGGAGACCGCGGAGACGGCAGTGCAGGCCTCGGAGACCGGTCACCTGGTGCTGTCGACGCTGCATACCAATACCGCCTTCGGCGCGATCCCGCGTTTGCGGGCGCTGGGCATCGAGCCGTTCATGCTTTCGGAGTCGCTGGTGGGCGTCGTCGGGCAACGGCTCGTGCGTCGCATCTGCGCCGAATGCAAGGAATCGTATCAGCCCAGCGAAGAGGAACGCCGTTATCTCGGTACCGCGGACATCGAGGTCCTGTACCGAGGGCGGGGCTGCGATGCCTGCGGTCATACCGGCTATTTGGGACGTACGGCGATCTACGAGATATTGCATATCACCCCAGACCTGGCCCGCCAGATCGGGCGGGGAGCGGACTTCCACGACTTGGTGGAAATGGCGACCAACGCGGGATTCAAGAACATGCTTCACAGCGGCGTGCGCAAGGTTGCGCAGGGCGAGACGACGGTGAGCGAGCTGATCCGGGTGCTTGGCACGAGCGTGTGAGTAAGGGGCGATGCATTACTTCCTCTACAAGATGATCGATGGCGAGGGCCGCGTGAAGCAGGGCATAGAGCGGTCGTCGTTCCATAGCGAGATGTCTCTCGTCACCTATTTGGAGCGTCAGGGGGCCACCGTACTGTACGTCAAGGAAGTGCCCTCCGTGGTGGGTAGAGTCTTGCATTCTGCCGCGAATCTGCTGAGTCCGCCCATCAGGCCGGAAGACGTGATCGAGTTCATCGGCAACCTCGGCGTGATGCTCAAGGCGGGTGTTCCCATCATGAGCGCAATGGAAGACGTGCTGCATGGGCAGAATAACGCCAGCATGCGCCGTGTCGTCCGCAACCTCTCCATGTATATCACGGGCGGCTCCACGCTGAGCGAGGCGCTCGATCAGTATCCGGATGTGTTCCCTGAGTCGGCGCGCCACATGATACGGATCGGCGAAAAGAGCGGTACATTGGACCGCTCGCTTGCTCAGGCTGCAGAGCACCTGGAACATCTGCGGCTCATCCAGACCGACGCGAAGCGCGCGCTCATCTACCCGGCCATCGTGTTTACGGTACTGACCTTCGCGGCGGTGTTCTGGTTTTACTACGTCGTGCCCAAGCTCGTCGACTTGTTCAGGGAACTGCATGTTGACCTGCCTCAACTGACGATATGGCTCATCAGGATTTCGGACTTCCTCAACGCATACGGCCTGTACCTGCTGATCGGAACGGTGGCCGCCGTGCTGTTGGGAAATTACCTGATTCGCAATCATCGCAGCATACGCAAGGGGTATCATCGCCTGCTGCTCAAGATTCCGATCGTGCGGCGGGTGGTGGAAGCATCGTCCCTGGCGCTGCTGAGCGAACACCTCGCGGTATTGCTCAACGCAGGCGTGGACGTGCGCAGCAGCATGGAAATCATCGAAAACACCACCAGCAACGAGGTGTACCGGGAGCGGGTAGGGGCAGCACGCGACAACCTGGAACGTGGCAGCGGTCTGGCGGAGTCTTTCGGCAGCGAGCAGGTGTTCCCGCCTTTCATCGTGCGCATGGTGGCGGTGGGCGAGCGTACCGGCGCCACGCCGGCACAGCTCAACACGGTGGCCGTGGAGTATCGCCGACGGT
>JBAYZB010000196.1:0-5528 GCA_041672765.1 Gammaproteobacteria bacterium | reverse complement strand
CGTTGTGTCGTGGATTGCCCCTGCGCGCGGCCGAGCCGGTCGCACCGCAACCATTGCGGGGGGCAGGAAACAGCGGCTATTACGGTAACGAACCGCGATAGGTGGAAGCGAGGAAGTGCCGCACAAAATTTGTCATGCCCCGCGCAGGCCATGCGGGAGCCAACAGGGGAGGAATACGAAAACAGAGAGAACGATGGTGGCAGGCAGGGCGTGCCGGCCGCGGGTCAGATGATGCGGTGCGCCGACAGGGATTCTTCCCTTATCTGCTGCAATCGCAGCACGCGTTCGAGTTCCAACTCCGCCTGCGCTTTCAGACAGAACGGTCCGAACAGACCATCGCGCGTCCTCAAATACCATCCACGGCCGGGTACGAAGAAAATCTTTGCCCGAACCTGGGGAGTCATTACCGCTTCGGAACTTTCCATGCGATCCTCCTTTCACGGTTTTCGTAAACGAGGGCATCGCAATCATTGGCCGGCAGGACAGCCCGATGCGCCTGAAACGCCACGGCGGTGGCAAGGCCCGGTGCCGTGGCGGATCATGTCGGTCCGCAATCTGCCCGCAGGTCACGTTTTCCGTCGATGCCCATGACCAAATGGACTGCCCGTGTATGGTTTTCATACCGTGAATGGCGGCGGAAGTCCAGTGGGTGTCGTACTTGTCTTGGTAACTGAGAAACACTAGCGAAACGCACAGGTTTGAGTCAGGCACGGCACCGGCAAAGCAGACGATCGGATGGATGGCGCTCGCTCAGGGCAAAGTGCGGGGTGCGCCGGGAACACGCGGGACGGCGCGGTGGACAAACCGAGGCCGCAAGCCGCTTATAGCGACCGTCATCGCGCAGCAATGACAATCAACTGCCGGGGCTCGTCTCCCGTTCGAGCCGCACCAGAAAGGCGTAGGCATGTTCGCGCGAATCGCCGCACATGGCACGTTCCGCCTTCAGATTGTTGCAAACCGCCGGCCGTTCAGGTTTCTCGAAAAGCTCACAGAGATTCGCTTCGTTCAGGTGGAGGCAGCGGACACCGGCCGGCTTGCCGTTCGGCATTCCGGGGATCGGGGAGGAAATCGACGGCGCAACACAGCACGCCCCGCAGCCCGGACGACACGTGATGGGGAATTCGTTTTTCACCTCTACTGGTAAAGCGGCGTGGTGCATGGATCGACGATCGCTGGGTTATGAAAGAAGTATATCGGGGTCCGCGTTCGCGCGGCAGTTCCGCAAGAGTGCGGACGGGGCACTGGGCGAGTTCAATGCAGCCAGCGCCCCGTAGCGGCTGTTGTCGGAGCCCAGAATGTCTTGGGCGCAGCGGCCCGGGCCGCCTGCGTATCGGGCCGTTGCGGGCGCGCCGGGATGCCGCGCGGACGTGCCGCATATCCGAGCGCGGCGCCGATCGCGACGCCCACCACGAGCCATGCGAATGAGTAAACCAGGTTTTTCATCTGCCGTCGCCTTTTTTCGATGTTTTTCCGTCCGCTTATGGCTGGCGGGACGCGCCGCCATTGCGTCAGCGGGGGAGAGAAACAGCCACGGCAAGGAATGTAATCCAAGGGGCGGCGGGTATCCCGAGACGGGGTTCACAGTCCCGTCACCGCCGCGGTCGGTCGGCACTCGATCGCAGCGTGGAACACGGCTCGACGGCATCGGTACGGAGAGCGGGATCTTGCGCTGGAAGGCAGGAAGCAGGCAAAAGAAAGGGTGCTGGCAGCCCCACTGTCATAAGTCCGAAGACTCTTAGACTGGGAACTTTGCGCCCCTGTCTTTCGACAGGTTTGCTTTTTACAGCACCCGATAGTAAAGCTAGCAGAGGCGGAGTGACTGTCAAGAAGACGAAACGTTCGTCCTGCACCGGGCGATCTGACAAGAAGTAGTCGCAGATCCTGTTGCGTCGTCCACGGCGGGACTGTTTCAGGAAACGAAAAGGAGCCCGAAGGCTCCTCGCGTCGGCGTGGAAGGTGCGCCGTCAGACGTAGCGCGCTTCGCGCACCACAGGCTTGTCGGACTTTTCCCACTCGCTGAATCCGCCCGCCAGGCTGTAGACCTCCTGGAAGCCCATCATCTGCAGTACCGCCGCCGCCATGGCGGAGCGTCCGCCCGTAGCGCAGTAGACCACCACCGGCCGGGTGCGGGCGGCGCAGAGTTCGGGGACATGCTTGGGATAACTCGGGTCCGCGGCGGCCTCGAGGATGCCGCGCGGCACCAGCAGGGCGTGCTTGATATGTCCCTGTTCATATTCGGACGACTCGCGCGTGTCCACCAGCAGGACATCCCCTTTGGCCATCATCCGTTCCAGTTCTTCGCTGTTGATCTCTTTGATGCAGGCCTTTGCTGCTCGAACGAAATCCATCAGCCCGACGGGCTGTTCGGGTTTGAACAGATCGTACATGTACGGCTCCTGTCATTGTTAAATATTAGGGCGGGCTAATATAACAGGAACCGGTGAGGGGCAAAATACCGCGAATGGTATTCAGGAACGCATGCAATAAACACGCGTGTGCGCTTTGGCGTTCCTCCGGAATTGTGAGCGAAGAGTGAAAGTGTTCGAACAATGAAGGGCGGGCGAATGAAAAGGGTGCTGGCAGCCCCACTGTCATAGATCCGAAGACCCTTAGACTGGGAGCTTTGCGCCCCTGTCTTTCGACAGGTTTGCTTTTTACAGCACCTTGATATCAACCATAGCAGTGCCGCGCGGCCTGTCAAGGAATGGCAATGTGCGGAAAGTCATGCGGAGTCCGGTTCGTACCGGGAAAAGAGAGGGGCCGTCCGCATGCCGGCCCCTCTGCCGATGCACGCACTCCGGTCAGACCTTGAACCGCTCCACCAGTCCCGCCAACTGCTGGGCGAGACGACGCAGTTCGGTGCTCGTGCTGGTGATCTGACGCGCACCTTCCGAAGACATGTCCGCGATCTGTTTGATGTTGACCACGTTGCGGTTGATCTCCTCGGCCACTGCACTCTGCTCCTCGGCGGCGCTGGCGATCTGGTTGTTCATGTCGGTGATGACGGTGACCGCCTCGGTGATCGCCTTCAGGGCCTGATCGGCGTTCGCGGCCTGCGCCACGGTGGCCTGAGCGCCTTCGCGGCTGTTGGTCATGGTGCGGGATGTCTGCAGCGCGGCGGTCTGCAGATTGGCGATCATCTCCTCGATCTCCTGGGTCGATTTCTGCGTGCGCTGCGCCAGGGTGCGCACCTCGTCGGCGACGACGGCAAAACCGCGGCCGTGTTCGCCGGCGCGGGCCGCCTCGATGGCGGCATTGAGGGCGAGGAGGTTGGTCTGTTCGGCGATGCCGCGGATCACATCCAGCACGGTGGTGATGGTCTTGCTGTCCGCCTCCAACTGCTGCATGGCGGCACAGGCCTGCTCGACCTCGCGCGCCAGATTTCCGATGGTGTTGACGGTGGTTTCCACCACCTGGCGGCCGTTGTTGGCCTGTTGTTCGGCGGTCGCGGCCGCCTGCGCCGCGGCGGCGGCGCTACGGGAGATTTCCTGCACGGTCGCGGCCATTTCGTTGATGGCGGTCGCCACCTGGTCGGTTTCCGCGTATTGCTGCTGAACGCCGCGATCGGTCTCGGCGATGATCTCGGTCGAGCGGTCGAGGGCTATATCGAGCTGATTGGTGGTGGCGACGACCTGTTTCACCAATTCCTGAATCTTGGTGACGAACTCGTTGAAGGCCTTGGCCAGCTCCGACAATTCGTCCTTCCCGGAGGTGTCGAGGCGATGGGTCAGGTCGCCCTCGCCTTGCGCGATGTTGCAGAGGGCCTTGGCGGTCATGGCAATGGGCCGGGTGATGCCCACCGACAGGCCGATGGCGAGCAGGACGCCGATCAGCAGCACGACCGCCCCGACACCCAGGGTGGTGTTTCTGGCATTGCCGATGGCGGCGAGGTAATGGGTGCGATCCATCATGATCTCGGCCACGCCGATGGGTTTCCCCGAATAATCGCGAACGGCATTGGCGTAAACGGCGACGGGGGTGTTGCCGATCGTTCCCTGGCGCACGACCGCGCTGCCCTGCAAGGCAGTGCGCCATTCGGCGGCGGTCAGCAGGGAATCGTCGCCGTACGTGGACGCGAAGGTCTTGAAGTCTTCGCCATCCGCCAGCCGCAATGCCACATCGACACCGTAGCGGTTCTTGAATTCATCGAAGAACGGCTGGCCGAACGTCATGCCGATCTCCACCGAGCCGATGTGGCTGTCCTGGTGGTACACCGGGACGACGCCGCGGATGCCAAGTCCCGCGACCCCCTTCTCAAGGCCCTGGATCGGCTTGCGCGTGGTGTTGGTCTCCACGACCGTGTGCCGGAACGAGGAGAGATCGTCACCGAATTTTCCCGGCATGTGAACCCGATAGAAGGATGTGGCTGGGGGCGTGTGGAATTGCAGTTGATCGACGGCGTAATCCTTCTTGAGGGCCTGGAAGGCGGGCACCAGCATCATGTGGATGCGGATGCGATCGTCCAGGGCCATGGCTTCCTGCAGGTCGGGGATATGGGCAAGCAGCGACGCCATGGTGACAGCCTGGCTGCCCTGCTGGTGTATGTTGGCCTGCATGGTTTCGTAGAGTTTCGCCAGTTCGCGTGTCTCCGCGTCGCTGACGATATCACGGAATTTGGTCAGGACGACGAGAGTAATGACGGCGATGGCCGCCAAAAGGACGAGGCCGGCACCCAGACCGATCCGGGTGCTGATACGCAGGTTTCGCATACAAGTACTCCTTGCTTGGCCGTTTGTTATTGTTTGTTAGGAACAGGGCCTGGAACAACCGAGTCTATCACACCTTCCGGCCGCCAAGCGTGACGTTCAGGCTGGGCTGTGGTCGCGCAAAAAACATCAGAAATGAATCCGATTATACAAGTCCGGCAGGTCCGTCGAAATATATCGATATAGCCCTGCAAATTGTCGGAACAAGTCGCTCCATGTTGTAGGGGTCGACCTGCACGTGAGACAGGCACGGCGCTACGACCGGGCCCAAGAACCGCGCCTGAATTGCGTCAGGAAACGACGGCATCCGCGGTGGCACTATTGCGCAATGTTGGAGTCGAGCGGTTCGGTTGCAACCGGACTCTCGGCCGCAGACACGGTGGAAAGCGACTGCTGCAGCTCATACAGATGCCGGTACAGGCCGTCACGCGCCAGCAAGGCCAGATGCGTGCCCTGTTCGACCAGTCTGCCCCGGTGCAGCACCAGTATCGCGTCGGCCGACTGGATCGTGGACAGGCGGTGGGCGATGACCAGGAGCGTCACGCGGCCGCGCAGGCTCATCAAGGTCTGCTGGACAAGGGATTCGGTGTGGCTGTCGATGTTGGCGGTCGCCTCGTCGAGCACCAGTATTTTCGGGGCGGCCGCGAGAGTGCGCGCGAGCGACAGCAGTTGCCGCTGTCCGGCGGAGAGATTGCCGCCATGCTCGTCGAGCGGCGTCGCATAGCCCGCAGGCAGTGCCTGGATGTGCTCATGCAGGCCGACCTGCCGGGCGGCGGCGATGATGGCCGCTTCGTCCAGGCCGCGCCCCATGTCGATGTTGGC